>NZ_CP011503.1:651655-977482 GCF_001028665.1 Burkholderia pyrrocinia
CGAGCCCGAAGACCGCTCGCGCACTGCAGCACGCGCAGGTCGTGATCTACAACGGCGCCGACTACGATCCGTGGATGGGCAAGCTGCTCGGCGCGTCGAAGCAGGCGAAGCGCGCGACGATCGTCGTCGCCGATCTCGTCGGCAAGAAGGCCGGCGACAACCCGCACTTGTGGTACGACCCGGCGACGATGCCGGCCGCCGCGCGCGCGATCGCCGCCGAGCTCGGCCGCGCCGACCCGGCGAACAAGGCCGACTACGACGCGAACCTGCAGAAGTTCGTCGCGTCGCTGAAGCCCGTCGACGACAAGGTCGCCGCGCTGCGCGCGCAGTACAAGGGCGTGCCGGTGACGGCCACCGAGCCCGTGTTCGGCTACATGGCCGACGCGATCGGGCTCGACATGCGCAACCAGCGCTTCCAGCTCGCGACGATGAACGACACCGAGGCGAGCGCGCAGGACGTCGCCGCGTTCGAGAACGACCTGCGCAAGAAGCAGGTGCGCGTGCTGATCTACAACAGCCAGGCCGAAGCGCCGATGACCAAGCGCATGCTGAAGATCGCGCGCGACGGCGGCGTGCCGAGCGTCAGCGTCACCGAGACGCAGCCGGCCGGCAAGACCTTTCAGCAATGGATGGCCGGCCAGCTCGACGCGCTCTCCGCCGCGCTTTCCGCCGGCAAGAAATAAGCGACCGTAACGACATGACCGCCACTCCCCACGCACTCGCAGTCGATCGCGTCACGCTCGAACTGGGCGGACGCACGATCCTGCGCGACGTCAGCTTCTCGATCGAACCCGGCGAATTCGTCGGCGTGCTCGGGCCGAACGGCGCGGGCAAGACGACGCTGATGCGCGCGGTGCTCGGCCTCGTGCCCGTCTCGGCCGGCACGCTGTCGGTCGGCGGCGTGCCGGTCGTGCGCGGCAACGCGTCGATCGGCTACATGCCGCAAATCAGGAGCGGCCTCGCGAACCGCCGGATGCGCGGCTACGACTTCGTCGCGATGGCCGCCGACGGCCACCGCTGGGGGCTGCCGCACACGAACGCGGCAACGCGCCGCGACGTCGACCGCGTGCTCGACCTCGTCGGCGGCCCGTCGCTCGCGCGCCGGCCGCTGTCGGAACTGTCGGGCGGCGAGCGGCAGCGCCTGCTGCTCGCGCAGTGCCTGCTCGGCAGCCCGAAGCTGCTGCTGCTCGACGAACCGCTGATCAGCCTCGACCCGAACCACCAGCGCGGCGTGGTCGAACTCGTGCGCAACGTGCAGCGCGAGCTCGGCATCACCGTGCTGTTCTCCGCGCACGAACTGAACCCGCTGCTGAACGCGCTCGATCGCGTGCTGTATCTCGGCAACGGCGTCGCGGCGCTCGGCACCGTCGACGAGGTGATCACGAAGCCCGTGCTGTCGCGGCTCTACGGGTCGCCGATCGACGTGATGCGCGTGAACGGCAAGATCTTCGTGATGTCGGGCGACGTCGAGATCGAGAAGCACGACCACGAACACGAGGACGACGACGGCCACTCGCACGGCGGCGGCGGACACGGCCATCACCACCACGGACACGCTCATCCCGGGCATTCGCACGATGTTTGAATACGACTTCATGATCAACGCCTTCGCGGCGTCGGGCATCGTCGCGGTGCTCGCGGGCATCGTCGGCTACTTCCTGGTGCTGCGCGGGCAGACCTTCGCCGGCCATGCGCTGTCGCACGTCGGCTTCACCGGCGCGACGGGCGCGGTGCTGCTCGGCATCTCGCCGATCTGGGGGATGGTCGGCTTCACGCTCGCGGCCGGGATCGGGATGGGCGCGCTCGGCGAACGGCTCGCGGGACGCGACGTCGCGATCGGCGTGATCCTGTCGGGCGCGCTCGGCTTCGGCCTGCTGTTCCTGCATTTCTATACGTCGTTCGCGACCCAGGTGACCGCGCTGCTGTTCGGCAACGTGCTCGCGGTCAACCACGACACGCTTGCGGTGCTGGCCGGCATCGGCGCGGTGAGCCTCGCCGCGCTCGCGCTGATCGCGCGGCCGCTGCTGTTCGCGTCGCTGCAGCCCGAACTGGCCGAAGCCAAGGGCGTGTCGCTGCGCACGGTGTCGATGCTGTTCCTCGCGGTGTGCGCGCTCGCAGTGGCCGCGGCGACGCAGATCGTCGGCGTGCTGCTCGTGTTCACGCTGCTGGTCGGGCCGGCGGCGGCCGCGCAGAACGTGTCGACGCGGCTGTCGACGGGCGTGCTGCTCGCCGCGCTGTTCGCGCTGTTCGAAGCGTGGGCCGGTATCACGCTCGCCTATCACACCGACTGGCCGACGAGCTTCTGGATCACCGCGCTGTCCGCGCTCGTGTACGGCGCGAGCCTGTTGCGGCGCCACTGATCGCCGCTCGATGCCAAAAGAAAACGCCGGCGTGCCCGAGGGCAGCGCCGGCGTTTTTTTATGCGCCCGCGATCGCGTGCAGCAATGCGTGCGTTACCTGCTTCCCTTCCCGCTCATCGTGCAAGCACGCGCGCGTGATGCGCGATGTGATCGGCGATGAACGTCGAGATGAAGTAGTACCCGTGGTCGTAGCCCGCATGACGGCGCAGCGTCAGCGGCTGACCGGCCTTCGCGCATGCGGCTTCGAACACGTCGGGGTTCAGCTGGTTCGCAAGGAATTGATCGGCGAGGCCCTGGTCGACCAGGATGCCGTCCGCGAACTTCGGCGCATCGGCGCGCGCAACGAGTTCGCTCGCGTCGTGCGCCTTCCACGTGTCGCGATCGTCGCCGAGATAACCCGAGAACGCCTTCTCGCCCCACGGGCAGCGCGTCGGCGCGGCGATCGGCGCGAACGCCGACACCGACCGGTACAGGCCGGGATGGCGCAACGCGAGCGTCAGCGCACCGTGGCCGCCCATCGAGTGACCGAAGATCCCGAGCCGCGCGCCGTCGATCGGCAGCTCGGCCGCGACGAGTTCGCGCAGCTCGCCCGTCACGTACGACTCCATCCGGTAATGCGCGGACCACGGCGCTTCGGTCGCATCGACGTAGAAGCCCGCGCCGACCCCGAAGTCCCATGCATCGGTCTCGCCCGACACGCCCGCGCCGCGCGGGCTCGTATCGGGCATCACGAGCGCGACGCCGTGCTGCGCCGCATATTGCTGCGCGCCGGCCTTGATCGCGAACGTCTCGTCGGTGCAGGTCAGCCCCGCGAGATAGAACAGCGCCGGCACGCGGCCGTGCGCGGCCTGCGGCGGCAGGTATACCGAGAACTTCATCGGCAGCCCGATCGCCGCCGAATCGTGACGGTAGAAGCGCTGCTCGCCGCCGTGGCACGCATGCGAGGAAACGAGTTCGAGCATGACGGTGCGCTCCCGGTCAGTACAGCACGACCGAGCGGATCGACTCGCCCTGCTTCATCAGGTCGAAGCCTTCGTTGATCCGCTCGAGCGGCAGCGTGTGCGTGATCAGGTCGTCGATGTTGATCTTGCCTTCCATGTACCAGTCGACGATCTTCGGCACGTCGGTGCGGCCGCGCGCGCCGCCGAACGCCGAGCCCTTCCACTCGCGGCCCGTCACCAGCTGGAACGGACGCGTGCTGATTTCCTCGCCGGCCGCGGCCACGCCGATGATGAACGACTGGCCCCAGCCCTTGTGCGTGCACTCGAGCGCCTGGCGCATCAGCTTCACGTTGCCGACGCATTCGAACGAGTAGTCGGCGCCGCCGTCGGTCAGCTGCACGATGTGGTCGACGACGTTCTCGACTTCGTTCGGGTTGATGAAGTGCGTCATCCCGAACTTCTTCGCGAGCTCGACGCGCTTCGGGTTGATGTCGACGCCGATGATCTTGTCCGCGCCGACCATCTTCGCGCCCTGGATCACGTTCAGGCCGATCCCGCCGAGGCCGAACACGACGACGTTCGCACCGGCCTCGACCTTCGCCGAGTAGACGACCGCGCCGACGCCCGTCGTCACGCCGCAGCCGATGTAGCAGATCTTGTCGAACGGCGCGTCCTCGCGCACCTTCGCGACCGCGATCTCCGGCACGACGATGTAGTTCGAGAACGTCGACGTGCCCATGTAGTGGAACAGCGGCTTGCCGTCGAGCGAGAAGCGCGACGTCGCGTCGGGCATCAGGCCCTTGCCCTGCGTCGCGCGGATCTTCTGGCACAGGTTGGTCTTGCGCGACAGGCAGAACTTGCACTCGCGGCATTCCGGCGTGTAGAGCGGAATCACGTGGTCGCCCTTCCTCACGGTGCCGACGCCCGGGCCGACGTCGACCACCACGCCCGCGCCTTCATGGCCGAGGATCGCCGGGAAGATGCCTTCCGGATCGGCACCCGACAGCGTGTAGTAGTCGGTGTGGCAGATGCCCGTCGCCTTCACTTCGATCAGCACTTCGCCGGCGCGCGGCCCTTCGAGATCGACTTCCTCGATCGTCAGCGGTGCGCCCGCCTTCCATGCAATCGCGGCTTTCGTTTTCATCGCGTCACTCCTGTCTGTCAATTGGGTCGCCCCGGGATGGCGCTGCAGCGCCTGTATCGCCCGGGGTCAGTGCTTCAACACTGGTGTCGGCCGGAGCCGGTGCTTCAGCACCGACTCCGGCCCCACGCCTTGCATCCGGTCCCATGCTTCGCACCGGGCCCCGTTCAAAGCGGTCGAAACCATGCCGCCCGACCTCGCGTGCGACACGGCAAAAGCATCTCGTGCTCGCCATGATGGCCGGTCCCGCCGCGCACCGCGTGCGGGAATCGGTCGCCGGCTTGCCACGATGCGTCATCGCTGACGCAAAAGAACAAGTGTCCGAGTTTAAACGCCCGTCGTGAACCATGCATCCGTGCGCGCGTACAGATCGACGAAGCGTGCGTGGCGCGCGGCCAGCAGGCGATCGTCGCGCGGCGCGGCGACCGGCGATGCGGCCGGCGCCAGCGCGTGCAACGCATCGTCGCGCCAGTGTCCGATCGCGACGCCCGCGAGCAGCGCGGCGCCGCGCGTCGCGGCATTCGGGCAATCGATCGCGTGCAGCGCCGCGCCGAGCGCATCGGCAAGCAACTGGCGCCAGCGCGGATCGACCGAGCCGCCGCCCGCGAGACGCAGCGTCGTCACCGGGTCGCGACGATCCGCATCGCGGATCGCATCGAGCCCCGCGCGCAACGCGAACGCGACGCCTTCGAACGCGGCGCGCATCATCGCGCCGCGCGTGTCGCCGAGCCCGAGGCCGAGCCAGCCGCCGCGCGCATCGGGGTTCATCCACGGCGAACGCTCGCCGGTCAGGTAGGGCAGGAAACACAACCGCTCGGAAGCCGGTTGCGCGAACGCATCGTCATACGCATCCGCCCATCCCGAATAGCCGAGCCAGCCGCGCACGGCTTCGAGCGCGAGCCCGACGTTCTGCATCGCGGCCATCGTGTAATAACCGCCGCCGGCCGCCGCGCGATAGCGATGCAGCCCGCGCCGCGCGGGCGGCAGCGCATCCGCGAGCACGACGATCTGCCCGCCGCTGCCCGTCGTCAGCAGCGCGTCGCCGGCCGCAGCGAGCCCGCTGCCGAGCGCCGCGCATGCGGTGTCGGCCGCGCCCGTCGCCAGCGGCACGCCGGCAGGCAGGCCGAGCGCCGCGGCCGCCTGCGCGCCGAGTACGCCGCAGCGCGCAGTCGACGCAAGGACCGGCGCAAACCGGTCGGTCGGCAAGCCGAGCGCGTCGATCAATGGCGTATCCCATGCACCGTCGGGCGTCGCGAGCGCGGTCGCGCACGCATCGCTCGGATCGGCGGCAACGTCGCCGCCGAGCGCGATGCGCAACCAGTCCTTCGGCTGCACGGCCCAGCGCGCGGCGCGCAGCGCAGCGGGTTCGTGCGCGGCCAGCCAGCGCAACAGCGGGCCCGCCATCCCCGGCGCGACCGGGTTCGGAGCGGCGGGCGTTCCCGCGACGGGCAATCCGGCGCCGGGCCAGCCGGCCGCGTCCGCTTCGTGCACCGCGCGCGTGTCGGGCCACAGCAGCGCGGGCCGCACCGGCTGCCCGTCCGCATCGATCAGCACGACGCCATGCATCTGGCCGGAGAAGCCGATCGCCACGACCTGCGCGCGCTCGCCGGCCGGCAGCCGCGCGGCCGCGCGCACGAGCGCCTGCCACCACGCGTCGGGCGCAATCTCGGCCCAGCCGGGCTGCGGCGACGACAACGCATAGGGTTCGCTCGCGACCGCGCGCTCGACGCCATCGGCATCGAGCGTGACGAGTTTGACGGAGCCGGTGCCGAGGTCGATTCCGAGCAGGCGCATGACGTGACGGTGAATTCGAATGAACGGATGTCGATGATAACGGGATCGCGATGCGCGCCCCGGCTTTTGCGGTCGGCGCAGCGTCATGCGATGCAGGAAAGCCGCGGTCGGCCGCCGGGTTTCACCGGGCTGCACCTTGCGTGCAAAAGCGGCCGTTCGCGGGTTAACCCGGCGCGATTTTTCGACACCCCTTTTTGCCACTATGCGCCCTTCCCGATACACACCATAAACCAGCCGATATTTGGCACGGGGGCCGGCGCTATTTTGAAGGGCTATAAAACCGGGGAACCTCACTCCTGCGGCAGTTTCCCGATGATCGACACCCTGTTGCATGCCGAATTGGCATATCGAACCAGCAAAGAACGGAATAGTACCCAGCGCTCTTGTTGCGCGGATTCATTCCGCATAACTTCGTATCACCCCGAAAACAAGATCATGGAGTGAGACAGATGCAATCGAACACGGTCCATCCGTGCGATGAGGTGCTGCCGACCGGCAAGCTGGTAACGCTTGGCCTGCAACACGTCCTCGTCATGTACGCCGGCGCTGTCGCCGTGCCGCTTATCGTTGGCGGCGCGCTCAAGCTGCCGAAAGACCAGATCGCGTTCCTGATCAGCGCCGATCTGTTTTCGTGCGGCATCGCGACGCTGATCCAGACGCTGGGCCTGTGGATCTTCGGGATCCGCCTGCCCGTCATCATGGGCTGCACGTTCGCGGCAGTCGGCCCGATGATCGCGATCGGCACGAACCCCGGCCTCGGCATTCTCGACATCTTCGGCTCGACCATCGCGGCCGGCATCATCGGCATCGTGCTGGCGCCGATGATCGGCAAGCTGTTGCGGTTCTTCCCGCCGGTGGTCGTCGGCACCGTGATTGCCGTGATCGGGCTGTCGCTGATGGAGGTCGGCATCAACTGGGCGGCCGGCGGCGTCGGCAACCCGGAATACGGCAGCCCCGTCTATCTCGGCCTGTCGCTGCTCGTGCTCATGCTGATCCTGCTGATCAACAAGTTCGGCCGCGGCTTCATCGCGAACATCTCGGTGCTGCTCGGCATCGTCGCCGGCTTCGCGATCGCGTTCGCGATCGGCCGCGTCAACACGGAAGGCGTGTCGCTCGCGCCGTGGGTCGGCTTCGTGATGCCGTTCCACTTCGGCTGGCCGCACTTCGACCCGCTGTCGATCGCGACGATGGTCACCGTGATGTTCGTCACGTTCATCGAATCGACCGGCATGTTCCTCGCGGTCGGCGACATGGTCGATCGTCCGGTCGACCAGGATCGCCTCGTGCGCGGCCTGCGCGTCGACGGCCTCGGCACGCTGATCGGCGGCATCTTCAACTCGTTCCCGCATACGTCGTTCTCGCAGAACGTCGGCCTGATCGGCGTGACGGGCGTGAAGAGCCGGTTCGTGTGTGCAACGGGCGGCGTGATCCTCGTGCTGCTCGGCCTGTTCCCGAAGATGGCGCAGGTCGTCGCGTCGGTGCCGCCGTTCGTGCTCGGCGGCGCAGGCATCGTGATGTTCGGGATGGTGGCGGCGAACGGCATCAAGGTGCTGTCGAAGGTCGACTTCGTGAACAACAGCCACAACCTGTTCATCGTCGCCGTGAGCATCGGCATGGGCCTCGTGCCGGTCGTGTCGCCGCACTTCTTCTCGAAGCTGCCGCCCGCGCTCGCACCGATCCTGCACAGCGGCATCCTGCTGGCATCGGTAACGTCCGTGATCCTGAACATCGTGTTCAACGGCGTGAAAGGCGAAAAGGATGCGCGCTGCGACATCCGCCGCGCCGGACACGACTTCGACGGGCGTCCCGCCGACGTGCACCACTGATCGCGCCGCGCCGGACGACGGCGCAACGCGGTAACGAACAACGCCGCGGCATGCCGTGGCGTTTTGCTTGGCGGGACCATCGCGGCAACGGCGCCCTTGCTGCGCGGGCGGGTGTTTCAGGAGCAACCCGGCATCAGCTCCCGTGCAGCGCCAGCGCCAGCGCGACCTGTCGCGCGCAGGCTTCCGGCGTGGCCTTGCTGGTGTCGACAGTCACGTCATAGGTGACGCCCGCGTGCACCCGGTCGTACTGCCAGCGCGCCAGCCCCGCGACACGATCGCCCCGTTGCCGCTCCCTTTCCTCGAGGACCTCCAGCGGACAGTGGACGCCGACCATGCTGACCGTAAACGGCGCCAGCAAACGGGCGTATTCCGCTTTCTCGTCGCCCAGCAGAACGTCGTCGACAATCAGATGGTTTCCCTGGTTCGCCAGCGCGACGACGGCGTGTCGCATCCCCTGCATCGCTCGCCGGGTAACCGGCCCGCTACTTATCGATACGACATCCTTGCCGTCCTCGATGAACGACGAAAAGGTGAATCCGTCCGCATCGTTCAGGTAACGCGCGGGCAGCATGCCGAGAAACGCATCCATCTGGACATGCAGGAACGGGGTGTCCAGCATGGCCTGGAGCGCATGCGCGAGAGACGTCTTGCCTGAGCTTCCCACGCCGTTGAGCAGGATGATTCGGGGCGTTTTCATGCAGCGAGTGTACCTGCGTGCGTTGAGCCGCGTCGATCGGCGTCGCGCAACGAACTGCGTGACCGGACCCGCCGCACCGGGCATGGTTGCCGGGAAGCCGATGCGATGAAACACATCGACCGGCGCGTCGGCTCGGGCACAAAAAAAACGCCACGGACTTTCGTCCGTGGCGTTGACGTTTGCGCATACCGCCGGTTCGACGGACAGGAGCGGTCGCCCGCTCCCGCGCTGCTTCGCGCTTACCCGTTGGTTGCCGCTGCCGACGCGGGCGCAGGCGCTGCCGCCTTGTCGTAGTCGACCGGCGCGTCCGGCGCGCGCGGCGTCTCGCCGGCCTGCTGGATCCAGCCGCCACCCAGTGCGCGGTACAGCGTGACGAGGTTCGTCCAGCGCGCCAGACGCGCACTGATGAGCGTCTGCTGCGCGGAGTACAGGTCCGTCTGCGCGGTCAGCACCGACAGGTAGCTGTCGACGCCGTTCTTGTAACGCAGGTCCGACAGGTCGAAGCGCCGCTGCTGCGCATGCTCGTTGCGCTCGAGCGCGGCGATCTGCTGGTCGTACGTGCCGCGTGCAGCCAGCCCGTCCGACACTTCGCGGAATGCCGACTGGATCGCCTTCTCGTAGTTCGCGATCTCGATGCGCTTCTGCACGTGCGCGAGATCGAGATTGGCGATGTTCGAACCGCCCTCGAAGATCGGCACCGCAATACTCGGCGCAAACGACCACGCTGCCGTGCCGGCCTTGAACAGGCCGCCGAGCGTCGGGCTCGCGGTGCCGAACGCCGCCGTCAGCGAGATCTTCGGGAAGAACGCCGCGCGCGCCGCGCCGATGTTCGCGTTCGCGGCCAGCAGCGTCTGCTCGGCCTGCATCACGTCCGGACGACGCGTCAGCAGGTCCGACGGCAACCCGGCCGGCACGTCCGTCAGCAGGTTCTGCGCGTCGAGCGGCATGCCCGGCGGCAGGTCGTCCGGCAGCGGCTCGCCGATCAGCAGCACCAGCGCGTTCAGCGCCTGCGCACGCGCACGCGCCTGCGCCTGCTGGTTCGCGAGCGCCGTCTCGACGACGGTCTGCGCCTGACGCAGCTCGAGCTCGGAGCCCGTGCCGTTGTCGAACTGCAGCTTCGTCAGGTCGTACGACGCCTGCGCGGTCTTCAGCGTGTTCTCCGTGACCTTCAGCAGGTCGTCGGTCGACAGCAGCGTCAGGTACTGGTCAGCCACCTGCGACACCAGCGAGATTTCCGACGCCTGCCGCGCGTACGCGGTCGACAGGTACTGCGCGAGCGCCTGGTCCTTCAGGCTCTGCACGCGGCCGAACAGGTCGAGCTCCCACGACGCGGAAAGCCCGACGTTGTAGCTGCGCGAGATCAACGGCGCCTGCGTCGACGACACGCCGGCCGGGAAACGCTGGATGCTGCCCGTACCCGTGGCGTCGAGCGTCGGGAACAGGCCCGCGCGCGTGATCTGGTACTGCGCGCGCGCCGCCTCGATGTTCAGCACCGACACGCGCAGGTCGCGGTTGTTCTTCAGCGCGATCTCGATCAGCCGCTGCAGGCGCGGATCGACGAAGAATTCGCGCCAGCCGATGGCGGTCGCCGCCTGGCCGTTCGCGCTGCGCGCGCCGGCAGCGCCCGGCTGCGTCGCGTAGACGCCGCCGGCCGGGTACGCCTGTGCGACGGGTGCGTCGGGCCGCTTGTAATGCGGCGCCATCGTGCAGCCCGTGGCAAAGAGCGCGACCGCGATTGCAGTCAAAGCGTGTTTTTGCATCATCACTGTCCCTTGTTGCCTTCGTCGCCGTTGCCCGGCTTCTCTTCGTGCTTCGCGTGCTCCTGAGCCAGGCGCAATGCCTCGTCGGCATCTTCCCGTTCGCCGCTGAAGATCGCGCGGACCTTCACGAAGAACATCGGGATCAGGAAGATCGCGAGGAACGTCGCCGTGATCATCCCGCCGATCACGCCCGTGCCGATCGCGTGCTGGCTCCCCGAGCCCGCGCCGTTGCTGATCGCGAGCGGCATCACGCCGAGAATGAACGCCATCGACGTCATCAGGATCGGGCGCAGCCGCTGGCGCGCCGCTTCCAGTGCGGCCTCGACCGGCCCCATCTTCTCCGTCACCTGCAACTCGCGCGCGAACTCGACGATCAGGATCGCGTTCTTCGCCGACAAGCCCACGGTGGTCAACAGGCCGACCTGGAAGTACACGTCGTTCTCGAGGCCGCGCATCGTCGCCGCGAGCAGTGCACCGATCACGCCGAGCGGCACCACCATGATCACCGAGAACGGGATCGACCAGCTTTCATACAGCGCCGCGAGACACAGGAACACGACGAGGATCGAGATCGCGTACAGGATCGGCGCCTGCGAACCGGACTGGATTTCCTGGAACGACAGGCCGGTCCACGAATAGCCGATACCGACCGGCAGCTTCTTCGCGAGCCCTTCCATCGCGGTCATCGCCTGACCGGTCGACTTGCCCGGTGCGGCCTGACCCTGGATTTCCATCGCCGAGACGCCGTTATAACGCTCGAGCTTCGGCGAACCGTACGTCCAGTGACCGGTCGCGAACGCGCTGAACGGCACCATCCCGCCCGACCCGTTGCGCACGTACCAGATGTTCATGTCGTCCGGCGTCATCCGGAACGGCGCATCGGCCTGTACGTAGACCTTCTTGATCCGGCCATCGGTGTCGAGGAAGTTGTTCACGTACTTCGACGCCCATGCGATCGAGAACGTCTGGTCGATCGCATCCGCCGTCACGCCGAGCGCATTCGCCTTCTCGCGGTCGATGTCGACCTTGTACTGCGGCGTGTCGTTCAGGCCGTTCGGGCGCACGCCCTGCAGCGTCGGATCCTTCGAGGCCATCCCGAGCAACTGGTTACGCGCGGCCATCAGCGCATCGTGGCCGAGACCGGCGTTGTCCGTCAGCTCGAAGTCGAAGCCGGCGGCCGTACCGAGTTCAGGAATCGACGGCGGGTTGAACGGGATCACGATCGCGTCCTTGTAGCCCGCATAGCGCCCGAACATCCGGCCGATCAGTGCCTGCACCTTCTGGTTTGCATGCTGACGCTGCGAGTAGTCCTTCAGACGCACGAACACAAGACCGGAGTTCTGGCCGCGACCCGCGAAGCTGAAGCCGTTGACCGTGAACGCCGATTCGACGATTTCCTTCTCGTCCTTCAGCAGGTAGTCGGAAATGTTCGCCAGCGTCTTCGCGGTCGTTTCCTGCGTCGAACCCGACGGCGTCTGCACGATCACGAACATCAGGCCCTGGTCTTCATCGGGCAGGAACGACTTCGGCAGGCGCACGAACAGCAGGCCGACCCCGACGATCACGGCCAGGTAGATGATGAGCCAGCGGCCCGAGCGCTTGATCACGTGATGCACGCCGACGTGGTACTTGTCGCGGCTGTTGTTGAACGTGCGGTTGAACCAGCCGAAGAAACCCTTCTTCTCTTCGTGATGCCCTTGCGGGATCGGCTTCAGGATCGTCGCGCACAGTGCCGGCGTCAGAATCAACGCGACGAGCACCGACAGCACCATCGCCGTCACGATCGTCAGCGAGAACTGACGATAGATCGCGCCGACCGAACCGCCGGAGAACGCGACCGGCACGAACACGGCCGACAGCACGAGCGCGATGCCGACGAGTGCGCCGGTGATCTGGCCCATCGCCTTGCGGGTTGCCTCCTTCGGTGACAGGCCCTCTTCCGCCATCACGCGCTCGACGTTCTCGACCACCACGATCGCATCGTCGACCAGCAGGCCGATCGCGAGCACGAGGCCGAACATCGACAGCGTGTTGATCGAGAAGCCCACCAGCGACATGACTGCGAACGTGCCGAGCAGCACGACCGGCACCGCGATCGTCGGGATGATCGTCGCCCGCAGGTTCTGCAGGAACAGATACATCACGAGGAACACCAGCACGATACCTTCGAGCAGCGTCTTGACCACTTCCTCGATCGACAGCTTCACGAACGGCGTCGTGTCGTACGGATACTTCACGACGAGGCCGTGCGGGAAGAACGGTGCCAGCTCGTCGATCTTCGCGCGCACGGCCTTCGCGGTCGCGAGCGCGTTCGCGTTGGTCGCGAGCTGGATACCGAGTGCCGCGGTCGGCTGACCGTTGTACTTCGTGTCGAAGTTGTAGTTCTCGCCGCCGAGCTCAAGCTTCGCGACGTCCTTCAGGCGCACCTGCGAGCCGTCCTGGTTGACCTTCAGCAGGATGTTGCCGAACTGCTCGGGCGTCTGCAGCAGCGTCGATTCGGTGATCGTCGCCTGCAGCATGGTACCCGGCTTCGCCGGCGTGCCGCCGATCTGGCCGCCCGCGATCTGCACGTTCTGCGCGGTGATCGCGGAGCTCACGTCGACCGGCGTGAGGCCGTAGTTCGTCAGGCGGTTCGGGTCGAGCCAGATCCGCATCGCGTACTGCGAGCCGAACAGCGTGACGGTACCGACGCCGTTCAACCGGCTGATCGGATCCTTCACGTGCGACGCCACGAAGTTCGCGAGGTCGTACTTGTTCATGCTGCCGTCTTCGGAGTTGAAGGCGAGCACCAGCAGGAAGCTGCTGCTCGACTTCGTCACCGACAGGCCGAGCTGCTGCACGACCTGCGGCAGAACCGGCGTCGCGAGCGACAGCTTGTTCTGCACCTGGACCTGTGCGATGTCGGCGTTGGTGCCCGGCGCGAAGGTCAGCGTGATCGTCGCGTTGCCCGAGTCGTCACTCGTCGACGACATGTACAGGAAGTTGTCGAGACCGCTCATCTGCTGCTCGATCACCTGCGTCACCGTGTCTTCCACCGTCTTTGCGGAAGCGCCCGGGTAGTTCGCGGTGATCTGGATCGATGGCGGCGCGATCGTCGGATACTGCGAGATCGGCAGCGTGAAGATCGCCGCGACCCCGGCCAGCATCAGGATGATGGCGATCACCCACGCGAAGATCGGGCGATCGATAAAAAACTTTGCCATGAAACAGGCTCCCTGTTATTGCGCGCTCGAAGCAGCGGCAGCGCTCGCCGGCGCGGCGCCCGATGCGGCGGCACCGGAAGCAGCAGCGGCGCCGGAACCGGCGGCAGCCGGTGCGGCGGTTGCGGCGGCAGCGCCCGATGCGGCATCGGCCGCCGATGCGAGCTGCGCCGGCACCGACTTCACGGTCGCACCCGGGCGTACCTTCTCGCCGCCCTGCACGATCACGTGATCGCCCGCTGCCAGACCGCCTTCGACGATCCAGTTCTGGCCCTGCATGCCCGTCGTCTTCAGCGGACGCGGCTCGACCTTGTTGCCGGCGTTCACCACCATCGCGATCGCCTGGCCCTTCTGGTCATGCGTGACACCGATCTGCGGCACCAGGAACGCGTTCTCGTTCACGCCTTGCTCGATCCGCGCGCGCACGAACATCCCCGGCAGCAGCACGCGGCCCGGGTTCGGGAAGACCGCACGGATCGTCACCGAGCCGGTGGCCTGGTCGACCGTCACGTCCGAGAACTGCAGCTTGCCCGGCTCCGCATAGGTCTTGCCGTCCTCGAGGATCAGCGACACCTTCGCCGCGCCCGGGCCGCTCGTCTTCAGGCGGCCGCTCTGCACGTCCTGGCGCAGCTTCAGGCCTTCGAGGCTCGATTGCGTGAGGTCCACGTACACCGGATCGAGCTGCTGCACCGTCGACATCAGCGTCGCCTGGCTCGCCTGCACGTACGCGCCCGGCGTCACTTGCGAAATGCCGACGCGGCCGGTGATCGGCGAGACCACGTCCGTGTAGCCGAGGTTGATCTGCGCGGTGTCGACCGCCGCCTTGCCGGCCGCGACGTCCGCCGCGGCCTGCCCTTGCGTGGCCACCGCGTTGTCGTAGTCCTGCTTGCTGACCGCGTTCGCGGCCACCAGCACCTTGTAGCGCGCGACCAGCGCGTTCTGCGTGACGAGGTTCGCCTGCGCCTTCGCGAGCGTCGCCTTCGCGCTGTTCAGCGCGGCGAGATACGGCGCCGGATCGATCTTGTAGAGACGCTGGCCGGCCTTGACGTCGGTGCCTTCGGTAAATTCACGACGCAGCACGATGCCGTCGACCCGCGCGCGGACCTGCGCAACGAGGAACGCGCTGGTGCGGCCCGGCAGCTCGCTGAAGACCGGTACGGCTTGCGGCTGGACGGTGACGACGCCGACTTCCGGCGTTTGCGGCGGCGGTGCCGATTCTTTTTTTCCGCATGCAGCCAGGAAAACCGCGGCTGCCGCGACAGTGATCAAGCGGTATGGAACCCGTTCGACGCGCATGGAGCGACCTCTGTGTGTAACCAATGGAATAAGTGCAGCACCCGACGGGAGCGCAACACGGATGCGCCTCGCGGCGCAGATCGAACACCTGAATTACTGGACTGCTGGATACAGCACGTCGGCACGAAACCTCCATGCCGACGGGATGCAGCGAACTGCGGACTGGTACTTAGGGCGGGAATCAGCAGAGTGGGATATTAACTGATTGCCACTTGGGTCATTCGATCGTAGGGTGGTATTGTATATACATTCACGAATGTATGTAAAAAGCCCGTTTGTGTCGCCGCGGCTGTCCAGTCTTACGAATTATTACCAATCGCAAGCATAGCCCGTCCCCTTGGCGACGACGAGGGTTATAGACCCTATATTCACCTACGATCGATCCAATCAGGCCTGCACATGGTCAGACGTACCAAGGAGGAGGCGCTCGAGACGCGCAATCGCATTCTCGATGCCGCCGAACACGTGTTCTTCGAGAAGGGCGTGTCGCACACGTCGCTCGCGGACATCGCCCAGCACGCCGGCGTCACGCGCGGCGCGATCTACTGGCATTTCGCGAACAAGAGCGAGCTGTTCGACGCGATGTTCGACCGCGTGTTCCTGCCGATCGACGAGCTGAAGCGGATGCCGCTCGACGCGCCGGGCGGCAATCCGCTCGAGAAGATCCGCAAGATCCTGATCTGGTGCCTGCTCGGCGTGCAGCGCGACTCGCAGTTGCGGCGCGTGTTCAGCATCCTGTTCATGAAGTGCGAGTACGTCGCGGACATGGAGCCGCTGCTGCAGCGCAACCGCGCGGGAATGAGCGAGGCACTGCACGCGATCGACGCCGATCTCGCGGTGGCCGTCCGGCAGAAGCTGCTGCCCGATCGGCTCGACACGTGGCGCGCGACCCTGATGCTGCACACACTCGTCAGCGGCTTCGTGCGCGACATGCTGATGCTGCCCGACGAGATCGACGCCGAGCGGCATGCAGAAAAGCTCGTCGACGGCTGCTTCGACATGCTGCGCTACAGCCCGGCGATGCTGAAGGAAGGCGACTGACGGCGCGGCGGTTGCCCGCGCGCCGTTTCATTTTTATCGATTGCCGAGCCCGGCCGCACCGCGGCCGCGGCAACGCCCTGCCCGCCACCCCATATCCCCGGCCGGCTCAGGCCGCCTTCGGGCGATGCGTGCGGGCCCGCCGGTTCGACGCGGCCACCGAATCGCGCTTGGGCATCGGTGCGCCGGCCAGTCCCGCGATCCACGCGTCGGTCGACATCACGGCCGCGAAGTTCGACTGGAACACCACCGTGTACGAACGGTGTATCTCTTCGGCGCTCGCCGAGCCCGCTTCGTTCTCGTACGGCAACGCGCCGGTCGCATCGTCCAGGTACTCGACGTTCAGTCCCGCATGCGCCGCGTGATAGACCGTCGACGCATTGCAGTTGTGCGTCATGTAGCCGGCCACCGCGAGCGTGTCGATCCCGCGCGCGTCGAGCCATGCGGCAAGATCGGTCCCGGCAAACGAACTCGCCTGCGCCTTCTCGATCAGGTGAGCGTACGGCCGGCCGGCGACGACCGCGTGCAGCGCAACGCCGTCGGTGCCGGGCGCGAAGATCGGCGCGCCGGCCGGCGCGACGTGCTGGACGACGATCACGGGCACGCCGGCCGCATGCGCGGCGTCGATCGCGCGGCCGATGTTCGCGAGCGACACGTCGATCGGCGGATACTCGATCGGCAGGTTGCCCGTCACGTATTCGTTCTGGACGTCGATCACGATCAGCGCGCGGCGGGAAGCGGGATGGGAAGCGGAATGCGGGGCGGTGTTCGACATGGCGAGCTCCTGTCCTGACGCGCGGCCCCGCCCCGGAACGGGACGGCCAGCGGCGCGATGCGATGCATTGTCGGGCCGCATCGCCCGTGCAGATAGTGGCCCGATAGCCATTCTTCGATAGAATCGGGCCATCGCCATTCCGGAGCCCGCCATGACCGCCGCCGCGTCACCCGCGTCGCCCGCCCCGACCGTCGTCGCCGTGATCGCATACGACGGCATCAGCCCGTTCCACCTGTCGGTGCCGTCCGTCGTGTTCGGCAAGGAACGCGACGCGGCCGCGTCGCCCGTGTTCGAATTCCGCGTCTGCTCGACCGAGCGCGGCCCGCTCGCGACGACGGGCGGCTTCACGATCACCGCGCCGTACGGGCTCGACGCACTCGACGACGCGGACATCGTCATCGTGCCGGCGTGGCGCGACCCGGACGAAGCGCCGCCCGACGAACTGCTCGACGCCGTGCGCGCGGTCGCCGCACGCGGTGCGCAACTCGTCGGGCTGTGCCTCGGCGCATACGTGCTCGCCGCGGCCGGCCTGCTCGACGGCCGCCCGGCCACCACGCACTGGGCGTGGGCCGACGACTTCGCGCAACGCTTTCCGCGCGTGAAACTCGATCCCGACGTGCTGTACGTCGACGACGGCAACCTGATGACGTCGGCCGGCACGGCCGCGGGGCTCGACTGCTGCCTGCACGTCGTGCGGCGGCGCTTCGGCTCGGACGCTGCGAACCAGATCGCGCGCCGCCTCGTGATCCCGCCGCACCGCCAGGGCGGGCAGGCGCAGTACGTGCCGCAGCCCGTCGCCGCGCACCCGCGCGATGCGCGGCTCGCGGGCCTGCTCGACTGGGTGCGCGCACACCTCGACGCCGCGCACAGCGTCGATTCGCTCGCCGAACGCGTGCTGATGAGCCGGCGCACGTTCACGCGCCACTTCCGCCAGGCGACCGGCACGACCGTTACCGCATGGCTGCAGGCCGAGCGGCTCGCGCGCGCGCAGCATCTGCTGGAAACCACCGGACAATCGATCGACGCGATCGCGCAGGCGGCCGGCTACGGGTCGAGCGTGTCGCTGCGCCAGCATTTCGCGGGCGTGCTCGGCACGTCGCCGTCTGCGTATCGAAGGGAATTTCGCGGCGCCGGAGCCGGTGCCGATGCCGATGCGGGGCAGTAATGTGCGCCGCGGGCGCAGCGGGCGGATCGCGAAGCGAAACCGGCGGTGTTCAGCCGGTCTGCCGCTCAGCCGCCGTTGATCCAGCGTGCCGCATAAAGCAGCAGCGCGACGAACACGATCATCGCCACCCATGCCCAGACGGGCACCGTGCCGGAACCGCGATGATGCAGCGCGCTGGCAGCACGCCCGGTCAGCGCGCCGCCGAGGTGCGGCGGCAGCGGACGCTTCGTCGCGGCCATCAACGACGCCGGCCGCAGGAACACATGCTGGCGCCGCTGCGCGGCCGGGTTCGCGCGATTCGGCGCGAGACCGTGCTTCGCCTGCACGACCGCGCAGAACTCGCGGAAGAAATCGTCAGTCCACTCGCGCAGCGCATTCTCGATCTGCCGAGCCGGCAATTCGGCGAGCGGCCCGCTTGCCGTCGCCCAGACCACGTACTCGAGGCACGTGGCGTTCGCATCGTCATCGGGCAGCAGCACGAGTTCGACCTGGCCGCGCAGCGCGCCGAGGCCGTCGGCCCGCGCCTTGAAATTGATCACGCGGCGCGGCTGCCCTTCCGCGTCGCCCTGCTCGCCGGCCGCATGCGCACGCACGTCGTAGTGCGCACGGAGCGGGCCGAGCGGCACCGTGATCGTCAGCGCGAACTCGCCGTGCGCGAGCTTCTCGAACGATTCGCAATGGTCGAAGCTCGCCCGCAGCAATGCGGGATCCTCGAAGGCTTCCCGCACGACAGGCAGCGCGAGCGGGACGCGTAACGTGTCGTTCAGTTCCATGGTGCCTCCCCGATGAACGCGCGCCGCATCAGGACGTCTCGACGAGACTGTCGATCCGTGCGACATCGAAGGCAACGTAGTGCGCGAGCGCGGCCGCCGCCTCCTTCGGTTCCTCGTAACTCCATGCGGCGTTCTCGATCACGCCGTCTTCCGTCTGCAAGTCGAAATGCACGGCCTGCCCCCTGAACGGGCAGGCTGTCGTAACGCCCGATTTCACGAGCCTGCGCATGTTGACGTCGCGGCGCGGCAGGTAATGGACGTCCGGCCGCCCCGTTTCGCGCACGGTCAGCACGCCGTGCGAATCGGCATACGTGATGCCGTGATGGATCACGCGCACGCGATGGCGGTTCGGCACGATTTCAAGGTGAGGATCGGCTGCATCGGACATCGTTTCTCCTTCGGGCGGCCCGGCAGGCAGGCCGGTGGCAGGAAACGAAAAAAGCCACGGCACGCATGCCGTGGCTTTCATTATGGGCGAAACTTCGTCCGATTGCGCGCCCCGGGCCGGGGCCGCGCGCGGCGGGCTACTGCGCGCTCCACTGGAATGCGGTTTTCGCGCCGCCCTTCGCGCCGACCGTGACGGCGCGGGATTCTTCGTTGCCCTGGTACGTCGCATGCACCGTATAGCGCCCCGGCGGCACCTGCACGAGCATGTACGGCCCGCGCGCGTCGGTTTTCAGCACTTCGGCACCCTTGTCGTCGACGATCCGCACATGGACGTCGGCCAGGAATTCGCCGCCCTTGCCGGTGAAGCGCAGCGCCAGCGGCCACTTCGCCTCGTTGCGCTGGAACGCCGTCGATTCGTCCTGCCCGACGCCGCCGGACACGAAGGCGACGTCGCCCTGCTGGCGCGCAGCGGGCAAGCCGTCCGACTGCGCGTACGCGCCGGTCGCGCCGGCTGCGAAGCCGGCGGCCAACGCCACGGCGACGGCAAATCGGGACACGTTGCGTAGATATTGCATGGCTCTCTCCTTTGGGTCGGAACACATACGGGGCGCCACGCCACGGGGTCGGACGGCGGCGGCGCCCGCCGCGGCCGGCCTGGCCGGCCGTCGGTCGTCGCCGGTCAGCTCAGGTCGACCGGCACGAAGATCTGTGCATTATCGCGCTGGATCAGCAGCGCAAGACTGTTGCCCGCGCCCTTCACCGCGTCGCGCAACTGCTCGGGGCTCGTGACCGGGCGGCCGTTGACCGCGAGGATCACGTCGCCGGGCTGGATCCCCGCGTTGGCGGCCGGCCCGCCGGCCTGCTGCACGATCAGCCCGTGCGACAGGTTGTCGGCACTGCGCTCCTGCGGCGACAGCGGACGCACCGCGACGCCCAGGCGGCCCTGCTCGACCGGCCCGTTGTCGTTCGACGCGAGTTTCGCATCGGCCATCGCGCCGAGCATCACGCTGATCGACTTCTTCGACTTGTCGCGCCAGATCTGCAGGTCGGCCTTCGAACCGGGCTTCAGGTTCGCGATCTGCGCAGGCAGCGACGTCGAATCGGCGACCGGCGAGCCGTTGACCGACAGGATCACGTCACCCGGCTGCAGGCCCGCCTTCGCGGCCGGGCCGTTCGGGTCGACCGAGCTGACGAGCGCGCCGTCCGGCTTCTGCAGCCCGAACGAGCTCGCGAGGGTCTGGTTCAGCCCCTGCACGGCAACGCCGAGACGGCCGCGGCTCACGTGGCCCGTCTTCACGAGTTCGTCCTTCACCTTGATCGCCTCGTTGATCGGGATCGCGAACGACAGGCCCTGGAAGCCGCCCGTCTGCGAATAGATCATCGAGTTGATGCCGATCACCTCGCCCTGCAGGTTGAACAGCGGGCCGCCCGAGTTGCCGGGGTTCACCGGCACGTCGGTCTGGATGAACGGCGTGTAGTTCTCGTCCGGCAGCGCGCGCGACTTCGCGCTGATGATGCCCGACGTGACCGTGTTGTCGAAGCCGTACGGCGAACCGATCGCGACGACCCACTGGCCGACCTTGCTCTGCGCCGGATCGCCGATCTTCACGGTCGGCAGGCCGCTCGCGTCGATCTTCAGCACCGCGACGTCGGACTGCTTGTCGGAGCCAACGACCTTCGCCTTGTATTCGCGCTTGTCGGTCAGCCTGACCGTGACGACGTTCGCGCCGTCGATCACGTGCGCATTGGTGAGGATGTACCCGTCGGAACTGACGACGAACCCGGAACCGAGGCTCGCGCTCGGCTGGTCGTCCGGCTGCGCGTCGCCGCCCATCCCCGGCACCTGGCCGTAGAAATGCTTGAAGAACTGGTAGAACGGGTCGCTCGGGTCGATCGGCAGTTGCGGCTGCGGCACGCGCCGCGACACCTGTTTCACGACGTGCTTCGCGCTGATGTTCACGACTGCGGGGCCGTAGGTCTCGACGAGCCCGGAGAAATCGGGGATGCCGGTCTTCGCGGCCGCTTCGGCCGGCATCAGCGCGGCCGCCTGCGCGGGCGTGATGATCTGCGGATCGGCGCGGCGGGTGCCGGCGAAGTAACCGGCCGACAGGGCGGCCGCCACGGCGACCGCGACGGCGCCGCGCGCAAGGAATCGGGTGTTCATCGTAGGACCTCCTCTTTGTTAGGACGCAGCGTAACGACCCTGACTTAAAGGAGGCTTAATCAGCCTTAAGCGGGGCTTAATCGGCCCCCGAAGCACGTCCGGCGCGGATCTTCACACGGATTCCGGCTGCCGCGGCGCCTCGGTCGGCATCTCGGCGTCGCGAAACACGACGCTGACGAGCAGGCCGCCTGCGGCCGCGTCGCCGAGCGACACCGTCGCGCCCTGCTGCGCCGCCACGCGCTTGACGATCGCGAGCCCGAGCCCGCTGCCCGACAAGTCGGCGCGCGCCCGCGCGGAGCTGTCGCGGTAGAAGCGGTCGAACACGCGCTCGCGCTCGTCGGCCGGGATGCCGGGCCCGCTGTCGCCGATCTGGACGCACGCACGGCCGGCCGCGTCGGAGGTCAGCGACACGTCGATGCGGCCGCCGTCCGGCGTGTACTTCACCGCGTTGTCGAGCAGGTTGCCGAACATCACGCGCAGCGCACCAACGTCCGCGACGACGCTCGCCGCGCGCGTCTCCTCGAAGCCGAGATCGATGTCGCGCCGCTGCGCGAGCGGTGCATGCGCGGCCACGCATTCGGCCAGCAGCGCCTGCAGGTCGACCGGTTCGCGCATCGTCGCGCCGTCCGGCTCGGCGCGTGCGAGCGCGAGCAACTGCTCCGCGAGGCGCGTCGCGCGCGTGACGCCGTCCTGGAGATCCGCGACCGCCTCGCGACGCGACGCATCGTCCTTCGCACGTGCGACGAGCTGCGCCTGGATCTGCACGGCCGCGAGCGGCGTGCGCAGTTCGTGCGCGGCGTCGGCCACGAACGCCTTCTGCGTGTCGAGCGCGGCCGACAGCCGCGCGAGCAGCCCGTTCAGCGCCCGCACGAGCGGCTGCACCTCGAGCGGCAGGCGCTCGTCGGGCAGCGGATCGAGCGCTTCCGGCCGGCGTGCCTCGACCGCGCGCGTCACGCGGCCGAGCGGCGCCAGCCCGCGCCCGACGATCACCCACACGGCCGCGCCGAGGAACGGCAGCAGCACGATCAGCGGCCACAGCGTGCGCAGCGCGACGTTCGCCGCGAGCCGGTTGCGCACCGACAGCGGCTGCGCGAGCTGCACGACGTTGTCGCCGACGATCGCACCGTACACGCGCCATTCGCCGCGATCGGTGCGCTCGGTCGAGAAGCCGAGCTCCGCCCGGGGCGCGATCGGCGCGCGCGGATGCGAGAAGTACATCAGCACGCCGTTGCGGTTCCAGATCTGGATCACGATGCCTTCGTCGCCGTTGGTGCGCGAGCCGAACACCTGCGAGAACGGCTCGGACGGCAGCGCCGCGGCGATCTCCTGAAGCTGGTAGTCGAACAGCTCGTTCGCCTCGGCGAGCGCCTGCCGATAGATGAGCCAGCCCGCAGCGCCCACGCCCGCGACGACGATCGCGAGCAGCCAGATCAGCAATTGATGACGAATCGACCTCACGCGTCAGCTTTCCTTGACGACCATGTAGCCGAGCCCGCGCACGTTGCGGATCAGGTCCGAGCCGAGCTTCTTGCGCAGCGCGTGGATGTAGACCTCGACCGTGTTGCTGCCGATCTCCTCGCCCCAGCCGTACATCTTTTCCTCGAGCTGGCTCTTCGACAGCACCGCGCCGGGCCGCGCGAGCAGCGCCTCGAGCAGCGCGAACTCGCGCGCGGACAGCGCGACGGGCGCGCCGTCGAGCGTCACCTGGTGCGAAGCGGGATCGAGCGTCAGCGCGCCGTGGCGGATCAGCGACTCGCTGCGCCCGGCCTGGCGGCGGATCAGCGCGCGCATCCGCGCGCCCAGCTCGTCGAGGTCGAACGGCTTGACGAGGTAGTCGTCCGCGCCCGCGTCGAGGCCCTTCACGCGATCGGCGATGGCATCACGCGCGGTGACGATCAGCACCGGCAGCGCCAGCCCGCGCGCGCGCAGCGTGCGCAGCACGTCGATGCCGTCGCGCTTCGGCAGGCCGAGGTCGAGCAGCAGCAGGTCGTACGTCTCGCCGCCGAGCGCCGTGAGCGCCGCGTCGCCGTCCTGCACCCAGTCGACCGCAAAGCCGTCCGAGCGCAGCGCCTTGCGCACGCCCTCGGCAATCATTCGGTCGTCTTCGACAAGCAGAATCCGCATCGGGACAGGCATCCATGGGTCGGGTGAAACACGCCGACCATTGTAGCGCCGCGAATCGCGTGCGCGGCATGCCCGCGGCAAAGTGATGCCGCCATGCGGCACGACGCGCGATTTCAGCGGGCATTTGCCCACTTGTCTCTACAATGTGCGCTTGCGCGCGACGCACGCGCCGCCCGAGCCCCTGCTTACCCGTATTCGTCCATGCCGATTTCCACCCTTTCCGCCCGGTTCGCCCCGAGCACCCGCGCCTGCCTGCGCGCAGCCGCCGTCATCGCCGCCTGTACGGCCCTGGCCTTCGCGCCGCCCGCGCAAGCCCGCAAGAAATCCCACAAGGAAGCGCACAAGACCGCCGTCGTGTCGCCCGCCGCGCGAGCAGCCGGCCTGCCGGCATCGGTGCTCGTCTCGCTGCAGCGCGCGAAGGTGCCGGCGTCGGCGATGAGCGTCGTCGTCGAGCGCGTCGGCGACCCGGAACCGCTGATCGCGTGGAATGCGAGCCGGCCGATGATGCCGGCGTCGACGATGAAGCTCGTCACGACCTTCTCGGGCCTGTCGATCCTCGGCCCCGACTTCCGCTGGCGCACGACCGCCTACACGGACGGCACGGTCGACCCCGACGGCACGCTGCAGGGCAACCTGTACATCAAGGGCACCGGCGATCCGAAGCTCGTGCCGGAAGAGCTGATCGACCTCGTCGACAAGATCCGCAAGGCCGGCATCAAGCGCGTGGCCGGCGGCCTCGTGCTCGACAAGAGCTATTTCGCGGCATCGACGCGCGACCTGCCGTCGTTCGACGACGACGTGAGCGCCCCGTACAACGTCGGCCCCGATCCGCTGCTGTACGCGTTCAAGGCCGTATCGTTCACGGTCACGCCGGGCGACGACG
The DNA here is from genome assembly GCF_001028665.1 of Burkholderia pyrrocinia. Classification (NCBI taxonomy): domain Bacteria; kingdom Pseudomonadati; phylum Pseudomonadota; class Betaproteobacteria; order Burkholderiales; family Burkholderiaceae; genus Burkholderia; species Burkholderia pyrrocinia. The sequence continues at coordinate 675,980 of NZ_CP011503.1, forward strand.
GCAAGGTGGCCGTCGACGTGCTGCCGCCGCTCGCGGACCTGTCGATCGACAACCAGCTGGTCGAAGGCACGGGCTCGTGCAGCGCGGCCGCCGCGGCCGCGCGCCCGACGCTGACGGCCGGCGCCGGGATGATGACCGCGTCGTTCGCCGGCGACTATCCACTGCGCTGCGGCGCGCGCACGACCAACCTCGCGATCCTCGATCACACGACGTTCTTCGCGCGCGGCTTCCTCGCGCTGTGGCAGCAGGACGGCGGCACGATCACGGGGCCCGTGAGCGAAGGCAAGGTGCCGACCACCGCGCGGCCGCTCGCCGTGCATCACAGCCCGGTGCTCGGCAGCATCGTCTACGACATCAACAAGTTCAGCAACAACGTGATGGCGCGCAACCTGTTCCTGACGATCGGCGCGGTCAGCGGCAAGCCGCCCGCGACGCCCGAGCAGTCGAGCCGCGCGATCCAGGCGTTCCTGCAGAAGAACGGCATCGCGATGCCGGACCTCGTGCTCGAAAACGGCTCGGGGCTGTCGCGCGAAGAACACGTGAGCGCGCTGTCGCTCGCCGCGCTGCTGCAGGCCGCGAACGCGAGCCCCGTTGCGCAGGCGTTCGTCGATTCGCTGCCGATCGCCGGCATCGACGGCACGATGAAGAACCGCCTCACCAACGCCGGCGTGCTCGGCAACGCGCACATCAAGACCGGCACGCTGCGCGACGTGCGCGCGATCGCCGGCTACGTCGCCGGCGCCGACGGCCAGAGCTACATCGTCGTCAGCTTCATCAACAACGATCACGCGGAAGGCGCGCGCGCCGCGCACGACTCGCTGCTCGAATGGATCTACGCGGGCGCGCACTGATGGCTCCGTGCGCCGCGATGCGGCGCATCCCTGCCCCTCTGTCGGCGTGCGTCGGCCACGAGGCGGCACCGCGCTTCGGGCAGCCCTGGCGGGCGGCCCGTGCGGCCTGCCGCCGCCCCGCACACGGAATCCCGACCTTCGCGGTTTGAAACGGCCGCCATCACCGGCGCGCGATGCACCGCACGCCAGCCGTGCCCGCAAAACGGGGCCGCACCGCCCGCCCCCGCGCCGCACGGTTTCCGTAGAAACCCTGTCCTCAGAGGGAACCCTCTACGCTGCCCCCTCGCCTAGCGCGAGGCGATTGCGTAGGCTGTTGGCCTGATCGATATCTACAACGGGCTGCACGCCCGGCCTCACGGCCTGCAGGGGAAAGGAGGAGACACGCCCATGCGATTCGACGTCGAATTGCTTCTGCTCGCGCTGGCGCCCGTCTTCCTGCTCTGCATCGCGTGGGAGGCCTGGCACCTCGCCCGCACACGTGCGCAGGACGCTGTCTATGCGTGGCGCGACACGCTGTGCAATGCGGCGCTCGCGCTGATGCACCAGGGCGCGGACAAGATCGCGTGGCTCTTCGTGATCCCCGTCTACGCGTACTGCTACCAGCACTATCGCCTGTTCACGTGGCACGACGGCTGGCTGTCGTTCGCGGTGCTGTTCGTCGCGCAGGACTTCCTCTACTACGTGTTCCATCGCGCGAGCCATCGCGTGCGCTGGCTGTGGGCCGCGCACGTCGTGCACCACTCGTCCGAGCGGATGAATTTCTCGACCGCGTTCCGCCAGAGCCTGATGTACCCCGTCGCGGGCATGTGGGTGTTCTGGCTGCCGCTCGCGTTCGCAGGCTTTCCGCCGCAACAGGTCGTCGGCATCGTGCTGATCAACCTCGCGTTCCAGTTCTTCGTGCACACGCAGGCGATCGGCAAGCTCGGCTGGCTCGAGTACGTGTTCAACACGCCATCGATCCACCGTGCGCACCATGCGCGCAACCCGCGCTACATCGACCGCAATTACGCAGGCGTCCTGGTGATCTGGGATCGCCTGTTCGGCAGCTATGTCGAGGAAACGCCGGACGACCCGCCGCAGTACGGGATCGTCGAGCGGCTCGGCTCGAACAACCCGCTCGTCGCGACGTTCCACGAGTGGGTGTCGATGGCGGCCGACGCGTTGCGCGTCGACGGATGGCGCAACAAGCTGCGCGCGATTTTCGGCCCGCCCGAGTGGGCGAGCGCTTATCATGCGCAGATCGACGAGGCCGCGAACCAGGATCCGCGCACCGTGCCGCTTGCGGCTGCGCGTGACCAATAACCGTTTCAGCCAACGGCCGCCGCGCAGCCCGGTTCCGAGCAGGCACGCGGCAGATGAGAAACACATCAGGCCATATCTACGAGGAGATCGAACGATGCAGTCACAACAACAATACCCGTCGCATACCCGGCAACGCCTGCTGCGCACCGCGCAGGTCGCGATCGCGGGCGCCGCGCTCGCGCTGCTCGCCGCGTGCGGCGGCGGCGACGACAACAACAGCAGCGCGTCGAACACGCCGCCGTCGGGCGTGAAGATGCAGATCGTGTCGTTCGGCGACAGCCTGTCCGACGCCGGCACCTATTCGCAGATCAAGCTCGGCTTCGGCGGCGGCCGCTTCACGACCAACCCCGGCCAGGTATGGGCGCAGGACGTCGCGCAGTACTACGGCGACACGCTGCAGCCCGCGAACCAGGGCGGCTTCGGCATTCCGCTGCAGGCCACCGGCGGCCTCGGCTACGCGCAGGGCGGCTCGCGCGTGACGCTGCAGCCGGGCATCGGCCACGCTGACGCGAGCGTGCCGAACGCCGACTTCGCGCAAGCGACGACGACGCCGATCGCCGACCAGGTCAAGCAGTACCTGACGCAGCACGGCAGCTTCAACGCAGGCCAGATCGTGCTGGTCAACGGCGGCGCGAACGACATCTTCTACCAGGCGCAGGTCGCGCAGGCGCAAGGCAACACGCCGGCCGCGCAACTCGCGGCGGCGCAGGCGATCGGCCTGGCCGCGCAGCAGCTCGGCGGGATCGTCCAGCAGATCGTCGCGGCTGGCGCAACGCACGTGTTCGTGTCGAACGTGCCGGACATCGGCAGCACGCCGCTCGCGCTGCAGGGCGGCACGCAGGCCGCGTTCACGCAACTGTCGGGGCTGTTCAACAAGACGCTCGCCGGCACGCTGGCCGCGCTGAAGGTCGACACGACGAAGGTCGCGCTGCTCGACACGTTCACGTGGCAGGACGGCATCGCGGCCAACTTCCAGGCGAACGGCTTCAGCGTGTCGAACACCGACACCGCGTGCAACCTGAAGGCGATGGTTCAGGCCGCGACGCAGTATGGCGTCGCGAACGCGACCGCATTCGGCTCGTCGCTGTTCTGCTCGCCGCAGACCTACACGGTCGCGAACGCGGACCAGACCTACATGTTCGCCGACACGGTCCACCCGACGACGCGCCTGCACGCGCTGTTCGCACAGTTCGTGGAGAAGCAGATCGCGGCGACCGGCGTCGGCAAGTAAGCACCGCGTCCGGCCCGCGCAGCTGCTGCGGACCGGACGGCGGATGCTTCGCGCCTGCGAACGCGAACATAAGCGAAAACGCCCGACCGGGTTCACCGGTCGGGCGTTTGTTTTTCCGATCCCGACGCGTTGCACAATGCATGCTCGTCGGCGAGCGACCTACGGCGTCGGAACGTGCCTCGCTGCCGCGCTCACCCCTGCGCTTCGAACGCGGCTGCCGCACGGCCAAGGCGATCGTTGACGGCAATCCATTCGACGGTGTCGGGCAGCTTCTCGACGAGAATGCGCGCGACGTCCGCCCGGTCGAGCGCGCGCAGCATTCCGTAGAGCGCGTGCGCATACGCCTGCGGATCTTCCGGCGCGGCGATGAAATGCACGCCGTCGGCCTGCACCCAGCTTCCCGCGCGCGACGCGCGTGCGACGAGCGCGACGCGCTCGCCGTCGGTTTGCGCGGCCGCGAGCAGCGGCTCGAGCGCATCGAACGGCAGCAGCGCGAGCGGCGTGCGCGGCGCGTAATGGGCCTTCAGCGTGCCCGACGCGCGCGGCGCGGTCGCGTCGCTGCCGTCCGGCAGCCGCGGCGCACGACCGAGTACGTCGGCGATCTGCTGCGGCGTCACGTGGCCCGGGCGCAGCAACGCGGGGAAACCGCGCGACAGGTCGAGGATCGTCGATTCGATGCCGACTTCGGATGCGCCGCCGTCGAGCACGTGCACGGTGTCGCCGAATTCATCGCGCACGTGCTGTGCGGTCGTCGGGCTCACATGGCCGAACCGGTTCGCGGACGGCGCGGCAACGCCGCCGTGCCCGCCGCGCCGCGCGCTGAACGCGGCCAGCAGCGCCTGCGCGACCGGATGCGACGGGCAGCGCAGCCCGACCGAATCCTGGCCGCCGCTCACGGCGTCCGGAATGCGCGCATGGCGCTTCAGGATCAGCGTCAGCGGGCCCGGCCAGAACGCATCGATCAGCGCCTGCGCATCGGCGGGCAGCACGTCGGCCCAGTAGCCGGGATCGCCGCCGGGCGGCAGGTGCACGATCACCGGATGGTTCGCGGGCCGCCCCTTCGCCGCGTAGATGCGCGCGACGGCCTCGGGATTCGCCGCGTCGCCGCCGAGCCCGTAGACGGTTTCGGTCGGGAACGCGACGAGTTGCCCCGCGTCGAGCAGCGCAGCGGCCGCGTCGATCTGCGCGGGCGTCACGGAGTTCGGGAGATCGATGGACATCGGCTGGCGCCTCAGTCGAGCGGCACGCGCAGCAACTGCGCGCACGCGGTGGCCGCGGCGACGGCTTCGTCGCGCGTCTGGGCCGTGAAGTTCACGTGGCCCATCTTGCGGCCGACACGCGCGTCTTCCTTGCCGTACAGGTGCAGGTGCGCAGTCGGCATCGCCGCGACCGTGTCCCACGGCGGCGTGACGGCATCGGCCGCCGCGCCGTTCGGGAACCACACGTCGCCGAGGATGTTCAGCATCGCGGCCGGCGAATGCTGGCGCGGGTTGCCGAGCGGCATGCGCGTCATCGCGCGCACCTGCTGCTCGAACTGGCTCGTTGCGCACGCATCGACCGTGTAGTGGCCGGAGTTGTGCGGGCGCGGCGCCATCTCGTTCGCAACGAACGAGCCGTCTTCCAGCACGAAGAACTCGACGCACAGCACGCCGACGTAGCCGAGCGTATCGGCGATCCGCACGGCCGCCTGCTGCGCCTCTGCGACGCGCGCGGCATCGGCGGCCGGAGCAGGCACCACCGTCAGCGCGAGGATGCCGTTGTGGTGCGCGTTCTGCGCGAGCGGGAATGCGGCCGAGCGGCCGTCCGCGCCGCGCGCGATCAGCGCCGACACTTCGTATTTCAGCGGCAGGCGCTTCTCGAGCACGCACGGCACGCCGCCGAGCGCCGCATGCGCGTCGCGCGCTTCCTGCGCGGTACGCACGCGCACCTGGCCCTTGCCGTCGTAGCCGAGGCGTGCCGTCTTCAGGATGCCCGGCAGCACCGCGTCGAGCGCGGCATCGTCGAGCGCGGCGAGCGCCGCCGACGATTCGATCACGACGTGCGGCGCGACGGGCACGCCCGACGCCTCGATGAAACGCTTCTCCGCGATCCGGTCCTGCGCGACCGCGACGCAGCGGCCGGCCGGCGCGACGAACGTCGTGCGCGCGAGGAAATCGAGGCTCGCGGCCGGCACGTTCTCGAACTCGGTCGACACCGCGTCGCACAGGTCGGCCAGCTCGGCGAGCGCGGCTTCGTCGTCGTAGGCCGCGCGCAGGTGGCGGTCGGCGACCGCGCCGGCGGGGCTCGTCGGATCGGGATCGAGCACGGCGACGCGATAGCCCATCGCCTGGGCGGCAAAGCAGAACATGCGGCCGAGCTGGCCACCGCCGACCATGCCCAGCCACGCGCCGGGCAGGATCGGGGAAACGGAATCAGGAGTTGCGGTCATGTCAGTGGTCGGTCGCGGCGGGCGCTGCCCGCCGCAGTGGGGAGGTCAGGCAGCCGCGACGCGCGGCCGCCGGTGCGCCGTCATTCCAGCGGCGGCAGCACCATCGCGTGCGCGGCTTCGTTCTGGCGCACGCGGAACGCGGCGAGCCGGTTCGCGTAGTCGACCGACGTGCCGGACAGGATCGACACCGCGAACAGCGCGGCATTCGCGGCACCGGCCTCGCCGATCGCGAACGTCGCGACGGGCACGCCCTTCGGCATCTGCACGATCGAGTGCAGCGAATCGACACCCTTCAGATACTTGCTCGCGACCGGCACGCCGAGCACCGGCACCGTGGTTTTCGCGGCCAGCATGCCGGGCAGGTGCGCGGCGCCGCCGGCGCCCGCGATGATCGCGCGCAGCCCGCGCTCGCGCGCCTTCTCCGCGTAGTCGAACATCTCGTCGGGCATCCGGTGCGCGGACACGACCTTCGCTTCGTACGGCACGCCGAATTCCTGCAGGATCGCTACCGCGTGCTTCATCACGTCCCAGTCGGAACTCGAACCCATCAGCACGCCGACGAGCGGCGCGCTGTGCGTGTGGGCAGTCTGGACTTCACTCATTTCGTCATTTCCTGTCGACCAGAGTTAGCGCTTCAGCGCTTACTCCGGTCCCATGCAAAGCGGTCGACCAGAGTTGGCGCTTCAGCGCTTGCTCCGGTCCCATGCAAAGCGGTCGACCCGAGTTAGCGCTTCAGCGCTTGCTCCGGTCCCATGCAAAGCTCGCTCAGGCGAGCGACTGGCCCGTAATGCGCTCGAGCGCTTCCTGGTACTTCGCGGCCGTCTTTTCGACGACGTCGGCCGGCAGCGCCGGCGCCGGCGCCGTCTTGCCCCACGGCTGCGCCTCGAGCCAGTCGCGGACGAACTGCTTGTCGAACGACGGCGGGTTCGTGCCGACTTCGTACTGGTCGGCCGGCCAGAAGCGCGACGAATCGGCCGTCAGCACTTCGTCCATCAGGTACAGCTTGCCGTGGTTGTCGAGGCCGAATTCGAACTTCGTATCGGCGATGATGATGCCGCGCGTCGCCGCGTAATCGGCCGCTTCCTTGTACAGGCGGATCGAGATGTCGCGGATCGTCGCGGCCAGTTCGGTGCCGATGCGGCGCTCGGTTTCCTCGAACGTGATGTTCTCGTCGTGCTCGCCCATCTCGGCCTTCGCGGCCGGCGTGAAGATCGGCTCGGGCAGCTTCTGCGCGTTCTGCAGGCCTTCCGGCAGCTGCACGCCGCACACGGCACCCGACGCCTGGTATTCCTTCCAGCCGCTGCCGGCCAGGTAGCCGCGCACGACCGCTTCGATCATGATCGGCTCGAGGCGCTTGACGACCACCCCACGGCCCTTCACCTGCTCGACCTCGTCGGCCGCGACGACCGCTTCCGGCGCGTCGCCCGTCAGGTGGTTCGGCACGATGTGCGCGAGCTTGTCGAACCAGAAGTTGGCCATCTGGTTCAGCACGCGGCCCTTGTTCGGAATCGGCTCGCCCATCACCACGTCGAATGCCGACAGGCGGTCGGTCGTGACGATCAGGAGCTTGTCGTTGCCGACCGCGTAGTTATCGCGGACCTTGCCGCGACCGAGGAGCGGCAGCGAGCGGAGCGTGGATTCGTAAAGGGTAGACATCGTCTTTTCGCAGATAAGGAGCCAAACAAAAAGGGAAACGCCGTTCCCCGCGGCAGGCGGGAACGGCGGTCTTGCAATACGTCGGCGAGCCGGCCGGGCAACGCCCGGGCGGTTGCCGGCCGGCCCTTGTTCGGCCGGACGGAACGGCTGCCTGGGGCCGGATCAGATCCGGCCTGGCGGCCCGCCCCTGCCAAACGACAGAATCGGGCGGGGCAATCGTACTACAGTCTCAGCGCACGACCTGCGCGAGCGCGCCGGACTTGTACTGCTCGGCGATCTTGTCGAGCGACACCGGCTTGATCTTGCCGGCCTGGCCTTCGCAGCCGAACGCGAGGTAGCGGTCGACGCAGACCTGCTTCGCGGCTTCGCGCGCGGGCTTCAGGTAGTCGCGCGGATCGAACTTGCCCGGGTTCTCGAACAGGTAGCGGCGGATCGCGCCGGTGATTGCGAGGCGCAGGTCGGTGTCGATGTTGATCTTGCGCACGCCGTGCTTGATGCCTTCCTGGATTTCCTCGACCGGCACGCCGTAGGTTTCCTTCATGTCGCCGCCGAATTCGCGGATCTCGGCCAGCAGTTCCTGCGGCACCGACGACGAACCGTGCATCACGAGGTGCGTGTTCGGGATGCGCGCGTGGATTTCCTTGATGCGCTGGATCGACAGGATGTCGCCCGTCGGCTTCTTCGAGAACTTGTACGCGCCGTGCGACGTACCGATCGCGATCGCGAGCGCATCGCACTGCGTGAGCTTCACGAAGTCGGCCGCCTGCTCCGGATCGGTCAGCAGCTGCTCGCGGGTCATCGTGCCTTCCGCGCCGTGGCCGTCTTCCTTGTCGCCCTTCATCGTCTCGAGCGAGCCGAGCACGCCGAGTTCGGCCTCGACCGTCACGCCGATCGAATGCGCCATCTCGACGACCTTGCGCGACACGTCGACGTTGTACTCGTACGACGCGACCGTCTTGCCGTCGGCTTCGAGCGAACCGTCCATCATCACGCTCGTGAAGCCGCTGCGGATCGCGCCCATGCAGACCGCCGGCGACTGGCCGTGATCCTGGTGCATCACGACCGGGATGTGCGGGTACGACTCGACTGCCGCTTCGATCAGGTGGCGCAGGAACGGCTCGCCCGCGTACTTACGCGCGCCTGCTGATGCCTGCATGATCACGGGCGCGCCGACCTGGTCCGCTGCCGCCATGATCGCCTGGACCTGCTCCAGGTTGTTCACGTTGAAGGCCGGCAGGCCGTAACCGTGCTCTGCCGCGTGGTCCAGCAATTGACGCATTGATACGAGAGGCATTGTGGAACTCCTTGGAATGAAAACCGGTGCGCCCTGACGCCGGCGCGGCACTCGCCCCCGTTCGAACCGGGGTGGCACGGCACGGCTGAGCGTCGAATAGCGGCATTTTATCGCGAAGCGCCTCCGATTCCGACCGCCCGGTGGCGCCCACTCGCAATTTGTTACGTTCGCACGGCACAATGCGGGCAAAAAAGAGAAAAAAAGCCGCGCGGGGCTTCGGACCCCGCGCGGCTTTCGCGCGAAAAACGGTGACGGATCGAATTCGACCGACCCGGACCGCCGCCCGCAGGCCGGCCAGGTGCTCGGCGAACGCCCGACTCAGTAGTGCTCGCCGACCCGCACGATCTTCAGCGTGTTGGTGCCGCCCGCCTGCCCCATCGGTTCGCCGACGGTCAGCACGACCATGTCGCCATGCTGCACGTAGCCCTGCTTGACGACGATCTCGAGCGCCGCCTGCAGCGCCGAGTCGCGGTCGCTGTTGAATTCGACATGCAGCGGCGTCACGTTGCGGTACAGCGCCATCGTGCGCTCGCTGCCGACGCGCGGTGTCAGCGCGAAGATCGGCACGTGCGTGTAGTGACGCGACATCCACAGCGCGGTCGCGCCCGATTCGGTCAGCGCGATGATCGCCTTCGCGCCCAGGTGGTACGCGGTGAACAGCGCGCCCATCGCGATCGACTGGTCGATCCGCGTGAACGTGCGATCGAGGAAATCCTTGTCCAGCTCGACGTGTTCCGACTTTTCCGCCTCGACGCACACGGCCGCCATCGTCTCGATCGTGACGACCGGGTACTTGCCGGCGGCCGTCTCGGCCGACAGCATCACCGCGTCGGTGCCGTCCAGCACGGCGTTCGCGACGTCCGACACTTCCGCGCGGGTCGGCACGGGCGCGTAGATCATCGATTCCATCATCTGCGTCGCGGTGATCACGAGCTTGTTCGACTCGCGCGCCATCCGGATCATCCGCTTCTGCAGCGCCGGCACGGCCGCGTTGCCCACTTCCACCGCGAGGTCGCCGCGCGCGACCATGATGCCGTCGGACGCATCGAGGATGCTCTGCAGCGCCGGAATCGCTTCCGCGCGCTCGATCTTCGCGATCATCTTCGGCTTGATGCCGTACGGCGCGCCCGCGATGTTCGCGAGCTGGCGCGCCATTTCCATGTCGGTCGCGTTCTTCGGGAACGACACCGCCACCAGATCCGCGCCGAGCGACATCGCGGTGCGGATGTCTTCCATGTCCTTCGCGGTCAGCGCGGGCGCCGACAGGCCGCCGCCCTGGCGGTTGATCCCCTTGTTGTTCGACAGCTCGCCGCCCACCTTGACGATCGTGTGGATCTCGTCGCCGAGCACGCGCTCGACGGTCAGCACGATCAGGCCGTCGTTCAGCAGCAGCAGGTCGCCCGGCTTCAGGTCACGCGGCAGTTCCTTGTAGTCGAGGCCGACCCGCTCGTCGTTGCCGAGTTCGCAGGCCGCGTCGAGGATGAACGGCTGACCCGGCGTCAGCGTCGTCTTGCCGTTCTCGAACTTGCCGACGCGGATCTTCGGGCCCTGGAGGTCGGCCATGATCGCGATCTCGCGGCCAACCTTGCGGGCGGCCTCGCGCACCATCTCGGCGCGCTGGCGGTGATCGTCGGCCGTGCCGTGCGAAAAATTGAGCCGCACGACGTCGAGGCCCGCCTGCATCATCTGCAGCAGAATCTCCGGCGAACTGGAAGCCGGGCCGATCGTGGCGACTATCTTGGTGGCGCGCTGCATGAAACTCCTCATCTGGATCAAGGTGGATGCGCTGGGTGAAACGCTGCGAGAGCCGGACACGGCGGGCCCAGCGGCGGCCGTTCCGGGGGGCGTGCCGGTGCTTGCGCCCGGCATCGCTTTGTTCTGAATCTCGTGGTGCTGCACGGCCGCGTCGCCGGCGGCCGCCGGTGCGCGCGGGGTGGAGTTCGCCCGCGCGGGCGCGCGTTTGCGCTTGCCCGCGCCGGCCGGCTGCTCCGCTTTCGCGGAGCGCGCGGCCTTCGTCACCCCTGCGCGCGCCGCCACGCTCAGGCCGCCCGCGTTTCGAGCACTTCCACCGCCGGCAGCTTCTTCCCCTCGAGGAACTCGAGGAAGGCGCCGCCGCCCGTCGAGATGTAGCTGACCTGGTCGTGGATGCCGTACTTCGCGATGGCCGCGAGCGTGTCGCCGCCGCCCGCGATCGAGAACGCGGACGATTTGGCGATCGCTTCGGCGAGCGTCCTGGTGCCGTTGCCGAACTGGTCGAACTCGAACACGCCGACCGGGCCGTTCCACACGATCGTGCCGGCCTTCTCGAGCTGGCTCGCGAGCGCCTTGGCCGTATCGGGGCCGATGTCGAGGATCATGTCGTCCGCTTCGATGTCGGCGACCTGCTTCACCGTGGCCGCGGCCGTCGGCGAGAATTCCTTGGCCGTCACGACGTCGCTCGGGATCGGCACCGACGCGCCGCGCTCGCGCGCTTCGTCGATGATCGCCTTCGCCTCGTTGACGAGGTCGGCTTCCGCGAGCGACTTGCCGATCGACAGACCGGCCGCAAGCATGAACGTGTTCGCGATGCCGCCGCCGACGATCAACTGGTCGACCTTGCCGGCCAGCGACTTCAGGATCGTCAGCTTGGTCGACACCTTCGAGCCGGCGACGATCGCCACCAGCGGGCGCGCCGGGTTGCCGAGCGCCTTGCCGAGCGCATCGAGTTCGGCGGCCAGCAGCGGGCCCGCGCACGCGACCGGCGCGTACTTCGCGATCCCGTGCGTGGTCGCTTCCGCGCGGTGCGCGGTGCCGAACGCGTCGTTCACGTACACGTCGCAGAGCTTCGCCATCTTTTGCGCGAGCTCGTCCGAATTCTTCTTCTCGCCCTTGTTCACGCGGCAGTTCTCGAGCAGCACGACCTGGCCCGGCGCGACGTTCACGCCGTTCTCGACCCAGTTCGACACGAGCGGCACGTCGCGGCCGAGCAGCTCGGCGAGACGCTTCGCGACCGGCGCGAGCGAGTCTTCCGGCTTGAATTCGCCTTCGGTCGGACGGCCGAGGTGCGACGTGACCATCACGGCCGCGCCGGCGTCGAGCGCGGCCTGGATGGCCGGCACGGACGCGCGCACGCGCGTGTCCTCGGTGATGTTGCCCTGATCGTCCTGCGGGACGTTCAGGTCGGCGCGGATGAACACCCGCTTGCCGGCGAGCTGGCCGGCGGCGATCAGGTCGGTAAGACGCTTGACTTGGCTCATGTTGAACAGATTGAAGTAGTGGATGGGGAAAGGGGGTTCACGCTGGACGTGCGCGGGCTGCCGCGAAAGGGCGCCGGATGCGGCCGTGGCTGGCGGTTCGCATGACGCGCACGGGTAAAAAATCTCGAACGGGCATTCTAGCCGATCCACCCGGCAGACTGACCCGTGCGGCGGCGAATTCCGCCTATTTGGGATCGCGCGCGGCAACGCACATATTGCTGCAACGCAGCAATGCACGCGCACGCGCGGCCGGCGCCCGGCAGGCCGGAACGGCGGCCCATCAGAAGATCACGCGCAGCGCGGTGAACACGAGCATCCCGACGACGATCGTGCCGAGCATGCTGCGCCGCCACAAAAACCAGCCGAGGCCGGCGAGCGCCGCGTAGAACGGATAGTTGGACAGCGCGAACGACAGCCCGGCCGGCGTTTCGAGCACGTCGGGCAGCACGACGGCGACGAGCGCGGCGGCCGGCGCGTAGCGCAGCGCGCGCTGTACGCGTTCGGGCAGCACGGTGCGCTCGCCGCCGATCAGGAACAGCGCGCGCGTGACGGCCGTGACGATCGTCATCCCGATGATGACGATCCAGATCTCCGTCGCGCTCATTCGATTTCCTTTTCGTGCACGGTTTCGGTGCGGATGCGCCGCCAGTCGGCCCGTTCGACGAAGAAATCGGCCATGCTGCCGGCCGCGAGCGCGGCCAGCACCGCGAGCGGCAGCGCGAGCCGGTACGGCAGGTCGAACGCGACGAGCGCCACGATGCCCGCGACCGCGACGGCCGCGAGCGTCGAGCGGTTCGCGACCGCCGACACCATGATCGGGATCAGCGCGAGCGTGCCGGCCAGTTCCAGCCCCCAGCTCGCGGGAAAGAAGCTCGCGAGCAGGATGCCGGCGAGCGACGACACCTGCCACGACAGCCAGCTCGCGAGCGCCATCCCCCAGAAATACGCTTCCTTGCCCGGCACGTGGCCGTTCGCGAAGCCCTGTTTCTGGAACAGCAGGTAGATCACGTCGCCGTTGAAATAGCCGATCGCGAGGCGCCGCCACAGCGGCAGGTAGGAAAAATGGGGAGCCAGCCCGGCGCTGAAGATCACGAAGCGCGTGTTGACCATCGCGGCCGTGAGCAGCACGGTCCAGATCGGCAGCTTCGCGGCGAGGAGCGGCAGCACCGCGAGCTGCGACGAGCCCGCGTAGACGAGCAGCGACATCGCGCTCGCCTGCCCGAGCGTCATGACCGACTTGCTCATCGCGATGCCGGTGACGAGCCCCCAGGAGAGGATCGCCATCAGTGTCGGGGAATAGTCGCGCGCGCCCTGGATCAGCGCGAAGCGGTCGGTGGCGGACAATCGAGCGAGCATGGGAAAGCGGGCCGCAGCGGGCGGTTCGTCGGGACGCCGGCGCCTCCTGCCGGCACGACCCGTCGTTATTGGAATCGGTACCGGGCGATTATAGCGCCGGCCCCACGCCCGCCGACCGGATCGTCGCCAAATGACGCTAAAATAAGCGTCTTTCCGGCTCAACGCTGCACACAACCGCATCCCAGGAGAATCCTATGTCAATGGCCGACCGCGACGGCAAGATCTGGATGGACGGCAAGCTGATCGACTGGCGCGACGCCAAGATCCACGTCCTGACCCATACGCTGCATTACGGCATGGGCGTCTTCGAGGGCGTGCGCGCGTACAAGACGGCCGACGGCAGCACCGCGATCTTCCGCCTGCGCGAGCACACGAAACGTCTGCTGAATTCCGCGAAGATCTTCCAGATGGACGTGCCGTTCGACCGGGAAACGCTCGAAGCCGCGCAACTCGAAGTCGTGCGCGAGAACAAGCTCGAGTCGTGCTACCTGCGCCCGATCATCTGGGTCGGCTCGGAAAAACTCGGCGTGTCGGCGAAGGGCAACACGATCCACGTCGCGATCGCCGCATGGCCGTGGGGCGCGTACCTCGGCGAGGAAGGCCTCGCGAAGGGCATCCGCGTGAAGACGTCGTCGTTCACGCGCCACCACGTGAACGTGTCGATGGTGCGCGCGAAGGCGTCGGGCTGGTACGTGAACTCGATCCTGGCGAACCAGGAAGCGACGGCCGACGGCTACGACGAAGCGCTGCTGCTCGACGTCGACGGCTACGTGTCGGAAGGCTCCGGCGAGAACTTCTTCCTCGTGAACAACGGCAAGCTGTACACGCCCGACCTGTCGTCGTGCCTCGACGGCATCACGCGCGACACCGTCATCACGCTCGCGAAGGACGCCGGCATCGAGGTGATCGAAAAGCGCATCACGCGCGACGAGGTCTACACGGCCGACGAAGCGTTCTTCACCGGCACGGCCGCCGAAGTCACGCCGATCCGCGAGCTCGACAACCGCACGATCGGCAGCGGCGCGCGCGGCCCCGTCACGGAAAAGCTCCAGTCGGCGTTTTTCGATATCGTGTCCGGCAAGAACGCGAAGTACGCGCACTGGCTGACGAAGGTCTGAGCGCGCCGCGCCACCGACCGCCCCACAAAAGAGTGATAAGAGAAAGTCTCATGAGTGAAATCAAGGAAATGCCGCTGGTCGAGCTGACGGCCAAGGATCTTCCCGCCTACTGCCCGAACCCGGCCATGGCGCGCTGGAGCGCGCACCCGCGTGTCTTCATCGACGTCTCGCACGGCGAGGCACGCTGCCCGTACTGCGGCACGCGCTACAAGCTGCGCGACGGCGAGGTCGTCAAGGGCCACTGAGCCCGGGCGGCCGGGCCCGCGGGCCCGCCACTCGCGAGGCGGCGCAGCCGGATGCCCGGCGCGCCGCCCTTCCCCATTCTGGCAACCCGAACGCGGCGCCCGCGCGCCGTGCTTCATTACGACATCGGAAGTCCACCTGATGCGTCGAGCGCTGGTTATCGCACCGAACTGGATCGGTGACGCATTGATGGCGCAGCCGCTTTTTGCGCTGCTGAAGAAGCTCCATCCCCGCATCGCGATCGATGCCGTCGCGCCCTCGTGGGTCGCGCCGGTGCTCGAGCGGATGCCCGAGATCCACGATGTCTACGCGACCGATCTCGCGCACGGCAAGCTGCAGTTGCTGCGCCGCTGGCAGCTCGCGAGCGACCTGCGCGACGTCGGTTACGACGCGGCGTACGTGCTGCCGAATTCGCTGAAGTCCGCGGTGATCCCGTGGCTCGCGAACATCCCGCTGCGGATCGGCTACACGGGCGAGCACCGCTACGGGCTGTTGAACGTGCGGCACGCGAACCCGACCAAGTCGGGCGAGCGGCCGCCGATGACGACGCACTACGCGGCGCTCGCGTACGCGCCGGGCGCGAAGCTGCCCGAATCGATGAAGACGCTGCCGGCGCCGCGCCTCGACGCCGACCTGAACGAGACGGCGCGCGTGTCCGCGCGCTTCAATCTCGATACGCGCAAGCCGCTCGTCGTGTTCTGCCCGGGCGCCGAATACGGCCCGGCCAAGCGCTGGCCGCCCGAGCACTTCGCAACGCTCGCGACGATCGTGCACCAGTCGTTCCCGTACACGCAGATCGTCGCGCTCGGCTCGCAGAAGGACGCCGCGGCCGCGCAGGCGATCGCCGACCACGCGCCGAACGTGCGCAACCTGTGCGGGCAGACGTCGCTGTCCGAGGCGTGCGCGCTGATCGCGCGCGCGAACGCGGTCGTCACCAACGATTCGGGGCTGATGCACGTCGCCGCCGCGCTGCGCCGGCCGCTCGTCGCGCTGTACGGATCGACCGATCCGCGCCACACCCCTCCGCTGTCGGACCTGGCGAAGGTACAATGGCTGCATCTCGAATGCAGTCCCTGCTTCGAACGCGAGTGCCCGCTCGGCCACCTGAAGTGCCTGCGCGAACTCGGTCCCGAGCAGGTATTCGGCGATTTGCGCGGCATGCTCGTCGGGCAACGCTGACCCTGGCCGGCAGCGTCGCACGGCGCGCCGGGCAATCCGATTCACCGGTGTGCGGCGGCCCCATCCGGGCCGCCGTGCTGAATACGGCGCGCGACGCGCGCGAGAGACAACCCCGATGCCACGTTTTGCCCGCCTCTTCGAAGCCGCTGCCGATACGCTGAACGCCTACTACCAGGCCGTCGCCGATGCCAATCTCGACGCGCTGCTGGCGTTGTGGATCGACGAGGATTTCGCCAGCTGCGTGTGGGCGGACGGCGAGCATCTGCACGGCCTCGACCAGATCCGCAGCGGGCTCGCCAACCGGCTCGCGACGCGCCCGGTGACGATCGAACCGCTCGACATCCGCGTCTACGACAGCCTCGGCACGGTCGTCTACACGATCGCCGAAGCGCATCAGCAGGCCGACCTGACGGCCGAACCCGACATGGTTTTCGCGACGTACGTGATGATTCACGAACGCGGCGAGTGGCGCATCGCGCACATCCACGCGAGCCCGATTCCTGAACAAGCGGCCGGGCAGTTCGCCGCGAAGATCCGTCATGGGCAGGGCCCGCTGCACTGACGAAAAGACGAAGCAACGCATACGCGGGGCGATCATGAGTACGGCTTCTCCGCCCACCTCGCCGCTCGCCGGGGCTCCGGCCCCGGACGACGACACACTGCGCTATCACGCGCCACGCTGGCTGCCGAACAGCCATGCGCAAACCATCGTGCCCGCGCTGTTCGCGCGACGACCGGCCGTCGCATACCGGCGCGAGCGATGGGAAACCCCCGATCACGACTTCATCGATCTCGACTGGGTCGCGCATCTCGACAGCGCGGCGCCGCCGCCCGATGCACCGCTGTTCGTGCTGTTCCATGGCCTCGAAGGCAGCTCGGGCTCGCACTACGCGCTCGCGATGATGGCCGCCGCGCGCGCGAAGGGCTGGCACGCCGTCGTGCCGCACTTTCGCAGTTGCAGCGGCGAGATCAACCGCCAGCCGCGCTTCTATCATCTCGCCGACAGCGCCGAGGTCGACTGGATCCTGCGCCGGCTCGCCGCGCAGCATCGCGGGCCGCTGGTTGCAGCCGGCGTGTCGCTCGGCGGCAACGTGCTGCTGCGCTGGCTCGGCGAGCATCGCAGCGACACGTCGATCCTGCGGGCGGCCGCCGCGATCTCGACGCCGATCGACGTGCATGCTGGCGGCCGCGCGCTGTCGCAGGGGTTCGCGATGATCTATACGCGCAGCTTCCTGAAGACGCTCAAGCGCAAGGCGCTTGCGAAGCTCGACCAGTATCCGGGGCTGTTCGACCGCGACGCGATGCTGGAGGCCGTGACGATGCGCGACTTCGACGAGGCCGTGACCGCGCCGCTTCACGGTTTCGCGGACGCCGACGACTACTGGACGAAGGCGACGACGCGGCCGCTGCTGCCCGCGATCGACGTGCCGACGTTGATCCTCAACGCCCGCAACGACCCGTTCCTGCCCGAATCGGCGCTACCGGGCCCGGCCGACGTATCGCCGGCCGTCGAGCTCGACCAGCCCGCGGCCGGCGGGCACGCGGGATTCATGACCGGGCCGTTCCCCGGCCGCCTCGACTGGCTGTCGGCGCGGGTGTTCGGCTATTGCTCGAAATTCGTCGACCATGGATGACATCGTCAGGCAGGCGCTCGCCAAATGGCCGAACGTGCCGCACTGCACCGGCTGGCTGCTGCTCGACCGGCGCGGCGAATGGCGGCTGCGCGACGACGCGGCGCAGGCGGCCGGCGAGCTCGGCTCGCCGGTCCGGCATGCGGCGCTGAACGCGTTCATCGGCCGCAACTACGCATGCGACGCGCAGGGCCAGTGGTTCTTCCAGAACGGGCCGCAGCGCGTGTACGTCGAGCTCGCCTATACGCCGTGGGTCGTCCGGCTCGCCGAGCGCGACGGGCAGCTCACGCTCGCCGACCAGACAGGCGCACCGTTCGAACCGGACGAAGCCTGGCTCGACGATGGAGGCGGCGTGCTGTTTCGCGATGCGGGCGCGCCGCCGCGCATCGCGGCGCTGCACGATCACGACCTCGGGCTGTTCGCCGATCACGCGGACTTCGACGCCGCGCCGCCCGTGCTGCGCTGGCGCGACGGCCGCGCGCTGCCGCTCGGCCACATCGTGTGCGCGGACGTGCCCGCGCGGTTCGGCTACGTCGCGAGTCCGGCGCGACAGGCACGCGACGCGGCCGACAGCGGCAACTGACCCGCAACCGCCCCGGCCGCGTTCGCCGCGCGCCGGCCGCTACCCGCGGCCGTTCTTCTCGTCCTCGCGCTCTTCCTTGTAGCGCGCCTCGAATTCCAGCAGCCGCGCGCCGATGATCGACTGCTCGTAGAACGACACGTCCTTCGCATCGCGCGCTTCCTTCAACTGGCGGATCGCCGACGGCCATGCGCCGTCGAGCGCGAATTTCTCGGCGAGCGCGCGGCGCCGCGCGAGCACGTCGCCTTTGCCGTCGCTCGCCTTCGCGAGGTAGTCCCACCAGTCCGGCTGCTCGGGATCGGCCTTCGCCTGCGCGCGTGCGAGCGCCTGCGCGTCGGCGAAGCGGCGCGCGGCGATCAGCGCCTGCAGGTGCGCGACGATCGCCGCGTGCGACGCCGGCCAGCGCCGCTGCGCGAGCGCCGCGAGCCGCACCGCATCGTCGGTCCGGCCCGCACGCCGCGCGATGTCGGCGGCCAGCACGTCGAGGCTCGGCGAACTGGTCGCCGGGTCGCCCTCACGCCGCTCGCGCGCATCGAACGCGCCGAGCGCCGATGCGAGCGCCTTGTCCGCCGCGTCGTACTGGCCGAGCAGCGTGTTCGCGAGCGCGACGCCGTACCAGTTCGCGGCGACGTTCGGTGCCGTGCGATCGTCGATCTCGAGCTGCATCCGGCGCGCCTCGGCCGAGATGTCGGTGGGCGCACGGTTCTGCAGGACGCGCAGCCGCGCGCGCACGAACCCGTATTCGGCCGACTGGCGCGGCTGCCGGTACGGCGCGCGGCGCGCGCGATCCTCCATGTCGGCGATCCGCTCGCCGGTCAGCGGGTGCGTGCGCGCATAGGCCGGTACGCCCGCATCGCCCATCGACGCGCGGTCGAGCCGCTCGAAGAAGCCCGGCATCCCGTACGGGTCGTAGCCCGCGCCGGCGAGCAACTGGAAGCCGACGCGATCGGCCTCGCGCTCGGCCGAACGCGAGAAGCGCAGCTGGTTGTCGACCGCATACGCCTGCCCGCCCACCGCGATCGCGCTGCCGAGATCGCCGCTTCTCGCGAGCACGCCGGCCAGCACGCCGAGCAGCATCGTCGCGAGCGCCGTGTAGCCGGTCTTCTCGCTTGCGCCGATCATCCGCGCGATGTGCCGCTGCAGCACGTGGCCCATCTCGTGGCCGACCACCGACGCGAGCTCCGATTCCGTCTGCGTCGTCACGACGAGCCCGCTGTTGATCCCGATGAAACCGCCCGGCATCGAGAATGCGTTGATCTGCGAATCGCGCACCGGGAACAGGTCGAAGTCCGGCATGTAGCCGCCGATATAGCGTGCGGCCGCCGCGGCCGCGAGGCGCGCCGCCATCGCGTTCAGGTAGTCGCGCACGAGCCAGTCGTCGAGATAGTCGGGGTCGCGCCGCACTTCGCGCATCACGCGCTCGCCGAGCCGGCGCTCGGCCCGCGGCGTCAACGAACCGCCGGAGCCGTCGCCGAGGTCGGGCAGCTCGAGTGCGCGCAACGGCGCGCGCAGGCTCGCGGCCGGCGCCGACACGCCGCCGGTGCCCGCAAACCGGCTCTCCGCGCCGCCGTACGTACCGAACACGCCGGTCGCGATGCCGGCCGGCACGGTCGAAATCGACGGGGAATCGCCGGCCGCCGGCTCGAGCGGCGGCGCGGACGCGCTCTGCGCATGGCCGCTCGGCGGCAACGCGAGCGCGACCGACAGCGACACGGCAAGCAACTGTTTGACACGCATGGCAGGATGAAAACGACGCCGTCCCGCGCGCCGGGCGCGCATCGCGGCGTTTGGTCTGAATATTCGGGTCATTGTACCGGCGGCGGCGCGACTGTCTCGTACCGCGCATGCGTCATCTGCGCTCCCGGCGACGCGAACGCCACTGCTATGATAAGCGCCCGTTGAGACGGAGCATGACATGTCAGGACTCACCCATTTCGATGCCGCCGGCCATGCGCACATGGTCGACGTCGGCGGCAAGCAGGAAACCCGGCGCATCGCGATCGCGCGCGGCACGATCCGGATGCTGCCGGCCACGTTCGCGCTGATCCGCGACGGCAAGGCGAAGAAAGGCGACGTGCTCGGCGTCGCGCGCATCGCGGCCATCCAGGGCGCAAAGCGCACCGCCGACCTCATTCCGCTGTGCCACCCGCTTGCGCTGACGCGCGTGGCCGTCGACTTCGAACTCGACGATGCGCTGCCGGGCGTGCACTGCGCCGTGCAAGTCGAGACGTTCGGCCGGACCGGCGTCGAGATGGAAGCGCTGACCGCCGTGCAGGTCGGGCTGCTGACCGTCTACGACATGTGCAAGGCCGTCGATCGCGGGATGGTGATCACCGACGTGAGCGTGCGGGAAAAGCGCGGCGGGAAGTCGGGGGACTGGAAAGCGGAAGACGTCGCGGGTTGAAGCGCCCGCCGCTGCGCACGTGCGCGCAGATCGCGGAGAATCGTCGGCCGTAACGATTCCCCGTTCGAACGATAGAGAATCAGAACAACAAGTCATCGATGAAGAACACCACGCTGAAGTACGCCGCGCCGCTGCTGTGCGCGCTCTCCCTGCTGCCGGCCGTCGCATCGGCCGCCGGCGCGTGCCCCGCCGCCGACACCGCCGGGCGCGCGGCAATCGACGCGCAGCACCGCGTGCAACAGGTCCGCAATCCGCAAGGCGACGGTGGCGGCAACGTCGACATCTCGCCGCCGCTGCGCGACGCGCTTCGCGTGTACAAGCAGGCGCTCGTCGGCGCGATCGACGCGCGGCTCGCGTGCAGCGACGAGCACGTCGAACCGGCTGCACTGAAACGCACGCTCGCGGCCGCGCTCGGCGTGCCGGCTCAATCTGCCCAATCGACCCGATCGGCCGCGCTGAAAAACGGCGAATCGGCGTTCGGCCGCAATCCGGACGTCGACGTCGAACGCGGCGGCACGTCCCGCCCGCTTCTCTTCGTGCGCGCCGGCTTCGACATCGCGTGCGGCGACGACAACCTGCTCACCGCATATGCATGGGAAAACGGCGGCTGGCGGCGCGTGCTGCGCTGGCAGTCCGACGATTACAAGGACATCGGCGGCGCCTACGGCGGCGGCTTCTGGTTCTCGGCGCTGCCCGGCGGGCAGGTCGCGGTCGTGCACGGCACGCCGTGGTGCTCGTCGCGCTGGAGCCGGTTCGGCGCGGACGTCCTTGCACCGGCAAACGGCCCGACCGCGCAACGCACGCTGTTCCATACCGAACACGGCTACGTGATCGACGACGACGCGATCCGCTTCAAGGTGCGCCCCGACGGCTTCGAACTGCGCACGACGGTCGGCTCGATCGACAGCGAAGTCATGACTCGGCCGGGCATCTTTCGCTACCGCGTCGACGGCGACACCGTGCAGCGCGTGCAGCCCGCGGCGCTCAACGGCCGCGATTTCGTCGACGAATGGCTGAAGGTGGACGATGCGCTTGCGCGCGAATGGAGCGAGCCCGCCGCCGCAGCGGCCGCGCTGAAAGCCCGGCAAGCGTACAACGCGGAAAGCAAGGCGCCCGACACCGGCTTCGCGTACGGCCCCGTGCGCGGCTGCTCGGACAGCAAGGACCGCTTTCAGGTCGAGCTGGATCTGACGGGCAAGAGCGGGGAAACCGTCGCGCGGCGCTATGCGCTGATTCGCCAGGAGCGCAACGGATTCACGATGCTCGGGCTGCGCAATTCGGCCGAACAGGCCTGCCGCGGCGCGAACCTGATGCCGCAACACTGAACATCGGGCACGCGCGGCGCAATGACCGCGCGTATCGACTTTCGACGGCCGCGCTAAACGGTACGGCCGGACGGAGACAAAACCGGCCGGAAAGCGGCGCGCAAGGCGCGCCATCCGCGCATCACTCGCCGCGTCGCGGCTCGAACACGAACGGCTGGGTCAGCAGGAACGGATTCGCGGTCGCGCCCGTCTGCGCGCAGGTCGCGTGCGTCATCGCGTCGACCGCCGCGCGATCGGCCGCCGCATTGCGGCTGCTCGTCGTCACGGTGACGTTCTGCGCTTCGCCGGACGTCGTCATCAGCGCACGCACGAGCACGGTCGCCGGACGCGTGAGCGGCTTCGCGGTGTCCGGATAGACGGCGCGCGGAATGTGGCAGGTCAGCTTGCTTTCCTGCGACGACGACAGCATCGCGCAGCCGGAAAACAGCATCGCGACGGCGGGCAGGATCAGGTAGGTCGAGCGAATAGCCATGGTCGAATATCGTTCTTCAGCACTGTTCTGGACGAACGCGCCGCGCACCGGAAGACCTCGCCTCCGCATCACGCGCGTCGCACTGCGCCGCGGCCATCGGACCGGCGCCCCGTTACGGCCGCACGGCCGATCGATGCTCGGCCGCGATCCTGCCTGACGGGCTTCCCGGATAGCCGGGGTGTGGCAACTGTTCGCGCCGGCCCCGAGCCCCACGCGGGCCGGCATACGAGCGCTTGCGCGCATTGTGCACGCGCCACCCGGCCAGCGGCGCCGATTTGACAATGATTGACGCGAATCGACGCGCCTTTGGCCGGAATCCGCTCGATTCACGAGGTAATCGACGCCCGGCCGAGTTCGCACGGTTCACGCAGGGCCGATCTGCCCGACGGCTAACCCCGTCGCGCATCGCTGCGCGGCAAACGCCGGAATTCCCCGTTCCGGCGGCCGCTGCGCGTTTTAATCCGAGTCGTCGTCGTCCGAGTCGTCGGCCGCATCGGCCGGCACTTCGCCGTACTTCGCGACGACGGCCGCCTTGAACGTCTTCAGCGCCGGCTGCTGGTCGCACAGCTTGTACAGCAGGGCCAGTTGTTGCGGCCAGTCCTTCAGCTCCTTCGCGAACACATGCAGGCGCGCGACGGTATCGAGCGCATCGGCTTCGCGGCCCACCAGCGCCTGCAGCGCCGCATAGCGGCGCAGCACCGTCTCGCCGGGCAGCAGCGCGATCGCGCGCTCATGGGCGACGAGCTTGGCCGGCAGGTCTTCCGGCGAAATCGCCAGCAGCGTCGCCGCGCCGTAATCGCCCCACGCGCCGAACAGCAGCGACGGCGCGTCGCGATACTGCGCGGCCGGGTCGTTGCCGTAATACAGCACTTCCGCGCGCTGGTAGTCACGCAGCACGGGCACCGCCGCCAGCACGCCGCCGAACGACAGCACCGCGAACAGCCCGAACGCCGCGCGACCCCGCAGGATGCGCAGCGGCTTCACGTCGAGCAACCCGATCACGAACATCGCCGGCAGCAGGAAGAACATGTACTGCTGCGGATACTCGACGAGCGCATGCATCAGCAGGATGCCGATCAGCGCGAAGCCGAACACGCGCGTGCTCGACTGCGGCGCGCGCAGCGCACGCACGAACCACATCACGAGCGTGACGACGAGCACGCCAAGGCCGGCGAGACCGGACTTCGCGAGCAGGTCGATGAAGATGTCGTGCGAGTTGTTCGCGATCTCGACGCCCCCCATCGTGCGCACGAGCGCAAACTGGTGCGACGGGAATTCGCCCCAGCCGACGCCGAGCAGCGGATGCTCGCGGAACATCGCGAGCCCGTACTTCCACAGCGCGAGGCGCGGCGCGATCTGCCCCGCGTCGCGCATCCGGTCGGCCGCCGACTCCGCGAGATTCAGGTGATAGTGCACGTTGGCCCAGCGCACCGCGACGTTCACCGCGATGAACGCGACCGCGAGCACGACCGGCATCAGCCACGCACGCATATTGCCCGGCGCGCGGCGCGATTCGAGCCACGCCATCCAGAAGCCCGCGACGACCATCACCGCAACCTGCAGCCACGGCCCGCGCGACACCGTCAGCGCGAGACCGACCGACAGCACGATCGACAGCACGAACCACGCCCATACCGCGAGCCTGCGCGTCTGCACGAGATACAGCGCGCCCGCGAGCGCGAACGCGATGTAGGTGGCCAGATGGTTCGCCTGCGCCATGTTGCCGTACGGGCGGCGATCGACCGCGACGTTGTACATCACGACGAACGGCGATACGGCCGACTCGAGGTGGAACAACTGCACGATCTGCGTTCCGACCGCGAACACGCCGCCGACGAGCAGCGCACCGGCCATCATCCGCGAGACGATTTCGGCCAACCCGTCGCGCGCGAGCGCGTAGCCGGCCTGCATCGCGACCAGCGCGGCGGCGAGATAACCGACCGCCAGCCAGTTCATCGACGGTACCTTGAGCTGCATCAGCGCAACCTGCGCGATCAGCACCACGGCGAACCCGAGCGGCACGACGAACGCGGCCGGCGCGGCAAACGGCTCGGCCGCACGGCCCGTCCGCGCGAGCAGGACGACCGACAGCCCCACCAGCAGATACAACACCAGCGCGGAAAACTCGGAATAGAAGGTCGGGATCGGATACGTGTGATTCGTGATCGCATACGGCACGATCAGGGCGACAGCCAGCGCAACGAGCGACAACGAACGGGAAAAAGTAGAAGGCATGAGCGAACCGGATGTCAGCAACCGGCGCACTATACAAAACTTTCCCCCCTCTGTGCGGGGCCGTCGCGCGGCCACCCGGCGCCGCGCGACCGGCCCGGCCGGCCAAAGCCGCGGCCGGCGTGCCGCCCTCCTCCTCCGCCGGCGCTATGCGCGGCACTCCGCGGGTGCATATTTCGCGGGCAGCGTCGCGGCGGCGCCCGGCAGCGGCCCGGCCCCCGGCGCCGGCAGCGACGACGCATCCTTGCCGGCGGCGAAGCACTCCCATGCGATCGCGCCTGCTTGCATCGCGCCTTTTTTGAGCGCCACGCGCGCGGTGGGTGCGTCGGCCTTGTCGGGCGCGGATGGCACGAGCACCAGCGTATTCGTGCCGGCCGCGGCGACGCGGGTCGTGAACGCAACCGTGATCTGGCCGGTCTCGCCGTCGATGGCAACGGATTCGACGTTGCGGGTCGCGGCCGGCGGGCTGTAGCCGCCGTCGAGGCTCGCGCCGCTCGCCGCGTTGTCGGCAACCGCGAGCCGCGCGGACGACGCGAGCGCGAGCCCCTCGCCGACGCGCGAACGCGCGAGGTAATCCTGGTACGCGGGAATCGCATAGGCGGCGACGACGCCGACGATCGCCAGCACGATCATCAGCTCGATCAGCGTGAAGCCGGCTGGCCGCCAGCGCGGCGACGGCCGGTTCGCGCGCCGCAGATCGGCGGCCACGCGACGGAACAGGGAAACGGAAAAGGCTTCGAACATGGCAGGCTCCGGAAACGAAAAACGCCTGCCGATAAAGGCAGGCGTCTCGATCGTAGCCAGCGGGCCGCGATTCCGGCAGTCGGCCGGATGGCCAACCTCAGTGCGCGCCCGGTGCGCCGCGGCGCCGTCTGAGCGCGTAACCGGCCGCCACGACGAACAGTGCGCCGGCCATGCTCGCGCCGTAGATCGCGGGTGGCGTATCGAGCACCGGCCAGCGATCGCCGACCGGGTCGTTCACGATCAGCCCGCCCGCGATCCAGCCGAGCAGCGCGGCGCCGAGCGTGACGACGATGGGGAAGCGATCGAGCAGTTTCAGCACCAGCGTGCTGCCCCACACGATGATCGGCACGCTGACGACGAGCCCGAAGATCACGAGCGCCATCCGGTGCGACGGGTCGGCCTGCTCGGCCGCGCCGGCGATCGCGATCACGTTGTCGAGGCTCATCACCGCATCGGCGATCACGATGGTCTTCACGGCGTCCCACAGCCGGTCGGCCGGCTTGATGTGGTCGTGTGCATCGGCGGCCGGCGCCATCAGCTTGACGCCGATCCAAAGCAGCAGCAGCCCGCCGCCGATCTTCAGGAACGGCACGTCGAGCAGCGCGACCGCGAACGTGATCAGCGCGACGCGCAGCAGGATCGCCCCCGCGGTGCCCCAGACGACGCCGCGCAGCCGCTGGTTCGCCGGCAGGTTGCGGCAAGCGAGCGCGATCACGACCGCGTTGTCGCCGCCGAGCAGGATGTCGATGATGACGATCTGGAGGACGGCGCCCCAGTGCAGCGACGTCAGGAATTCGAGCATGGGGGTGATGTGCAGGATATGGCCACCCGGCGGGCGGCCCGGTTCATCGCCGGCACATGCGCGATGCATGCCCGGTGCTTACGAATTCATTGCGCGAGCATAACAAAAAACGCCGGCAAAGCCGGCGTTTTCTGCAGGACGAACCCAGGCGGAAATATTACAGCGCTGCCTTCAGCAGGCGGCCCATTTCCGACGGGTTGCGCGTGACGGTGATGCCGCACGCTTCCATGATTTCCAGCTTCGCTTCGGCCGTATCCGCACCGCCCGAGATCAGCGCGCCGGCGTGGCCCATGCGCTTGCCCGGAGGCGCCGTGACACCCGCGATGAAGCCGACGACCGGCTTCTTCATGTTGGCCTTGATCCACTCGGCCGCATTGGCTTCGTCCGGACCGCCGATTTCGCCGATCATCACGACCGCGTCCGTATCCGGATCGTCGTTGAACATCTTCATCACGTCGATGTGCTTCAGACCGTTGATCGGGTCGCCGCCGATACCGACTGCCGACGACTGGCCGAGGCCGAGTGCCGTCAGCTGTGCAACGGCTTCATACGTCAGCGTGCCCGAACGCGACACGACGCCGATGCGGCCCTTGCGGTGGATGTGACCCGGCATGATGCCGATCTTCAGCTCGTCCGGCGTGATCGTGCCCGGGCAGTTCGGCCCGAGCAGCAGCGTCTTGCGGCCTTCGCGGCGCATGCGGTCCTTCACTTCGATCATGTCGCGGACGGGGATGCCTTCCGTGATGCAGATCGCGAGATCCAGATCGGCTTCGACCGCTTCCCAGATCGCAGCGGCAGCGCCTGCCGGCGGAACGTAGATGACCGACACGGTCGCGCCGGTTTCTTCCTTCGCTTCCTTGACGCTTGCGTAGATCGGAATGCCTTCGAAATCTTCGCCGGCCTTCTTCGGGTTCACGCCCGCGACGAATGCTTCGCGGCCGTTTGCATATTCACGGCAGGCGCGCGTATGGAACTGACCGGTTTTGCCGGTGATGCCCTGCGTGATGACCTTCGTGTCCTTGTTGATCAGAATCGACATGTATTTTGACCTCTGTTCGATTGGCGTCGCGTATCTGCCGCGCCGCCATGCGTATTCGATAGCGTTACTTGCCTTCGGCAGCCGTGACGACCTTCTGCGCGGCTTCTTCCATGCTGTCCGCCGAGATGATCGGCAGGCCCGAGTCGGCCAGCATCTTCTTGCCGAGGTCCTCGTTCGTGCCCTTCATGCGCACGACGAGCGGCACCTTCAGGTTCACGGCCTTCGAACCGGCGATCACGCCTTCCGCGATCACGTCGCAGCGCATGATGCCGCCGAAGATGTTCACGAGGATCGCCTTCAGGTCCGGGTTCTTCAGCATCAGCTTGAACGCTTCCGTGACCTTCTCGGTCGTAGCGCCACCGCCGACGTCCAGGAAGTTCGCCGGCTCGCCGCCGAACAGCTTGATGGTGTCCATCGTCGCCATTGCCAGGCCTGCGCCGTTCACGAGACAGCCGATGTTGCCGTCGAGCGAGATGTACGCGAGGTCGAACTTCGACGCTTCGATTTCAGCCGGATCTTCTTCGTCCAGATCGCGGTACGCGACGATTTCCGGATGACGGAAGAGCGCGTTCGAGTCGAAGTTGAACTTCGCATCGAGTGCGATGACCTTGCCGTCGCCGGAGACGTTCAGCGGGTTGATTTCAGCCAGCGACGCGTCGGTTTCCCAGAATGCCTTGTACAGGCCTTGCAGGATGGCACGCGCTTGCGGAATCGAAGCAGCCGGCACGCCGATCTTCGCGGCGAGGTCGTCGGCCTGGGCGTCGAGCAGGCCGGTCGACGGCTCGACGATGACCTTGTGGATCAGTTCCGGGTGCTTTTCGGCAACTTCTTCGATGTCCATGCCGCCTTCGCTCGAACCCATCAGAACGATCTTTTGCGACACGCGATCAACGACGAGGCTGACATACAGTTCCTGCTTGATGTCGGCGCCTTCTTCGACCATCAGACGGTTGACCTTCTGGCCTTCCGGACCGGTCTGGTGCGTGACGAGCTGCATGCCGAGGATCTGGTTCGCGTATTCGCGAACCTGCTCGATCGACTTCGCCACCTTCACGCCGCCGCCCTTGCCACGGCCACCCGCGTGAATCTGAGCCTTCACGACCCACACCGGGCCGCCCAGCTCTTCTGCCACCTTGACGGCCTCGTCAACCGAGAACGCCGGCTTGCCGCGCGGTACCGCGACTCCGAATTTCCGCAGGATTTCCTTACCCTGGTACTCGTGAATCTTCATGCGTGATTCCCTTCAGTCTGAGAGTTGGATGAAAAGTCGCTTAAGACGCTTCTTCGAATGATTTCCGTTCATTCCTTCGTGCTGCCTTCACCGGGCACGTTCGGCCGCTCCGCGCCATACCAGCGCGGGTAGTACTGCCGCACGACCTCGCCGTCGAACCGCAGCGCACGGCAGCGGCCGAGCTGGAACGGCGGTTCGTCGTGTGCGCCGTCGTGATCCGGCCCTTCGCCGCCCTCCTCGCGCACGTTCCACACGTCACCGGCGAACGCCTGGATCGCTGCCGTCGGCAGCACGGCGCACAGTTCGGTGAGATGGGAGCAGCCTGCGACACCGGACAAAAGTCGGTTCGCATCGCGGCGGAAGTGGCGGAAGAGATTGAGCCCGATGAGGGCCCGATAGGCGGGAGGGGCGGATTGACACTGACCGGGATAGGGCACCCATTCCGAAGACGCTTCGGCGTCGACGACATTGAGTTCACGATCGATAGTCACGCGCAGCCAGAGTTCGTGGATCGGCAGGCCTTGGGGCCGGATGCCCGACGCAAGCGCGACATCGCGCGGCTTGTGGTCGGTCAGGCAGGCTTCGATGTCCCACAAGCCGTCGCCGCGCTCGTAAGCTTCCGCTCGGATTGCGCGTCGATGTCGCAACTGACGGGGCACGGGCTCGGATAGCGGCATGCTGGAGGTTGAGGCCGAAGAGGAAAACCCAAGGATTTTAGCATATTGGGTATTTGGGACAGTTTGACGCGACGGCGGGTATTCCCGCCTGTCCGGATGCGGTTGCGTTGCAGCAAAATCGCGCGCCACGCGCGCGATCGGAGCGATCAGTCGTCGATCGGAAAATCGTCGCCGACCTTCAGCAACTTCACGATGGTCGAGCTCGAGAAGCCGCGCGCGGCGAGAAAACGCGCCTGCTTCGCACGCTCGGCCGGTGTTTGCGGCAGTGCACCGAATTTCTTGCGCCAGACAGCCTGCGCGCGCGCCCATTCGGTCTCGCGCAACTGCGCGTTCACTTCCTCGACGAGGGTGTCGCCGACCGCATGGCGCTTCAGCTCGCTGACGATGCGTGCGACACCGACGCGCGACGCGCGACGATGCACGAGGCTCTCGGCGAAGCGCGCGTCGGACAGCCAGCCATCCTTCTCCAGCGCATCGAGCACCGGTTCGACGGACTCGTCTTCGCCGACATACGGCGCGAGCTTGCGCGCGAGTTCCGTGCGGCTGTATTCGCGCCTCGACAGATAGCCGAGCGCGCGGCCTTTCAACGAACGCGTCGGCTTCGACGACTTGCGCTCGCCGGCGCCCGGATCGTTTCCGGAAGCAGCGCTTGAAGCCCCACCCGACGCACGGCGCGTGCGGCGCGGATGCTGGCTGCTGCGCGTATAGACATCTTCCGTCGCAGGCGTTGACGTATCGGATGCGCGACCGCCCGGGAAGCTGACACCGGACACACGACGGCGGGACCGGTCGTGCGCGTCGAACGATTCATCGTCGTCGAACGGATCGTCCGGCGCGGCAATCTCAAACGAAACGAGGGCATCGTCGGATGCCCTCGTCGCGGTGCGGTTCGCGGCGTTGCTGCCGGCGACCCGCCGATCGGCGCCCGAGGATCCGGCTCGCCGTCCGGAGCGACCCGCCGTTTCGGGCGCGTCGCTCTCCTCCGGCTCGCCAGCCTGACCTCGGCGCCCGACCATCACTCTTCTTCGTCCACCGCCTCGGCTTCGTTGCCTGCACCATCGGGCATTGCGACGACGCCGAGCGATTCGCGGATGCGGTTCTCGATCTCGCGCGCGATTTCCGGATTCTCGCGCAGGAATTCACGCGCGTTGTCCTTGCCCTGGCCGATCTTCTCGCCGTTGTAGCTGTACCAGGCGCCCGCCTTGTCGACGATCTTCGCCTGCACGCCGAGATCGATGATCTCGCCCTGGCGCGAAATGCCCTCGCCATACAGGATGTCGAAGATCGCTTCGCGGAACGGCGGCGACACCTTGTTCTTGACGACCTTCACACGGGTTTCGTTGCCGATCACCTCGTCGTTCTTCTTGATCGAGCCGATCCGGCGGATGTCGAGACGCACCGACGCATAGAACTTCAGCGCGTTGCCGCCCGTCGTGGTTTCCGGGTTGCCGAACATCACGCCGATCTTCATACGAATCTGGTTGATGAAGATCACCAGGCAGTTCGTGCGCTTGATCGTGCCGGTCAGCTTGCGCAGCGCCTGCGACATCAGGCGGGCCTGCAGGCCCGGCAGCGAATCGCCCATCTCGCCTTCGATTTCGGCCTTCGGCACGAGCGCCGCGACCGAGTCGATGACGATCATGTCGACCGAGCCCGAGCGCACCAGCGCATCGGTGATTTCCAGCGCCTGCTCGCCGGTGTCCGGCTGCGAGATCAGCAGTTCCGGCACGTTCACGCCGAGCTTCGACGCGTACTGGACGTCGAGCGCGTGCTCGGCGTCGATGAACGCGGCCGTGCCGCCGATCTTCTGCAGTTCGGCAATGACCTGCAGCGTGAGCGTGGTTTTACCGGACGATTCCGGACCGTAGATCTCGACCACCCGGCCGCGCGGCAGGCCGCCGACGCCGAGCGCGATGTCGAGCCCCAGCGAACCCGTGGAGACGACCTGGATGTCCTCGGCCGCCTCGCCGTCGCCCATCCGCATGATCGACCCTTTGCCGAACTGCTTCTCGATCTGCGCGAGTGCGGCCGCCAGCGCCTTGCTCTTCTCGGCGGTCATCCCGGAGCCCTTCTTGCTTTCTTCCATGAATCGTCCTTTGCTATGATGAGCAGCGTCTGTTAAAGGCGCGCCCGCTTTCAAGCGCCGCCCACGAATGCAGACACTGTATAAAAAAACAGTATTTTATGCAAGCCCGCAATGCGGGCTGCGTTGTACACGAATAACTTCGGAGACAGCCGCGCCGGCGTGAACGCCCTGCCGGCCATCGGTCAGCAACATGCGAATTCTCATCGCCGAAGACGACAGCATACTCGCGGACGGCCTCACCCGGTCACTCCGCCAATCGGGCTATGCGGTCGACCACGTGAAGAGCGGCGTCGATGCCGATACCGCGCTGTCGATGCAGGCATTCGACCTGCTGATCCTCGATCTCGGGCTGCCGAAAATGTCCGGGCTCGACGTGCTCAAGCGCCTGCGCGCCCGCAATTCCAACCTCCCCGTGCTGATCCTGACCGCCGCCGACAGCGTCGACGAGCGCGTGAAGGGGCTCGACCTCGGCGCGGACGATTACATGGCCAAGCCGTTCGCGCTCAACGAGCTCGAGGCGCGCGTGCGCGCGCTGACCCGGCGCGGCGCGGGCGGCGGCCCGACCGTCGTGCGGCACGGCTCGCTCGCGTTCGACCAGGTCGGCCGCATCGCGTATGCGAACGAACGCGTGCTCGATCTCTCCGCGCGCGAGCTCGGCCTGCTCGAGGTGCTGCTGCAGCGGATCGGCCGGCTCGTGTCGAAGGAGCAGCTCGTCGATCACCTGTGCGAATGGGGCGAGGAAGTCAGCAACAACGCGATCGAAGTCTACGTGCACCGGCTGCGCAAGAAGATCGAACCGAGCGGCGTCCGGATCTCGACCGTGCGCGGCCTCGGCTATTGCCTGGAAAAGGTCGCGCCCGCCGCGCCGGCCGACACGACAGCGCCCCTGCCCGCGGTGGCCGGCACGCCGCTGCGCTGAAGCCGGGCGTCGCGGCGATGGCCACGCCGGCCCATTCCCGCCACCCGACCGGCGCGCCGTCGTCGGCCGCCGACGAGGCGCGCGACGCGCGCTACGAGAACCCGTTCGCGCCGCCCGACGAAGCCGATGCGGCCGAGGCCCCGCGCCCGCGCTCGCTGTTCGGCGAAATCCTCGACTGGATGCTCGCGCCGCTGCTGCTGCTGTGGCCGATGAGTATCGCCGTCACCTATCTCGTCGCGAAGACGATCGCGAACAGCCCGTTCGACCGCACGCTCGAAACCAACGCATACGTGCTCGCACGGCAGATCCACCCGGTGAACGGCGTCGCCGAACTGACGCTGCCGGAGCAGACGCGCGACTTCCTGCGCGCGGACAACGTCGACAGCGTTTACTTCCAGGTGCTCGGCACGCGCGGCGAGCTGGTCGCGGGCGAAGCCGACATGCCGCTGCCGCGCGACGAGGATCGCCCGCCGCCCGGCGTCGTCGTGTTTCGCGACGACCTGCTGCGCGGCAACGACGTGCGCGTCGCGTATACGACGGTCGCGCTGCCGCAAGCGAGCGGCGTGCAGCCCGTGCTCGTGCAGGTCGGCGAGACCCTCGACAAGCGCAACGCGCTCGCGAACGACATCATCAAGGGCGTGATCCTGCCGCAGTTCGTGATCCTGCCGCTCGCGATCCTGCTCGTCTGGTTCGGGCTGTCGCGCGGGCTCGCGCCGCTCAATGCGCTGCAGGCGCACATCCGCGCGCGGCGGCCCGACGACCTGTCGCCCGTCGAGGCGCAGCGCGCGCCGCCCGAGATCGAACCGCTCGTCACGTCGTTCAACGACCTGCTCGCGCGTCTCGAACAGAACATGGCGCTGCAAAAGCGCTTCATCGCCGATGCCGCGCACCAGATGAAGACGCCGCTCGCGGGCCTGCGCACGCAGGCCGAGTTCGCGCTGCGCCACCCGGTCCCGCCCGACGTGCAGCGCTCGCTCGAACAGATCGCGACGAGCTCCGAGCAGGCCGCGCGGCTCGTCACGCAACTGCTTGCGCTCGCGCGCGCCGAGAACCGCGCGAGCGGGCTCACGTTCGAGCCGGTCGAGATCGCCGCGCTCGCGCGGCGCGCGGTGCGCGACTGGGTGCAGGCCGCGCTCGCGAAGCGGATGGATCTCGGTTACGAAGGCCCGCCGGACGACGCGCCGCTCGACGTCGACGGCAACCCGGTGATGCTGCGCGAGATGCTCGGCAACCTGATCGACAACGCGATCCGCTACACGCCGGCGGGCGGCCGCATCACCGTGCGCGCGCATGCCGAGCCCGCGGCGCGGCTCGTGCATCTCGAAGTCGAGGACACGGGCCCCGGCATCCCGGCCGCCGAGCGCGAGCGCGTCGTCGAGCGTTTTTACCGGATCCTCGGCCGCGAAGGCGACGGCAGCGGCCTCGGGCTCGCGATCGTGCGCGAGATCGCCACGCAGCACGGCGGCACGCTGACGCTCGACGATCACGTCTACCAGCAGGCGCCCCGCCTCGCCGGCACGCTCGTGCGCGTCAGCCTGCCGCTGGCGGAAGCCGCCCCGGATTTACCCTGACACGCACCGCAGCAACGCGCCGCAATCGCGCCGAAACCGGCGATTTGCCGGACGTTCGCGCCACAATCGACGCGCGAAGCACCCGATTCGCCGCGGGTTAACACGCAGTCGTTTTATCCGTGCAAGTCAGTGCGCCGTAAGTTTCCGTGCCAATAATCGTCGACAGGCCCGCCCACCCAAGGCGGCCGCACATCTATATCAAGGGACTTGGAGACGATTCATGGCAACGTTAGGCGGGCAAATTTCGCACGCGCCGATGACGGGCGAAGAAAAGAAGGTGATCTTCGCGTCGTCGCTCGGGACCGTGTTCGAGTGGTACGACTTTTACCTGGCCGGCTCACTCGCGGCCTACATCAGCAAGAGCTTCTTCTCCGGCGTCAATCCGACCGCCGCATTCATCTTCACGCTGCTCGGCTTCGCGGCCGGCTTCGCGGTGCGGCCGTTCGGCGCGATCGTGTTCGGCCGGCTCGGAGACATGGTGGGACGCAAGCACACGTTCCTCGTGACGATCGTGATCATGGGCATCTCGACGTTCGTGGTCGGGTTCCTGCCCGGCTACGCGTCGATCGGCATCGCCGCACCCGTGATCTTCATCGCGATGCGGCTGTTGCAGGGCCTCGCGCTCGGCGGCGAGTACGGCGGTGCGGCGACCTACGTCGCCGAGCATGCGCCGGCGAACCGTCGCGGCTTCTACACCGCGTGGATCCAGACGACCGCGACGCTCGGGCTGTTCCTGTCGCTGCTCGTGATCCTCGGCGTGCGCACGTTCATCGGCGAGGAAGCGTTCGGCAGCTGGGGCTGGCGCGTGCCGTTCGTCGCATCGATCGCACTGCTCGCGGTGTCGGTGTGGATCCGGCTGCAGCTGAACGAATCGCCGGTGTTCCTGCGCATCAAGGCGGAAGGCAAGACGTCGAAGGCACCGCTGACCGAAGCGTTCGGCCAGTGGAAGAACCTGAAGATCGTGATCATCGCGCTCGTCGGCCTGACGGCCGGCCAGGCCGTCGTGTGGTACACGGGCCAGTTCTACGCGCTGTTCTTCCTCACGCAGACGCTGAAGGTCGACGGTGCAAGCGCGAACATCCTGATCGCGATCGCGCTCCTGATCGGCACGCCGTTCTTCCTGTTCTTCGGTTCGCTGTCGGACAAGATCGGCCGCAAGCCGATCATCCTCGCGGGCTGCCTGATCGCGGCGCTGACCTACTTCCCGCTGTTCAAGGCGCTCACGCACTACGCGAACCCGCAGCTCGAGATCGCCACGCAGAAGGCGCCGATCACCGTCGTCGCCGATCCGGCCACCTGCTCGTTCCAGTTCAACCCGGTCGGCACGTCGAAGTTCACCGATTCGTGCGACATCGCGAAGAGCGCGCTCGCGAAGGCCGGCCTGAACTACGAGAACGTCGCGGCACCGGCCGGCACGACCGCGCAGATCAAGGTGGGCGACACCGTGATCGACGCGTACGACGCCAAGGGGGCTGACGCAAAGGCGAAGGGGGCAGCGTTCGACAAGACGCTCGCGACCACGCTGAAGTCGGCGGGCTATCCGGCGAAGGCCGACCCCGCGCAGCTCAACTGGCCGATGACGATCGTGATCCTGACGATCCTCGTGATCTACGTGACGATGGTCTACGGGCCGATCGCCGCGATGCTGGTCGAGATGTTCCCGACGCGGATCCGCTATACGTCGATGTCGCTGCCGTATCACATCGGCAACGGCTGGTTCGGCGGCTTCCTGCCGGCAACCGCGTTCGCGATCGTTGCGGCGAAGGGCAACATCTATTCGGGGCTCTGGTATCCGATCATCATCGCGCTGGCCACGTTCGTGATCGGCCTGCTGTTCGTCAAGGAGACGAAGGACTCGAACATCTACGCGCAGGATTGATGTCGACGCGCGGGCTGGCGGCGGTAGCCGGGCGTGCCCCGGTGACCGGCATCCGGCTCCGCGACGAGGCCGGCACCGGCTGCCGGCAACTTTTTTCACGGAAGATGAAAAAAGCTGTTGACAGCCAGAAGCCTCATCGGCATAATTTATTTCTTCGGCGAATTAGCTCAGTCGGTTAGAGCGACGGAATCATAATCCGCAGGTCCGGGGTTCGAATCCCTGATTCGCCACCAAATGCAAAAAGGGCCCAGCGCAAGCTGGGCCCTTTTTCTTTGCGCCTCAAAGTACTTCTCTCCGCAAAACGCTCCCGGTCACGGTCGGCATCGTACGACGTCCCTCAGCGATTCTCATGAATCGAAGACCTGCGGCAAGTCAAAGACGGCGAAACCCTGGAAATGCCGGGCATGGAACTCACAGCGCTTCTGCCGTAAGGCAAACCCATCGACCGCGTTTGATGATTCCTATGAAACCGGCGCAGCCGACAACCAGGCCGCACCGCCCCATCACGCCGCCACCGACCCTCTCTCCAGCTTCGCCGCATGCGCAAGCACCTTCCCGCGCCAGTTCTCGCCGCCCTCCAGCGCCGGTGTCGACTCGAACACCTCCGCGATCCAGTCGGCGAACACGCGCACCTTCTGCGACAAATGGCGGTTGTGCGGATAGACGATCGAGATCGGCTTCGGCTTCGGATTGCAGTCGGGCAGCACCTCGACCAGCGACCCGTCGAGCAGGTTCGGCAGCACCATGAACAGCGTCGGCTGGATCATCCCGAACCCTTCGAGCCCGCACGTCACGTAGGCATCCGAATCGTTGACCGTGACTTCGCCGCTCATCCGTACCTCGACCGGCTTGCCGTCGATCATGAACACCCACGGAATCGCACGCGCGCCGTGGCTCGCACGAAAATTCACCGCATGATGGTCGGCGAGATCCGCAATCTCGTGCGGCTCGCCGTGACGCGCGACGTAATCGGGCGACGCGCAGGTCACGCGCTTCAGCATCCCGATGCGCCGCGCGACCATCGACGAATCCTCGAGCGGCCCGACCCGGATCATGCAGTCGATGCCCTCCTCGACCGGATCCACGTAGCGATCGGAAAGCCCCAGCTCGAGCGTGATGTCCGGATAGCGCTGCCGGAAAATCGACAGCGACGGCAGCACGATGCGCCGCCCGAGCGAGCTCGGCATGTGGACGCGCAGCACGCCGCTCGGCTTGCGGTTGCCGGTCTGGAAGCTCGCGTCGGCTTCCGCGATCTCCGCGATGATCTTCATGCAATGCTCGTAGTACGCGGCGCCTTCCGGCGTCAGCGACAGCCGGCGCGTCGTCCGGTGCATCAGGCGCACGCCGAGCAGCGCCTCGAGATTCTGGATGATGGTCGTGACCGACGCGCGCGGCATCGCGAGCGTGTCGGCCGCGCGCGTAAAGCTGTTCGCGTCGACCACACGGGTAAAAACTTCCATTGCCTGGATTCGGTCCATGCTGCCCCCCTTCGAATCGCCAACAGGACAGAATAGAGCGCGCGGCGGGCGCGGCACAAGCCCCCACCCATTGTTCTCCAACCCTGAATAGTCTCGGCATTTCGCGCTGGAAAATGATCGGTTTTCGTTCAGCTCCAGACGACAACCGCTCCGGCCCCGATCGCGCGCCGCGCGTTATCGCACGCCCCTACCGCACGAACCGCTCCCGATACGCCTGCGGCGACACGCCCAGCACACGCACGAAGCTGCGCCGCAACGTCTCCTCCGAACCGAATCCGCATCGCGCGGCGATCCGCTTGACGGGCCATGTCGTTTCGCCGAGCAGGCGCTGCGCGGCCTCGACGCGGATCTGCTCGACCGCGCGCGCGGGCGTGCGGCCGGTTCCCGCGCGATAGTGGCGCACGAAGCTGCGCTCGCTCATGCGCACGCGCTCGGCCAGCGCGGGCACCGACAGGTCGGCCGCCAGGTGCTCGGCCATCCACGCATGCAGTTCGCCGAACCGGTCGTCGGTGCGCTGCATCGACAGCATCGCGCTGAACTGCGCCTGTCCGCCCGGACGCTTCAGGAACACGACGAGTTCGCGCGCGGCGTCGAGCGCGGTCGCGCGCCCGAGATCCTCCTCGACCAGCGCGAGCGCAAGATCGATGCCTGCCGTCACGCCGGCCGACGTCCACAGCGCGCCTTCGCGGATGAAGATCGGATCGGCTTCGACGCGCACGTTCGGGTAGCGTGCCGCGAATTCGTCGCAGCGCGCCCAGTGCGTGACCGCGCGCCGTCCGTCGAGCAGGCCGGCCTCGGCGAGCAGGAACGCGCCGGTGCAGACCGACGCAACGCGCCGCGCGCGCGCCGCCTGCTGCCGCACCCAGCGCACCAGCCGGGCATCCTGCGATGCCGCGTGCACGCCCTTGCCGCCCGCAACGATCACCGTATCGGGACGGCGCGCGGCCGAGCGCAGCGACTCGGCCATCACGACGAGGCCCGACGACGTCTCGATGGGCCCGGCGTCGGCCGCGACGACGCGCGGCGCATAAGGCGCCGGCTGCCCGCGCTCCAGCGCGAGTTCGTTGACGGACGCGAACACCTGCAGCGGCCCCGACACGTCGAGCAATTGCGCGCGAGGGAATGCGAGGATCAGGATCGAGCGCGGGGCGGCAGGCATGGCGATTGGCTGAAAACGTGGGTGATATGGCAATTTCGCCAAACACTACGCGCCTAGAATCGATCTGTCCATCGTGTACCGGCAACGGCGCGTTCCTCTTCCACCCGGAGTCTTCGCATGACCCTGCATATCGGCCTTCTCGTGTTTCCCGGCGTCCAGCAACTCGATCTCACCGGCCCGCACGACGTGCTCGCGTTGCTGCCCGACGCGACCGTCCATCTGGTCTGGAAGTCGCGCGACACCGTCGCGTCGAGCAGCGGCCTTGCGCTCGCGCCGACCTGCACGTTCGACGACTGCCCGCCGCTCGACGTGATCTGCATTCCGGGCGGCATCGGGATCAACGAACTGCTGCTCGATGCCGAAACGACCGCGTTCGTGCAGCAGCGCGCGGCCACTGCCCGCTACGTGACGTCGGTCTGCACGGGCGCGTTGCTGCTCGGCGTGGCCGGCCTGCTGCGCGGGCGGCGCGCGACGACGCACTGGGCGTTCCACGCGCTGCTCGAACCGCTGGGTGCGGTGCCCGTGCACGAGCGCGTCGTGCGCGACGGCAACCTGATCACCGGTGGCGGCGTGACGGCCGGCATCGACTTCGCGCTGACGATCGCCGCGGAACTGGCCGGCAATGAAGAAGCGCAGGCGATCCAGCTTCAGCTCGAATACGCACCCGCGCCGCCGTTCGACGCCGGCTCGCCCGACACCGCACCGGCATCGGTCGTGAAGCTTGCCACCGAACGTTCGGCGGCCAGCTTCGCGAAGCGCAAGCAGGCGATCGAGCAGGCGCTGCGCGCGATGTCTCACTGAATGCGGGCGCGGGGAAATTGACTGGAAGACGACGCGCATTCGCGCCGGAGAACATATCGATGAACATCATCCGCAGCGCCGCATTCACCGCGGACCGCCCGTGGGGCGCGCTCGACATCGCGAACCTGAACGGCATCACGGTCCGGCTGCACTGGACCGACCAGCCGTATCGATGGCATGTGAACGACGGCGAGGAAGTGTTCGCGGTGCTCGACGGCCGCGTCGAGATGCGCTACCGCGTAGCAGGCATCGAGCACGCAACGGTGCTCGAAACCGGCGACGTCTTCCACGCGACGGTCGGCACCGAGCACGTCGCGCATCCGCTCGGCGAAGCGCGCATCCTCGTGATCGAGGCGGAAGGCAGCGTCTGACGGCGGTCGAGTCGGTGCCCGACGCGCGCTGGCAGACGGCGGTCAGATACACGTCCGTGCGCTTCGACAGGAAGTCATCGAGCCCTGCCGCGACCGCGTGAACCGTCGCGCCGTCGCGACGGTTCAGACGAACAGCGCAATGCACAGCGCGGCGCCGCACAGATACGTGCCGAGCGCACCGATGAAACGCACGGGATTCGGCCTGGCCATCGTCGGCCACGCAAGCAATCCGATCACGAGCAGGCAGCGGCATGCGGTCGCCGCGACGATCAGCGACAGGATCGCGCGCGACGGATCATGTGCGCCGAAATAGAGAAACAGCACCGCGAGAAACGGCGTGTATTCGGCCGTGTTGCCGTGCGCGCGCACGACCTTGTGCAACCCGTTCGTCGGATCTGGCGCACACCCGGATCCGGTGGTGCACCGAAAGCGCGTGACGGACACGACGAGCCCGAGCCCGAACAGCAGCAGCCCGAGGATGGCCGTACAAACGAGCGCGACGGGATGGATCGGCATGGCCCCCCCGGCGAAAGCGGAAATGCGCCGCAGATCCGGCGATCGTACCCGCGGCCGGCGCGCGCGGCTATCGCGGAAAACCGTAGCGTCGTCGCGCGCCACCCACGATTTCACGAACAGGATCCGGCCCGAATTGCCGCGATACCGCAGCGCACGAAACCGGTGCATCGACCGCC
This sequence comes from Burkholderia pyrrocinia, assembly GCF_001028665.1. Lineage (NCBI taxonomy): Bacteria > Pseudomonadati > Pseudomonadota > Betaproteobacteria > Burkholderiales > Burkholderiaceae > Burkholderia > Burkholderia pyrrocinia. The sequence continues at coordinate 715,967 of NZ_CP011503.1, forward strand.
TGCCCGGCCGCCCGAGCCTGTCCGCCGACACCCTTGTCACGCGGACGCTTCGGCGCGGAACGCGCAAACGTTAGCCCGCGACGGCGCGCGCCGCCGCACCGCAACGCCGGTTGCCGCGCGTCACAGGCACGTGCGTTGCGTCGGCGCATCTCGGTAGTGAACCACCCTTGGCAGCCCGCGGTTGAGGACTACACTAATTCTTAATGGGGTGCGGCCGGAGCCCGCGCCTTCAGGGAGACGCCGCCATGAATCGGCCGCTGAATCGTATCCTGCCGCGTGTGACCGGTCTTGCATCGGTCTGGACGTGGATCAAGTGGTCTTTGCTGGCCGCGCTGGTGATCGCGGTGGCGATCGTTGCGCGACTCGTGCAGACCGAGATCGAAACGTCCCGGCTGCAGGCGCACTATCTGTCCGAGCTCACCCGCGATGTCGGCTACACGGTCGAAACGGGCGCGAGCGATCACATCCGCTTTCCCGCGAACGGCCCGTACGACCAGCGCCTCGGCTACGCGATGATTCCGTCGTTCCAGGAGCGGCTGCTCGCACGCGGCTTCGTCGTCGGCAAGCAGGCGCGCGATTCGCAGCGGATGCTGTCGCTCGGCGATCGCGGGTTGTTCCTCCCTTATGAAGAGAAGGACCAGGCGGGCCTGATGCTGTTCGACTCGACCGGCGCGCCGCTGTTTTCGACGGTGTTCCCGCAGCGCGTCTACGCCGACTTCGACACGGTGCCGCGCGTGGTCGTCGATTCGCTGCTGTTCATCGAGGATCGCTACCTGCTCGACGTGAACGAACCGAACCGCAACCCGGCGATCGACTGGGGGCGCTTCAGCCGCGCGGTCGCCGACCAGGCGCTGCACGTCGTCAACCGTCACCAGGCGCGCCCGGGCGGCAGCACGCTCGCGACGCAGATCGAGAAATTCCGCCATTCGCCGGAGGGCCGCACCGCGACGCCGCCCGAGAAGCTGCGGCAGATCGCGTCGGCGTCGATCCGCGCGTACCTGAACGGCCCGCAGACGATGCTCGCGCGCCGCACGATCGTCGTGCATTACCTGAACTCGGTGCCGCTCGCCGCGCGGCCGCATATCGGCGAAATCACCGGCATCGGCGACGGTCTCGCCGCCTGGTACGGCCGCGACTTCAACGACGTGAACCGGATCCTGTCCGCGCCGACGACCGGCGACAACGTCGACGAACAGGGCAAGACGTTCCGCGAGGTGCTGTCGCTGATCATCGCGCAGCGCGCGCCGTCGTACTTCCTCAACCACGGCTATCCGGCACTGCAGCGGCTGACCGACAGCTACCTGCGGCTGCTGTCGAACGGCGGCGTGATCTCGCCTGCATTGCGCGACGCCGCGCTGTCCGCGCAGATCGAACGCAGCGCGCCGCCCGCCGCCGCGCAGGTGCAGTCGTTCGTGTCGCGCAAGGCCGTGACGTCGGCGCGCGCGTCGCTGCTGTCGGCCCTCGGCATCAGCGACGTGTACCAGCTCGACCAGTTCGACCTGGAGGCGACCAGCACGCTCGACAACGGCGTGCAGCGGGCCGTCGCCGAACGGCTCGCGAAGGCGTCGACGCGCGACGGCGCGCAGGCCGCCGGCCTCTACGGCTACGAGATGCTCGCACCGAAGGACGACCCGTCGCATCTCACGTACAGCTTCACGCTGTACGAACGTCGCAACGGCGCGAACATGCTGCGCGTGCAGACCGACAGCGTGAACGAGCCGTTCGACGTGAATCGCGGCGGCCGTATCAACCTCGGCTCGACCGCGAAGCTGCGCACGCTGATCACGTACCTGCAGATCGTTTCCGACCTGCATGCGCGCTATGCGAACCTGTCGAACGCGGAGCTCGCCCGCGTGAAGCCCGACCCGGCCGACGGGCTGTCGCACTGGGCGCTCGACTATCTGTCGCATACGCGCGACCGCTCGCTGCAGGCGATGCTCGACGCGGCCGTCGAACGCAAGTATTCGGCAAGCCCCGACGTGTTCTACACGGGCGGCGGCGCGCAGGTGTTCTCGAACTTCGAGAAGTCGGACAACGGCCGCATCCTGACGCTGCACGCGGCGTTCGAGCATTCGGTCAACCTCGTGTTCGTGCGGCTGATGCGCGACATCGTCCACTACGAGACGCTGCAGGTGGCCGGCCCGTCGTCGTCGTGGCTCGGCGATCCCGAGCAGCGCCGGCATTACCTGCAGCAGTTCGTCGACGGTGAAAGCCAGGTCTACGTGAAGCGCTACTACACGCGTTATGCGGGCAAGGCGCCCGACGTCGCGCTGGCGCTGATGCTGAAGGATGTGCGCAAGTCGCCGCCGAAGATCGCGACGGTGCTGCGCAGCGTCGCGCCGAACGAGTCGCTCGCGTGGTTCGATGCGCAGATGCGCGCGCAACTGAAAGGCACGCCGGCCGCGACGCTGTCCGACGACGATCTCGCCGCGCTCTACGCGAAGTACGCGATCGACCGCTTCAACCTCAACGATCGCGGCTATATCGCGAGCGTGCACCCGCTCGCGCTGTGGACGCTCAACTACCTGCGCGCGCACCCGACCGCGTCGCTCGGCGATGTCCAGCGCGACAGCCGCGATGCGCGTTTCTACACGTACTCGTGGCTGTACAAGACGCGCTACCACGCGACCCAGGACCGGCGCATCCGCCGCATGGTCGAGCTGCGCGCATACGCGGAGATCACGAAGTCGTGGCGCGCGCTCGGCTACCCGTTCGCGGAAGTCACGCCATCCTACGCGGCGGCGATCGGCGCATCGGGCGACCAGCCCGACGCGCTCGCGAAACTGATCGGGCTGATCGCGAACGGCGGCCAGAAAGCGCCGACCGAGACGATCACGCGGCTCGACTTCGCGAAGGGCACGCCGTACGAGACGCGCTTCGTGCGCGCGGCCGCGCAGCCGCAGCCGATGCTGTCGCCGGAGATCGTCAACGTCGCGCGCACGCTGCTGCGCGACGTCGTGCTCAGCGGCACCGCGCGTCGCCTCGCGGGCGGCTTCACGCTACCCGACGGCAAGACGCTCGAGGTATACGGCAAGACGGGGACGGGCGACCAGCGCTTCAACGTCTACGCGCGCGGCGCGCGGCTGATCGAGTCGCGCAAGGTGAATCGCAGCGGCACGTTCGTGTTCGTGCTCGGCGACCGGTTCTTCGGGGTCCTGACGGCGACCGCACACGAACCGTATGCGGCGCGCTACGACTTCACGAGCGCGATGGCCGTGCAGTTGCTGAAGTCGATGGCGCCGGCGCTCGCACCGCTGATCGAACGCCCGACCGGCACCGGCACGCGCACCGCGGGCCCTACGCCGCAGGCAGAAGCACCCGCGCCGGGCGCCGCCGCGGCGCAACCGTCCTGACCGCGGCGCGTATGTTCAATCGATGACACGCCGCTCAGTGCGAGCGGCCGTCGTAGTGCGTGACCGGCAGTGCGTCGAGGTCGACATCCTCGAGGCAGCGCACGTTGATCGCGGCCATCGCGGTGCCGTTCGGATGAACGCCCTCGCCGAACGGATGAATCCCGCAGCGCTTGCAGAAGCGATGCTTGATCACGTGCTTGTTGAACAGGTAGGTCGCGAGATTCTCGTCGGGCGTGAGGAGCTTCATGTGGTCGCGCGGCACGAACCACATCAGCGCGCCCTTGCGCTGACAGATCGAGCAGTTGCACGCCATCACGCCCTGCAGGTCGCCTTCCACCTCGAACTTCACGTCTCCACAGTGACAGCTTCCGCGATAAAGCATGGTCGTCTCCCGGTGCGGCCCGCGCGCATCGGCGGCGCCCGGACGGGACACCGTTGGCCAGGCCGATTCAAGCAGGTACAGTAGCGCGCACATGCGCTGCACGCAATGTCCGGCGGCGCCCGCCCCGACCCTCCCCAACCAAGGAAAACCGTCATGCTCGAACTGCGCCCCGGCTGCGAATGCTGCGACAAGGACCTGCCGCCCGATTCGGCGGATGCGCGCATCTGCACGTTCGAATGCACGTTCTGCGCGACCTGCGCCGACGACGTGCTGAAAGGCCGCTGCCCGAACTGCGGCGGCGACCTGGTCATGCGCCCGCGGCGGCCGGCGAGCCTGCTCGCGAAGTACCCGGCATCGACGGAACGCATCCACAAGCCGGGCGGCTGCGCGAACGCCTGACGACGCCGCACCGCCCGCCCCTTTCCGTCACGACATCTCGATCCGCGCGCGCGTCACCGCGAGCAGCGCCGCCATCGCGCGGCGCGCGCCGTCCTCGTCGCGCACGCGGATCGCGTCGCTGACGGCCGTATGCTCGGCAAGCGACGCGTTGTACACGTCCGCGCGGCGCGCATTCAGATGCAGTTGCGCCTCGAGCGTGCGATCGATCAGCGCGCCGAGCGGCACCAGCAGTTCGTTGCCGCCGGCCGCGAGCACGCTCAGGTGAAAGCGCAGGTCGGCGCGCACCCATTCGTCGACGTTGCGCGCGGCAGCCATCGCGCGCGCCGCGTCGTCGATCGCGTCGAACGCTTCCGGCGTATGCGCGCGCGCGGCAAGCGCGGCCGCGTACGGCTCGATCATCTCGCGCATCTCCTGCAGCTTCAGCGCGAACGCGAGCGGCGGCGCGACGCGCGCGTACCAGTCGAGCAGGTCGGCGTCGAGCAGGTTCCACGCGTGGCGCGGCCGCACGCGCGTGCCGACCTTCGGCCGCGATTCGACCAGCCCCTTCGACGTCAGCGTGCGCAGCGCCTCGCGCATCACCGTGCGGCTCACGCCGTGCATCTCCATCAGGTCGGGCTCCCTCGGCAGCAGCGATTCGGGCGGATAGTCGCCGCGCAGGATCGCCGTCGCAAGCCGGAAGGCCGTCTGTCCATGCAGGTCGTGTTGAATGATCGTTCTCCGTTGGGCCGGCGTGCCGGCTGCCCACTATCTGCACAATAGTGCTATTAATACTATTTTTTATCGGGCTACGCTAGGATAACAATGAAAGCACGCGACCGTGCGCCGCGCCCGAGTGCCCGCGCCGGCCAACCATGGAGACTCGCATCGTGAAAATCACCCGCCTCGAAACTTTCGTCGTCCCGCCGCGCTGGCTGTTCCTCAAGATCGAAACCGACGAGGGTATCGTCGGCTGGGGCGAGCCGATCGTCGAAGGCCGCGCGCACACGGTCGAGGCCGCGGTGCAGGAGCTGGCCGACTACCTCGTCGGCCGCGACCCGCTGCTGATCGAGGATCACTGGCAGGTGATGTACCGCGCGGGCTTCTACCGCGGCGGCCCGATCATGATGAGCGCGATCGCGGGCGTCGACCAGGCGCTGTGGGACATCAAGGGCAAGCACCACGGCGTGCCGGTGCACGCGCTGCTGGGCGGCCAGGTGCGCGATCGCATCAAGGTGTATTCGTGGATCGGCGGCGACCGGCCGAGCGACGTCGCGAACAATGCGCGCGCGGTCGTCGAGCGCGGCTTCAAGGCCGTGAAGATGAACGGCTCCGAGGAACTGCAGATCGTCGATACCTACGACAAGGTCGAGCAGGTGATCGCGAACGTCGCGGCCGTGCGCGATGCGGTCGGCCCGCATGTCGGGATCGGCGTCGACTTCCACGGCCGCGTGCACAAGCCGATGGCGAAGGTGCTCGCGAAGGAGCTCGACCCGTACAAGCTGATGTTCATCGAGGAGCCCGTGCTGTCGGAGAACGCCGAGGCACTGCGCGACATCGTCAACCAGACCAACACGCCGATCGCGCTCGGCGAACGGCTGTACTCGCGCTGGGACTTCAAGCACATCCTCGCGGGCGGTTACGTGGACATCATCCAGCCCGACGCGTCGCACGCGGGCGGCATCACCGAGTGCCGCAAGATCGCGACGCTCGCGGAAAGCTACGACGTCGCGCTCGCGCTGCACTGCCCGCTCGGCCCGATCGCGCTCGCCGCGTGCCTGCAGCTCGATGCGGTCAGCTACAACGCGTTCATCCAGGAGCAGAGCCTCGGCATCCACTACAACCAGGGCAACGACCTGCTCGACTACCTGCACAACCCCGACGTGTTCCGCTACGAGGACGGCTTCGTCGCGATCCCGCAGGGCCCGGGGCTCGGCATCGACGTCAACGAGGAGAAGGTGCGCGAGATGGCGAAGACAGGTCATCGCTGGCGCAACCCGGTGTGGCGCCACGCGGACGGCAGCGTCGCCGAGTGGTGAGCGCGATGCGCATCGCGCGCGGCTGCGGCCCGCGCGGTACGCATCGACTTCAGAACGGCCGCCCGACAGGCGGCCGTTTTTACGTGAGCGGCGCGACGAGCGGCACGTGCCGGGCACGCGCCGGCGACCTTGCGTCGCGCCGCGCGGAACCCGCCGTCAACCGAGCGCCGCGAATCCCGGCACGCTGGACGACAGCACGGCGGCCGCGACGAACACGCCGATCATCGTCATCGCCTCGAGATGCAGGATGTTGCGGAACGTGTGCGCATCCTCGGTCGACGCGGTGCGCCGCAAGCGCGGCAGCGCCGAGCAGCGGTTCAGGCCGCCGAGCACGAGCGCGAGCGCGACGAGCAGCAGCTTCAGCAGCAACACGCGCCCCCACGTGCTGCCGTCGAGCGGCGCGAGCGAACCGCCGAGCCCGCGCAGCGCATTGAGCACGCCCGCCCCGAGCACGAATACGACCGCGACGATCGACGTCCGCGACAGGTGCTGGCCGATGCGGATCAGCGCGCCGCGTGCGACCGACGAACCGAGTACCGGCAGCACCGCGAGCCCGCCCGCGAGCACGAGGCCGCCCCACACGGCCGTCGCGAGCAGGTGCAGCGTCTGCACGCCGACCGCCGCGGACAGCGCGCCCGTATCGGCCGCATGGCCGAGCGATGCCTTGCCGGCCGCGACCACGATCACCGCGAGCCATAGCACCGCGTGCGCGACCGGGCCGTCCGGCTTGCCGAGCGCGACGATCGCGAGCACCACTGCACCGGCGAACGCGACGCTCCATGCGAAGCCCGCGTGCGTCTGCATCAGCACGGTCGGGATCGCGGCGAACGCGCCGCCAAGCCCTGCGCCGCTCATCGTCGCGGCTTCGTAGACCAGCCAGCCGAGATCCGCGAGCACGAGCGCCAGCGCCGCCGCGACCAGCGAATGTTGCGCGCGCAGCCACGCGGGATGCGAAGGCGAGACGACCGGCCGCGCGCCGTCCTTGCCGAGCCACGCCTTGAGCAGCGCCGAGCCGACCGCCATCGCGAACGCGGCGTCCATCAGCGCCGCGAGCGCGACCTGCCCGATCCACAAGCTGTCGAACTTCATTGCGCGCACCCTCCCGGAAACGGCCGGCCGGCAGCGCGACGGCAACGGGACAAACAGCGGGAACGAGGCAACTGCACGGTAGAAAGCGTCATCGATGAATCCGGAAACGGGAGAAATGACTGGACCTGCGGCGGAGGCGGCGCCGCGCGACCCGCGAGTGTACGGTCTTCGATGGTGAAAGCGCACGCCGGTTCACTTCGCTGCTGTGCAATACGCGTCAAATTGTCGCAAGTCGCAAACAGACAGGAACCGACGTCCTTTTGCCAAATAGCCGTCATTACCCATCGATGATAGAATGCCGCGTCGCAGCAGCCCGGCTGTCCTGCCGTCCATGCGCCGAGCCGATCGTAGCCCGGACAAGGTCCCCGACGAATAATCATGGAGTCTCGTGTGTCTTCAAGACGCCTCTTCCGTCCGCTGCTCGCCGTTCTGTTGATCGGCGGAGCGGGCCTTATGAGCGCTGCCCAAGCGCAGACCAAGCCCACGGAGCAAGCGCACGCCCAGCAGGCGCCGCTCAAGGCACCCGATACGATGGCCGAGCGCGTGCGCGGCTGTACCGCATGCCACGGCGTCCACGGCCAGGGCACGGACAACGACTACTTCCCGCGTCTTGCCGGCAAGCCGGCCGAGTACCTGTACAACCAGCTCGTCAACTTCCGTGATGGCCGGCGCAAGTACCCGCCGATGAACTATCTGCTGACGTACCTGAACGACGACTACCTGCGCGAAATCGCCGAGCACTTCTCGGCCGAACGCCCGCCGTACCCGACGCCGGCGAAGCCGACGCTGCCGGCCGCGACGCTCGCGCGCGGCAAGCAGCTCGTCACGCAAGGCGACCCGTCCCGCAAGCTGCCGGCCTGCGTGGCCTGCCACGGCGCGACGCTGACCGGCATGCAGCCGGCGATCCCGGGCCTCGTCGGCCTGCACGCCGATTACCTGAGCGCACAGCTCGGCGCCTGGCGCTCGGGCAACCGCCACGCGAAGGCACCGGATTGCATGCACGACATCGCGGCGAAGCTTTCCGACGAAGACGTGACGGCCGTGACCGCATGGCTCGCCGCGCAACCGGCGCCCGCCAACCCCGTGCCGGCCCCGGCGCGCTCGATGAAGACTCCGCTCGCCTGCGGCAGCGAACCGCAATAAGGCAAGGGAGACAGACACAATGAAACGCAAGTCCCTGTTTGCACTCTCGGCTGTCGCGATCGTCGCGGCTGCCGCCCTCGTGCCGGTCCTGTGGCCGGGCAACGACACGCTGCACGGCGCTGCCGCCGTCGCGGCCACGCCGGCCGACCAGGCCGCGCTGATCAAGAAGGGCGAATACCTCGCGCGCGTCGGCGACTGTATTGCGTGCCACACCGTGCGCGGCGGCAAGTCGTTCGCGGGCGGCCTGCCGATGGCGACGCCGTTCGGCACGATGTACACGCCGAACATCACGCCGGACGACAAGGATGGCATCGGCAAGTGGACGTCGGACGACTTCTACCGCGCGATGCACACGGGTCGCTCGAAGGACGGCAGCCTGCTCTACCCGGGCTTCCCGTTCGCGAGCTACACGAAGGTCACGCGCGCGGATTCGGACGCGATCTTCGCGTACCTGCGCTCGGTCGCGCCGGTGTCGGTGCCGAGCCGTCCGCACGAACTGAAGTTCCCGTTCAACAACCGCAACCTGCTGATCGGCTGGCGCACGCTGTTCTTCAAGGAAGGCGAGTACAAGCCGGATCCGACGAAGTCGGTCGAATGGAACCGCGGCGCCTACCTCGTCGAAGGCCTCGGCCACTGCTCGATGTGCCACACGTCGATCAACATGATGGGCGGCCCGGTGAGCTCGTCGGCGTTCGCCGGCGGCCTGATCCCGCTGCAGAACTGGTATGCGCCGTCGCTGACGAACGACAAGGAACTCGGCCTCGGCGACTGGCACGTGCAGGAGCTGTCCGACCTGCTGCAGGCCGGCGTGTCGCAAAAGGGCGCGGTATTCGGCCCGATGGCGGACGTGGTCCACAACAGCCTGCAGTACATGACCGACGAAGATACGCGCGCGATGTCGACGTACCTGAAGTCGATCCCGCAGAAGGCCGAAGCGCCGAAGAACATGCAGTACGAGCCGTCGAAGCAGTTCGGCAATGCGCTGTTCGATCAGGGCAAGAAGATCTACGCCGACAACTGCGCGACCTGCCACGCCGAAACCGGCGCGGGCAAGCCGCCGGCCTACCCGCCGCTCGCGGGCAACCACTCGATCATGATGGAATCGGCGGTCAACCCGATCCGCATGGTGCTGAATGGTGGCTATCCGCCGAGCACGTTCAAGAACCCGCGTCCGTACGGCATGCCGCCGTTCGCGCAGTCGCTGTCGAACCAGGAAGTCGCAGCAGTGGTAACGTATATCCGGATGTCGTGGGGCAACAACGGTACGCCGATCTCGCCACAACAGGTGAGTGACCTGCGTTCCGCGCCGCTTGACTAAATAACGCGTGACGCAAACGGGGCGCGGCTGCGGGAAACCGCAGCCGCGCCCCTTTGCTTTTTGCGACGCCAGTCCCCGCGCGGGCCGCGCGAGGTGTCGCCGATCATAAAACTCAAGAGTGGTATCTATGTCTTTCGAATCTCTCGGCCTGGCCGAACCGCTGGTCAAGGCGGTCAACGAGCTCGGCTACACGTCGCCGACTCCGATCCAGCAGCAGGCGATCCCTGCCGTCCTCGGCGGCGGCGACCTGCTCGCCGGCGCACAAACGGGCACCGGCAAGACCGCCGGCTTCACGCTGCCGATCCTGCAGCGCCTGCATACGTTCTATGCCGAGCATCGCGGCGCGAAGCGCGCGGTGCGCGCGCTGATCCTCACGCCGACGCGCGAACTCGCCGCCCAGGTCGAGGAAAGCGTCCGCGCCTACAGCAAGTACCTGAAGCTGCGCTCGACCGTGATGTTCGGCGGCGTCAGCATCAATCCGCAGATCGATGCGCTCAAGCGCGGTGTCGACATCGTCGTCGCGACGCCGGGGCGCCTGCTCGACCACATGCAGCAGAAGACGATCGACCTGTCGGATCTCGACATCCTCGTGCTCGACGAAGCCGACCGGATGCTCGACATGGGCTTCATCCACGACATCAAGCGCGTGCTCGCGAAGCTGCCGCCGCAGCGCCAGAACCTGCTGTTCTCGGCGACCTTCTCCGACGAGATCAAGGCGCTCGCCGACAGCCTGCTCGACTCGCCCGCGCTGATCGAAGTCGCGCGCCGCAACACGACCGCCGAGAGCGTCGCGCAGAAGATCCACCCGGTCGACCGCGACCGCAAGCGCGAGCTGCTCACGCACCTGATCCGCGAACACAACTGGTTCCAGGTGCTCGTGTTCACGCGCACCAAGCACGGCGCGAACCGGCTCGCCGAACAGTTGACGAAGGACGGCATCAGCGCGATGGCGATCCACGGCAACAAGAGCCAGTCGGCACGCACGCGCGCGCTCGCGGAGTTCAAGAACAGCACGCTGCAGGTGCTCGTCGCGACCGATATCGCCGCGCGCGGGATCGACATCGACCAGTTGCCGCACGTCGTCAACTTCGACCTGCCGAACGTGCCCGAGGATTACGTGCACCGGATCGGCCGCACGGGCCGCGCGGGCGCGACCGGCGAAGCCGTGTCGCTCGTGTGCGTCGACGAGAAGCTGCTGCTGCGCGACATCGAGCGGCTGATCAAGCGCGAGATTCCGCAGGAAGTGATCGCGGGCTTCGAACCCGATCCGAATGCGAAGCCGGAGCCGATCCAGCAGCGCCGCGGGCAGCAACAGCCGCGCAGTGGTGGCGGTGGCGGTGGCGGTGGCGGTGGCGGCGGCAATCGCCAGCCGCGCGCGGGCGGCTCAGGCCAGCCGGCCGCGAAACGCGAAGGCAACGCGCAACCGAAAGCGGCGCAGCCGAAGGCCGCGAAGCCGCGCACGCAAGGCGGCGCCGGCGGCAGCGGCGGACGCCCGGCGGGCGGCGGCAACAGCGCGCGCCCGGCGAGCGGCAACGCCGCGCACCCGAACCGCAATCGTTCGTCGCGCAGCGGCCAGCGCGGTCACTGAAGCCGCGCGGCCGCGCGCCGCAGGTGCTCGACCTGGCGTTGCCAGCGCGCGAGCACCGCGGCGCGCTCCCCCTCCAGCGTGAACGTGACGCCTGTCGCGAGACGCGCATAACCGACCCGCTGCGCATCGCCGTGCGCGATCGTCGCAGCGAATCCGGCCAGTCCGCCGAAGTCGCCTTCGAGCGGCTCGATCCTCAATTGCGCCTGAAAGAACGCGCCGTCCGCGACGAGCGTCAGCGCGGCCGTGCGCCGTTGCGCGAGCGCGCGCGCCGCACGCGATTGCGGCCATAGCGCCAGCAGCAGCGTGCGCGCATCGTGCGCATAGATCTCGCCGACGCCGAGCAGCGTCGTGCGCAACTGGCCGTCGTCGGTCGCGACGATCAGCGATGCGGCGATATCGGCATGACGCTCGAGCGCGGTGCCGTCGAACAGCGATACGACGGCCGGCGGCCACGCGTCGAACGTCCATTGTTCGAGCGCGTGGCGATGGGTATCGGTCATGGTGGCGTGGCCCTGGTGCGGATCGGAGACGATGCGGCAAGCATACGCGCGACCGGCCGGGCCGCGGCGATCAGCGCAGGAATACGTGCCGCGTGATCTTCGTGAGCGGATAGTGGACGCCCGGCTGGATCTTCGCGGGCAGGTCGAGCGGCTTGAGCAGCATCTTCACGCACATGTCGGCCGACAGGTTGCGCCGCACGAGCGTACTGATGCGCGCGGCGCGCTCGCGGTTGTACTGGCTGTCGCCGACGCGATCCGGATAGCGGACCGCGAACACGTGGCGCAGCGCGATCTCGGAATCCTCGTTCTTGATTTCCATCACGCGGCGCGCCAGCGCGCCGAGCACCGCGAGCCGGCCATTGCCTTCGAGCTGGTTGTACTTCTTGAAGAATTTGAAGAAGTGCTTGTAGTGACGCACTTCGTCCGTGCGGATGTGGTCGGTGATTTCCTTCAGCACGGGCTCGTCGGAGCATTCGTTGATCGCGCGGTAGAGCGTGGCCGTACCCGTCTCGACGACGCAGCGCGCGACCATCTCGAGCGCGCGGGTCTTCTCGAATGCCTCGACCTTGCAGGTCTTCGAATACTCGGCGAAGAAATTCGCGAACGCGGTATCCCAGTCGAACTCGGGCCACACGTGCGCGATGTACGCCTTCAGCGCGCGGCCGTGCTGCAATTCTTCGTGCTCCCATGCATTGTTGAGCCATGCGGAGACTTCCGGATCGTCGTTGAAGAACTGGCTCAGATTGCTCGTGTAGAGATCCGAGCCGCTTTCGATGAACGACGACGCGCACAGCAGCAGCAGCAGATCCTCGTTCGCGGCGGCACGCTGACGATCGATCCGGTTCAGGTCGATGTCCTCGATTCGCCACGGCATCACATGCGTCGTTTTGGTGTCCATGGTGGTGCGCTCCCAGTCGTCGCACGGGGGCCGGCCCATGCCTTCGGCACAGGCGCCAGCCGTCCCGCAGGCGGCGTTTTACTTGCGTTTATAGTGAGTCGGTCCGGCCGAACCATCCTGGCATCTTAGCCGGACTTTGATGTTCGTGCTCCAGAGGACTGACCATGGCCGGCAAGCGCAGTTCCACGCGGTCTGTTGCCGTTCGTTAGACGAGTCCTTCGAACCGCTTGCAGCCGTGCGATGGTACGGGCCGCACCAAACGAAAAGGGCGGCCGTTCGGCCGCCCGTCGAGCGCATGGAATGGAGGCGAACCGTCAGAAACCGGCCGCCAGACCGTCGCGCCGGCTGTCGCTCGCGGCGACGTAACCGCGCTCGCGATCGTCGCGATCGAGACGCCAGATGAACTGCCCCGAACCGAAATCCATGTAAGGATCGTCGATCGACTTGATCGTATGGCCGCGTGCGGCCAGCGCGTCGACGGTCGCGCGATTCATCGTCGCTTCGACGTCGAGCGTGAAGTCGCGGTTGACCTTCCAGCGCGGCGCATCGCATGCGGCCTGCGGCTGCTGCCCGTAGCCGAGCATCCGCACGACGGTCTGCAGGTGGCCCTGCGGCTGCATGTCGCCGCCCATCACGCCGAAGCTCATCACGGCCTCGGTGCGGCCGTCGACCTCCTCGGTGACGAACGCCGGGATGATCGTGTGGAACGGCCGCTTGCCGCCCGCGACGACGTTCGGCGAAGCCGGATCCATCGAGAAGCCGTGCCCGCGGTTCTGCAGCGCAATGCCGGTGCCGGGCACCACGAGCCCCGAACCGAAGCCCATGTAGTTCGACTGGATGAAGCTCACCATCATCCCGCGCTCGTCGGCCGCCGACAGGTAGATCGTGCCGCCCGAATGCGGACGGCCCGCGCCGAAGTGCGTCGCACGCGCGGGATCGATCTGCTTCGCGCGTTCGGCGAGATACGCATCGTCGAGCATCTGCTCGGGCGTGACTTCCATCGCGCGCGGATCGGCGACGTAACGATAGACATCCGCGAATGCGAGCTTCATCGCCTCGATCTGCAGATGCTGCGAGTCGACCGAATCGACCGGCCACTCGGTCACGCCCGCATGCTCGGCGATCCCGAGCGCGATCAGCGCGGCGATGCCCTGCCCGTTCGGCGGGATCTCGTGAATCGTGTGACGGCCGAAGCGCTTGCCGATCGGCTCGACCCATTCCGGCCGGTATGCGCGCAGGTCGGCTTCGGTCAGCGCGCCGCCGCCTTCGCGGGCGAACGCCGCGATGCGCTCGGCGAGCGCGCCTTCATAGAACGCACGGGCGCCGTCCTTCGCGAGCGTGCGCAGCGTCTGCGCATGGCCCGGCAGGCACATGCGTTCGCCGACGAGCGGTGCGCGGCCGCGCGGCATGAAGGTCTCCGCGAAGCCCGGCAGGCCCTGCAGCGCGGGCACCGCCGCCGCCCACTTGTGCGCGACGATCGGCGGCACCGCATAACCGCGCTCCGCGATCTCGATCGCCGGCTCGAGCAGGTCCGCGAACGGCAGCGAGCCGAACTTCGCGTGCAGCGCTTCCCAGCCCGCGATCACGCCCGGCACGGTGACGGTATCCCAGCCGCGCGTCGGCTTGTTCGCGATGCCGTGCGCGTCCTCGCCGTGGCGCTTGCGGAAATAGTCGACGTTCCACGCGGCCGGCGCGACGCCCGACGCGTTCAGCCCGGACAGCCGCTCGCCGTCCCATACGAGCGCGAATGCGTCGCCGCCGAGCCCGCACGACACGGGTTCGACGACGGTGATCGCGGCCGCGGCGGCCAGCGCCGCGTCGACCGCGTTGCCGCCTTTCCACAGCATCCGCAGCCCGGCCTGCGCGGCGAGCGGGTGCGACGTCGACACGACGTTGCGCGCGAATACCGGGATGCGGGTCGTCGGATACGGGTTGTGCCAGTTGAAGCCAGTCATCGGTGCCACCTCGTCGAAAGCTGAAATGAACGCGCGCCCGCTTGCGCAGGCAGTCCGCCATTGCAGCGCGATCAGCGCAATCGTACAAATTCATTTGTCACATGAATCCATGCGATTTCCGCATGAATTCCAGGCGACCGTGCCGGCCAGGCCGGCCGAACGCCGTTGCCGCCCTTACAATACCCGCTCCGTCTCACGACACGACCATCGAGCCATGACCCGAGATCCCCGCCTCACCCTCAACGCGCGCCAGCAGGAACTGCTCGAATGGGTGCAGCGCGACGGCTTCGTGACCGTCGACGATCTCGCCGCGCACTTCGCAGTGACGCCGCAGACGATCCGCCGCGACGTGAACTGGCTCGCCGACCTGAACCTGCTGCGCCGCTACCACGGCGGCGCGAGCCTGCCGACCAGCTCGGAGAACGTGTCGTACACGGCGCGCCAGCGGATGTTCCACGACGAGAAGCGGCGCATCGCGGCGCTCGCGGCGTCGCACATCCCCGACCAGGCGTCGCTGTTCATCAACCTCGGCACGACGACCGAGGAAGTCGCGCGCGCACTGAACCGCCACCACGGGCTGCACGTGATCACGAACAACCTGAACGTCGCGTCGATGATGAGCGGCTACCCCGACTGCGAAGTGCTGATCACGGGCGGCATCGTGCGGCCGTGGGACAAGGGCATCGTCGGCGAGCTCGCGATCGACTTCATCCGCCAGTTCAAGGTCGACTACGCGATCATCGGCACGTCGGCGATCGAGGCCGACGGCACGCTGCGCGACTTCGACACGCGCGAGGTGCGCGTCGCCGAGGCGATCATGCAGCATGCGCGCACGGTCTACCTCGTGGCCGACCATTCGAAGGTCGGCCGCCCGGCGCTGGTGCGCCAGGGCCACCTGAGCCAGGTGCACGCGCTCTTCACCGACAAGCCGCTGCCGCCGGAGATGGCCGACACGGTGGCGGCCGCCGGCACCCAGGTGTACGTCGCGGAATGACGGCAGCGATGCTGCACCGCACCCGAAACTTCAAGTGAAATCAAGAAGTTGGCGCCGCGAGCGGACCGCTTGCGGTGCATTCTTCTGTCAAACGGAAAATTAACGGGGCACGATTTGTCGTTGCCTGCGTGCTCGACTAGACTCCAGTTCCCCGGTCCGTTTGCCCGACCGCCTGTGCCAGGGCGTGAGCGAACACTTCAGGGCCGGCGAATACAGCTTTCCCCCCAAGCCATACCCCCCGGGGTATCGTGCGTCGGCGTTTGCGCCGGCCGCGCGGGCAGACCGGATGCCATGGAGAGAACGATGCTGAGTCCGCATGAATTCGCCACGCTATTGCTTGTGAAGGACGCGCCTGACCAGCGCGATATGGATCGGGATGAACTGGACATCCTGCTCGAACAGCAGCTCGTCCGCCTGGAAGGGCTCGGCTCGGGGCGCAAATACTGCGTGACCGAGACCGGCGACGCCGCACTGCGATCCATCAAGTACCGCTATTCCTGAAGCCCCGTTGTTCCTGACCTGACCGCGCGGCCGGATTCCCGGCCCGTTGTTCCTGACCTGACCGTGCGGCCGGACTCCCGGCCGCACGGTCGTTTTCGCTTCCCCGTCCGTTCGCCGCAGCCGGCTTCAGCCGCCGCGCAGCGTCGGATCGACCGCCGCCCGCCAACTGATGGCCTGCGCGCGCGCACCGTTGAAATACGCGATCCAGCCGGCGCGCGCCGCCGCGTCGGGCGCCGCATAGTGCGTCGAAAGTTCGTTTACGAACGTGCAATAGTTCGCTTCGGTCAGCCCGCGATACCGTTTCGCCACGTACGCGTCGTACAGCGTCGAGTAGACCGGCTGCGCATCCGCGCCCCAGTCGCGCGCGGTGCCGCCGCACGACGCCTGCAGGTCGGCGAACGACGGCGCCCGCCAGTTGCCGGCGAGCGGCGGCGTGCCGGCGCTGCACCCCGCCAGAAGGACGGCGCATAAGCCGGCCCACATCCCAATACGCATGATTCACCTCGCGAAACGGTCGATTTCGCCAGTATCGTCCGGGATCTCGTCGCGCGCTACTGGCCCCGCTTTATCGAACTTTACTTTTTCGATTTCGTTCGTTAAATTTCGAATTCGAACATTTTGTGTTCAACCATTTCCATCAGACGATAAGGACAGCAGGTGACCCAACCGAATCGCTACGATCTGCTCGTCGTCGGCGGCGGCATCAACGGCGCGGGGATCGCGCGCGATGCGGCCGGCCGTGGCCTGTCGGTCATGCTCTGCGAGCAGGACGATCTCGCGTCGCACACGTCGTCGTCCAGCACGAAGCTGATTCACGGCGGCCTGCGCTATCTCGAGTACAACGAGTTCGGGCTCGTACGCAAGGCGCTGCAGGAGCGCGAGACGCTGCTGCGCGCGGCGCCGCACATCATGTGGCCGCTGCGCTTCGTGATGCCGCACATGCCGAACCTGCGGCCGGCCTGGCTGATCCGCATCGGCCTGTTCCTCTACGATCACCTCGCGAAACGCGAATTGCTGCCCGGCTCGCGCGGCATCGACATGCGCCGCCATGCGGCCGGCGCGCCGCTGATCGACTCGATCAAGCGCGGCTTCGTGTATTCGGACGGCTGGGTCGACGACGCGCGCCTCGTGGTGCTGAACGCAATGGATGCGAAGGAGCGCGGCGCCGAGATCCTCACGCGCACTAAGCTGGTATCCGCCGAACGCCGCGGCGACGAATGGGAAGCGCGGCTGCAGCACGCCGACGGTTCGATCCGCGTCGTGCATGCGCGCGCGATCGCGAACGCGGCCGGCCCGTGGGTCGGTGACGTGCTGCACGGCGCGCTCGGCCGCGGCGCGCAGCACAGCGTGCGGCTCGTGAAGGGCAGCCACATCATCACGCGCCGCCTGTTCGATCACGATCACGCGTACATCTTCCAGAACCCGGACAAGCGGATCATCTTCGCGATTCCGTACGAACACGACTTCACGCTGATCGGCACGACCGACGTCGAATACACGAACGATCCCGCGAAGGTCGCGATCGATCGCGACGAGACGCAGTACCTGTGCGATTCGATCAACCGCTACTTCAAGCGCAAGATCTCGCCGGCCGACGTTCACTGGACCTATTCGGGCGTGCGCCCGCTGCTGGAAGACGAGAACGCGGCGAACGCATCGGCCGTCACGCGCGACTACCGCCTCGAGCTGGACGACGGCGCCGGCGCGCCGCTGCTGTCGGTGTTCGGCGGCAAGATCACGACGTTCCGCAAGCTCGCGGAAGAAGCCGGCGACATGCTGTGCCGCGCGCTCGGCAACGACGCGACAACCTGGACGGCCGGCGTCGCGCTGCCGGGCGGCGACATCGCGAACGCAAAGTTCGACGTGTTCGCCGACACGTTCGCGAAACGTCATCCGTGGCTGCCGGCCGCACTCGCCCGTCGTTATGCGCGCGCCTACGGCACGCGCGCGGAACGCGTGGTCGATGGCGCGAAGTCGCTCGCCGATCTCGGCACCGAAATCGCGCCGGGCATCCACGACGCCGAACTGCGCTACCTGCGCGACGCCGAATGGGCGACCTGCGCGCAGGACGTGCTGTGGCGCCGCTCGAAGCTCGGCCTGCACGTCACGCCGGGCACGCTCGATGCCGTGACGGCCGCGGTCGACGCGTGGTTCGCCGCCGCGCACGCGCCGCACGCCTGATCCGAATGCAGTTGCAGTTGTCTTACCGACGTTGACTCACCGACGCGCCGCTCCACATGCGGCGCGCATCACAACTAAGCCAATCCACGGATGGAGATGAGAGACATGCAGGAACAGTACATCCTCGCGCTTGACCAGGGCACCACAAGTTCCCGCGCGATGCTGTTCGATCGCCAGGGCAATATCGTGTCGATCGCGCAGAAGGAATTCGAGCAGATCTACCCGCAACCCGGCTGGGTCGAGCACGACCCGCAGGAAATCTGGTCGACGCAAGCCGGCGTCGCCGCGGAAGCCGTCACGCGCACGGGCCTGAACGGTACGTCGATCGCAGCGATCGGCATCACCAACCAGCGCGAGACGACGATCGTCTGGGATCGCGAGACGGGCCAGCCCGTCTACAACGCGATCGTCTGGCAGGATCGCCGCACGGCCGATTTCTGCGACTCGCTGAAGCAGCAGGGTCTCGAAGCGAAGGTGCGCGCGAAGACCGGCCTGCCGATCGACTCGTACTTCTCCGCGACGAAGATCCGCTGGATCCTCGACAACGTACCGGGCGCGCGCGACAAGGCACGCCAGGGCAAGCTCGCATTCGGCACCGTCGACAGCTGGCTCGTGTGGAACTTCACGAAGCACGAACTGCATGTGACCGACGTGACGAACGCATCGCGCACGATGCTGTTCAACATCCATACGCGCGAGTGGGACAACGAGCTGCTCGAACTGCTCGACATCCCGCGCAGCATGCTGCCGGAAGTGAAGGCGTCGTCGGAAATCTACGGCTACACGAAGACGACCGTGTTCGCATCGAAGATCCCGCTCGCGGGCATCGCGGGCGACCAGCAGGCCGCGCTGTTCGGCCAGATGTGCACCACGTCGGGCATGGTGAAGAACACCTACGGCACCGGTTGCTTCCTGATGATGAACACCGGCAACAAGCCGATCGAGTCGAAGAACAACCTCGTCACGACGATCGCATGGCAGATCGGCGACGACGTGCAGTACGCGTTCGAAGGCAGCATCTTCATCGCGGGCGCAGTGGTGCAGTGGCTTCGCGACGGCGTCGGCATCATCAAGACGGCCGCGGAAATCGAAGCGCTCGCCGCGAGCGTGCCGCACACCGACGGCGTCTATCTCGTGCCTGCGTTCGCCGGCCTCGGCGCACCGCACTGGAACGCGCGGGCGCGCGGTTCGGTGTTCGGCGTCACGCGCGGCACGACGTCCGCGCACCTCGCGCGCGCGGCGCTCGATGCGATCGCTTACCAGTCGCTCGACGTGCTGGCCGCGATGGAAGCCGATTCGGGCATCAGCATCGGCGAGCTGCGCGTCGACGGCGGCGCGAGCGCGAACGACCTGCTGATGCAGTTCCAGGCCGACTTGCTCGGCGTCGACGCGGTGCGTCCGCAGATCACCGAGACGACCGCGCTCGGCGCGGCCTACCTCGCTGGCCTCGCGATCGGCTACTGGAAGAACCTCGACGAAGTGCGCGACCAGTGGCAGCTCGACCGCCGCTTCTCGCCGTCGATGCCGAAGGAGCAGGTCGAACGCTGCATGGCCGGCTGGCAGCGTGCGGTGCGCGCCGCGAAGTCGTGGGCCGACGACACCCAGTAATCGTCAGCCCTCCGGACGAAATACAACAACACCGGCGGACCGCGCAGCGCGCGAGTCCGCCGCGACATTCGAGAGACAACCATGTCACCTTATATTGCAGAATTCATCGGCACAGCGATCCTCGTGCTGCTCGGCAACGGCGCGGTTGCAAACGTGCTGCTTGCGAAGACCAAGGGCAAGGGCGCGGACCTGATCGTGATCGTGTGGGGCTGGGCGATGGCCGTATTCGTCGCCGTCTACGTGACCGCATCGTTCAGCGGCGCGCACCTGAACCCGATCGTGACGATCAGCCTCGCGCTCGCGGGCAAGTTCGCGTGGTCGAAGGTCGGCGGCTATATCCTCGCGCAGATGCTCGGCGGGATGGCGGGCGCGCTGCTCGTATGGCTCACGTATCGCCAGCACTTCGCGAAGGAAGCCGATGCGGACCTGAAGCTCGCGGTGTTCTGCACGGCGCCCGCGATCCGCAGCGTCCGGCACAACGTGCTGACCGAGGCGATCTGCACGTTCGTGCTGATCCTCGGCGTGCTGTATCTCGCGTCGCCGCAGGTCGGCCTCGGCGCGCTCGACGCGCTGCCCGTCGGCCTGCTCGTGCTCGGCATCGGCATCTCCCTCGGCGGCCCGACCGGCTACGCGATGAGCCCCGCGCGCGACCTCGGGCCGCGCCTCATGCATGCACTGCTGCCGATTCCCGGCAAGCGCGACAGCGACTGGCGCTATGCGTGGATTCCGGTGGTCGGCCCGCTGATCGGCGGCTCGCTCGCAGCCGTGCTCTATCTGCAACTGCACGTGCCGCACTGACGCGGCCCGCCGCATCGACGAAGCAATACAGCCCGCGTGCCGAAAGGCCGCGGGCTGTTTTTCATCGGGCGTTGCGCCTACCCGCCTACGCGCCGGCTGTCGACAACAGCGACTTCAGTTTCACGTTCGCATCGGCGACCATCGCGGGCACCACCACGGCACCGCATTCGACCAGCCGCCTCGCCAGCTTCATCTCCTTGACGAATCCGGACGCGCGGCCGAAGCCGCTCGCCGCGACGAGCCGTCCGCCACCGTCGAAATGGAAATGGATTTCGGCGTCGCCATCGAGCCGGCGCGCGACCGCCCGCTCGCCGAGCGCCGGCTCCCCGGCCACCTGCAACTGCGCGTCGTACTGATCCGACCAGAACCACGGTATCTCGCGGTATGGGTCGTCGGCGCCGAGCATGTTGCGCGCGGCGGCGTGCGCCTGGGTCTCCGCGCCGTGCCACGTCTCCTGCCGGACCGGTCGCCCCGACAACGCACTCGGAAACACCGCGACGTCGCCGGCCGCATAGATGCCGCGCGCCGACGTCTCCAGCCGCGCGTTCACGACGATGCCGCGATCGACCGCGAGGCCCGCGTCGCGTGCCAGTTCGTCGGACGGTTCGATACCGATGCCGGCCACGACCGTATCGGCGATCAGCGTGCCGCCGTCGTCTAGCATGACGGCCAGCGCGCCGCTCGAGGTCCGCTCGATCGCAACGGGCTTCCGGTTCACGCGGATCGCCACGCCCTGCTCCTCGTGAAGCGCCTGCACGCGCGCCGCGATCGTCTCCGGCACCGCTCGCCCGAGCACGCGCGGCGCGGCGTCGAGCACAGTTACGCGACAGCCACGCAGCCGCGCCGACGCCGCGACTTCGAGACCGATGAAGCCGCCGCCGATCAGCACGATCCGCGCGTCGGGCACGAGCCGCGCACCGAGCGCCGCCGCGTCGTCGAGCGTGCGCAATGCAAACACGCCGTCGAGCGCCGCGCCCGGAATCGCGAGGCGGCGTGCGCGAGCGCCGGTCGCGAGCAGCAGCGCGTCGTAGCCGAACACCCGAGCGCCGGACACGTGCACTTCGCGTGCGTGCGGATCGATGCGCTCGACCGTCGCGACGATCGGCTCGATGCCGTCGGCCGCCCATGCGTGCGGCTCGCGCAACCGGCACTGCGCCGTGCTGCACTCGCCCGTCAGCACGCCCTTCGACAACGGCGGCCGCTCGTACGGCAGGTGCGCCTCCGCGCCGATCAGCACGATGCGCCCGCGCCAGCCCGACTCGCGCAGCACCTGCGCCGCGCGGCCGCCCGCATGGCCCGCACCGACGATCGCCATCACACGCTCGTTCGCCATCGCGTCACACCTCGATCAGGATCCGGCCGCCTTCGATCTTCGCGCGGTAGGTGCGCAGCTTCTCGCACGCGGGTGCGGACAGCGGCCGGCCGTCGCGCACGTCGAAGCGCCCGTTGTGCTTCGGGCATTCGATCACATGGCCCATCACGAGCCCGTCCGCGAGATGCACGCGCTCGTGCGTGCACAGGCCGTCGCTTGCATAAACCTCGCCGTCGATCCGGTAGATCGCGTACGTGCGGCCTGCGTGGTCGAAGCGCGCGACGTCTTCGTCGTCGATGTCGTCGAGCGCGCCGGTGTCGATCCATTGCGTCATGATGCGTGTCTCCGTGATTGGGTGGTTCGATGGCGGTCACGCGCGCGTCGTGTCCGGCACGGGCCGCACGACGTGATGGGACGGGTCGCGCGTCTGCCGGACCAGCGCCGGCACGATCTCCGCATACGCGGCGAGCGTGCTGCGGTACGGCGGCGGCATGTCGGCCCTGACGGCTTCGTGCAGTTTCGGCAGCGCGTGGAACGGCACCATCGGGAACATGTGGTGCTCGACGTGGTAGTTCATGTTCCAGTACAGGAAGCGGAACACGGGATTCATCATCACGGTGCGGCAATTACGCCGGTGATCGAGCACGTTCTCGGGCATGCCCGCGTGCTGCGTGAGGCCGAAGTACACGTACAGCCACGCGCCGTAGAGGCTCGGCAGCCCGATGTAGAGCAGCGGCAGGAGCGTGTGCCGGTACAGCGACGCACCGGCCACGAGCGCATAGACCGCCAGATGGATGCGCGACTCGCGCACGACCTTCGGCCATTCCGATTCGGGCACGTAGGTGCGCTCGTCGTCGTCGAGCCGGCCGGTGAACGCGGCCGCGATCATCTTGCGCAGCTCGCCGGCCACATGCTTCAGCGCGACGACGTTCAGCGCGAGCGCGAGCCAGTCGGTCGGCTTCGGCGCGGCGATTTCCGGATCGCGCCCGACG
The DNA here is from genome assembly GCF_001028665.1 of Burkholderia pyrrocinia. Taxonomy (NCBI): domain Bacteria; kingdom Pseudomonadati; phylum Pseudomonadota; class Betaproteobacteria; order Burkholderiales; family Burkholderiaceae; genus Burkholderia; species Burkholderia pyrrocinia. Next base: position 738,993 of record NZ_CP011503.1, read on the forward strand.
ACCAGCGTGTCGGTGTGATGGCGCGCATGGCTCCAGCGCCACGCCGTCGCGCGGCGGAACACCTGGAACGACGCGACCTGGTACAGCGCGTCGTTCATCCAGCGCGTGCGGAACGCGGTGCCGTGCCCGCATTCGTGCCAGCGCGAGTCGGCCGGGCTGCAGTAGAGCGTGCCGTACACGAAGAACGCGGGAATGGCCCACGCCGAATGCGCGCGCCACGCAAGCCACGCGAGCGCGCCGCTGGCCGCGATCGCCGCGTACCAGATCAGCGTGTCGCGGATCGCACGCGCGTCGCCGCGCTGCATCAGCTGCTTCATCAGCGGTCGCGGCACCGCGCACCGGTACCACTCGGCATTGACGAGCCCCGCCGCGCACGCACGCTCGCCGGCGCCGCCGATCATTCGGTATTCCTGACGGCGCGCCGCCGTGCGATCGTGCGCCTGGTCGTCGGTATGGGCCACTCGTGTCTCCTGGTTTGCTTGTGCGCGGGAAGCGCGGCAAGCGCTTCGGCATGGAATCAAAATTAGGCGCCCCGCCGCCCCCGCTCAATCGAAACGTTGACGAAATTTCGCCATCGTTTTAGCGTTCCCGACAGCGCCACGCACCCGATGATGGCGACCACGACGATGGAGACGACCATGGCAGGTGAATCCGGGCCGCGCTGGCGCAAGCGCACCGCGCGCTTCGACGAGATCGCGGCGCTCGCCGGCGTCAGCACGACCACCGTCGACCGCGTGCTGAACGAGCGCGGCAGCGTCTCGGCGCAGGCGCGCGAACGCGTGGTCGCGGCGGCGCGGCAGCTCGGCGTGCCGCGTCAGCTGCCCGACACGCGGCACGGGCTGATCCACGTCGACGTGCTGCTGCCGGACACCGACGCGCCGTTCTTCCGGCGGCTGCAGCAGGCGCTGCAGCGCTCGCTGCAGATGCTCGACCGGCGCGTGGTCGTGCACCGGACGATCCTGCCCGCGGCGGACGACGAACGCGCCGCCACGCTGATCGAACGGCCCGCATACCGGCGCGCGGCGCTGATCGTCACGGCACGCGACACGGCCCGCGTGCGCGACGCGCTGGCCGGCGCGATCGCGCGCGGCGAGACCGTCGTCACGATGGTCACCGACATCGGCGGCATCGACCGCGTGCACTACGCAGGCATCGACAACTACCGCGCCGGACGCACGGCCGGCTACTACGTCGGCCGCCTGGCGGCACGCCCCGGCCGCGTGCTGCTGCTCGGCGGCCGCATGGGCTACCGCGCGCACGCCGACCGGATGGCCGGCTGCCGCGACCAGCTCGCCGACGCGTTCGCCGCGCTGCGCTGCGACGCCGAACCGGTCGAGACGCTCGACCAGGACGACCGCTGCTACCGCGCGGTGACGAAGGCACTGCAGGCGCACGACGACGTGGTCGCGATCTACAACAGCGGCGCCGGCTCGGCCGGCATCGAAGCGGCGCTGCGCAAGGCCGGCGCGGCCGGGCGTATCGTCTGGATCGGGCACGAGATGCTCGACGAGCACCGCAGCTTCATCGAGGCCGGCGCGATGGATCTCGCGATCGACCAGGATCCGGACGGACAGGCGATTTCCGCGCTGCAGCACGTGCTGCATGCGTGCGGGATCGTCGAACAGCCGCCGCCCGGCGACCCGGTCGAATTCCGGGTGTTCTGTGCGGCGAACGTGAGGACGAGCGCCTACCTGCAGCCCTGAATGTCGCCGCGCCTCATGCCGCACGCGCGAGGCGGAAAAATCGACCGTCGCATTGGCGATTTTTCGTCAACGTTCGTCATGCAGCCCGCGCGACGCGTCCGTACATTGAGCAGCCATCCCCACGACAACAACGGACAGGAGACGATGGCTGAACCGATCCTCATCGGCGTGAACCTCGACGGCGTGCTCGAACACGACGGCCTGCCGGTGCCCGCGCCGGCCGAACGCTTCCGGATGGTCGCCGACGCCGGCGTGTTCGACTACATCGAAAAGAACCCGGAGCGCGGCGAGGATCTGTCGCCGTATTTCGCGCTGGTCGAACGCCACGCGCTGCCGATTCGCGTGATCGGCGGCATCTGGCGTGCTGGCCATGACGAACCGCATGTCGCCGAAATCATCGATGCCGGCGCGCGGTTCGGCAGCACGGTGCTCAACTGCCAGCTCTACGCACATCACGCGGACGGCCATCCGCTGTCGGACCGCGAAGTCGCCGATTTCTACCTGCGCATGTACGAACGCGGCGAGCCGGTCGGCTGCCTGCCGAGCCTCGAAGTGCACGTCGACATGTGGAGCGAGGATTTCGCGCGCGTCGCACGTGTCGCGCAGCATGTCGAGCAGGCCGGTGCGCCGTTCCGGATCACGCTCGATCATTCGCACCTGCTGTTCAAGATCGGCAATCGCGCCGAACTCGACGCATCGGGCATTCGCGAATCGACCGACAACGGCAGCCTGATGCTCGACCCTGCGTCGCCTGAAACCTTCTACGCCGACTGGATCGCGCGCGGCTGGGTCCGGCATGCGCATGCGCGCAGCGTGATTCCGAACAATCCCGAGAACCGCTGGATGCGCCGCGCGGACGGCAGGCCCGGCCGCGGCATCCAGTATCCGTTCGTCGCGCCGGCACCGGGCGCCTGGCACGGCGAATGGCACGCAGCGGCGCTCGACACGTGGAAGGCCGCACTGCGCCAGTTGCTGCAATCGCAGGTTCACGCGCGGCCGAATCGGCTCGAACAGATCAGTTGCGAGTTCATCCCGTTTCCCGATTACGGCGGCGGCGCACGCTATTCGATCTTCGACAACAACGTCGCGTGCGCACACTGGCTGCGCGACACGTGGCACGCACTCGCCGCGCCGCCGGCAAACCTGCCGGGCGGCGGCATCGCTCGCACCGGCACCTGATTCGCACCCCGCCCCCACTCGACACGCAAGGACAGAACGATGACGCAAGCATTCCACTTTTCGCTGAACCGGATGAGCGCGCCGCGCCTGCCGCTCGACCGCTATGTCGCGCTGTGCCGGCGCCTCGGCATCGACACGATCGAGATCCGCAACGACCTCGACGGCGTCGAGATCGCCGACGGCACGCCGGCCGCCGCCGTGCGCGCGACGGCCGAAGCCGGCGGCGTGACGATCCTGACGATCAACGCGCTGCAGCGCTTCGAGCAATGGAACGCCGAGCGCGCGGACGAAGCGACCGTGCTGGCCGACTACGCGGCGCAATGCGGCGCACGCGCGCTGGTGCTGTGCCCGACCAACAGCCGCGGCGACGCACGCGGCGCGGACGTGCGCCATGCGGATCTCGTGAAGGCGCTGAAGGCGCTCAGGCCGATCCTCGAAGCGCGCGGCCTGCTCGGCTTCATCGAGCCGCTCGGTTTCGAGGAATGCGCGCTGCGCCGCAAGTCGGATGCGGTGAAAGGGATCTACGACGCGGCCGGCGAACAGGTTTTCCGGCTCGTACACGACACGTTCCACCATCACCTGTCGGGCGAGGACATCTTCTTCCCGAACCTGACGGGCCTCGTGCACATCTCGGGCGTAGACGAAGACGACCTGCCGGTCGACCGGATGCGCGACGGCCATCGCGTGCTGGTCGGCGGCGCCGACCGGCTCGGCAACATCCGGCAGTTGCGCGAACTGCTCGCGCGCGGCTACCGCGGCGCATTCTCGTTCGAGCCGTTCGCGAACGAAATCGCCGAGGCCGACGACATCGAAGACCGGCTGCGCGCGAGCATCGACTACGTGCGGCGCGAACTGGCGGATTGCTGAGCGTCGCTGCCGTGCACGGCCGGCGTGACGACTAGTGAACGTGACGAAGCGTGCGGCAAAGCACTCGATATGCGCACGCCCGACAGGAAGACAACGGACTCAACGGAAGAGGAAAACAGGATGATCGAATTCGCTTTGTTCGGCGCGGGAAGAATCGGCAAGATCCATGCGGCGAATCTGGCGCGCCACCCGGGCGCGAAGCTGAAGTACGTGATCGACCGGCAAGCGCCGTCGGCCGAAGCGCTTGCACACGCGCACGGCGCGCAAGTCACCGACATCGAGCGCGCGCTCGGCGACGCGGCCGTGCAGGCGGTCGTGATCGCGTCGAGCACCGACACGCATGCGGACCTGATCGTCGCGGCGGCGAACGCAGGCAAGGCCGTGTTCTGCGAGAAGCCGGTCGACCTGACCGTCGAGCGCTCGCGCGAATGCGCGGACGTCGTGCGGCGCACCGGCGTGACCTGCATGATCGGTTTCCAGCGCCGCTTCGACCCGACGTTCGCCGCGCTGAAGGCACGCGTCGAGCGCGGCGAGATCGGCGCACCGGAGATGCTGGTCGTCACGAGCCGCGACCCGGGTGCGCCGCCCGTCGACTACATCCGCAGCTCGGGCGGCATCTTCAAGGACATGCTGATCCACGACTTCGACGTGTTCCGCTGGATCCTCGGCGACGAAGCGCAGACGCTGCACGCGACCGGCAGTTGCCTGACCGACCCGGCCGTGCTCGATGCCGGCGACATCGATTCGACCGCGGTGACGATCCGCACGCGGCGCGGGCTGCTGTGCCAGATCAACACGTCGCGCCGCGCGGCCTACGGCTACGACCAGCGCTTCGAGCTGCTCGGCAGCAACGGGATGCTGCAGGCCGGCAACGTGCGGCCGACCGAGGTGAGCGCGTGGCTGGCCGGCGGCATCGCGACGGACGTGCCGGAGCCGTTCTTCCTCGAGCGCTACCGGCATGCGTACGCGGCGGAGATCGCGCACTTCGTCGACGCGCTGCGCGACGGCACGCCGGTCAGGACGACGATCGACGACGGGCTCGCCGCGCTCGAGCTGGCCGAGGCCGCGATGACGTCGTGGAAAACGGGGCGCGTGATCGAGATGTGACGCAAACGATGGCGGCCCGTGCAAGCGGGCCGCCGCCGTCGCGCGATCGGTGGCGACACACCGGTACGACGGGCTGCGACGCCGCGGCCGCATCGGGCAAATTTGCCGAAACGTCGCGCGGCAAGCACGCGAAAGCACGTATGATGGCGAATCGATCGGCGTCGCCGATATCCCGCTTTTTCACCATCATGCTCGATCACCTCATCTGCGACTGCGACGGCGTGCTCGTCGACAGCGAAGTCATCGCCGACCGCGTACTGCTTGAAACGCTGACCGCCACCTTCCCGCACATCGATTTCGAAGCCGCCGCGAAGTCGGCGTTCGGCCAGCAGACGTCGCGTTTCCTGTCGGGGCTCGAATCCCGCTTCGGGGTCGAGATGCCGGCCAACTTCATCGAGACCGTCGAGCACAACATCGAGATCGCGCTGGCGCAATCGCTCGCGCCGATCACCGGCGTGCGCGACGCACTGCTGAAGGTCAGCCTGCCGGCCGCCGTCGTGTCCAACAGCCGGCTCGTGCGCGTGCGCAACTCGCTGAAGCGCGCGTCGCTCACCGAGATCTTCGGCGAGCGCGTGTTCAGTTCCGAGCAGGTATCGCGGCCGAAGCCCTACCCCGACGTCTACCTGCATGCGGCGCACACGCTCGGCGTGGCGCCGGCGCGCTGCATCGTCGTCGAGGACAGCGTATCGGGGTTGAATGCCGCACGCGCGGCAGGAATGAAGACGATCGCATTCGTCGGCGCGAGCCACATCCCGGACAACTATGCGGACGCGCTGCGCGCGATGGGCATCACGCGAATCATGCGCAGGATGGACGAACTGCCGGCGCTCGTCGAAGCCGGCATGCGCGGCGAATTCGGCGACGTGCAGTCCTGACTTTCATTCAGGCCGGGTCAGGCCGACCCGGCGTGTGATGGTTCACGCACGCCAGGTCAAGGGCGCGCGAACGCGCCCGCTCATGCCACCCTCAAGCCGGTTCGCAGCAACGCTCGCGCGCAGCCGCCAGCGCCTCGCGGAATTCGACGAGTTCCGCGATCGTCAGCATCGGCAACCCGTGCTGTTGCGCGAAACGCTCGACGTCGTCGCCGCGCGTCATCGTGCCGTCCGGATTCATCAGCTCGCACAGCACGCCGGCCGGCTTCAGGCCCGCGAGGATCGACAGGTCGACCGTACCTTCGGTGTGACCGCGGCGCGCCAGCACGCCGCCTGGTTGCGCACGCAACGGAAACACGTGGCCCGGACGCACGATGTCGTGCGGCTTCGCATTGTCTGCGATCGCCGCGCGGATCGTCGTCACGCGGTCGGCCGCCGATACGCCCGTATGCACGCCTTCGCGCGCCTCGATCGAGACGGTGAACGCGGTGCCGTTGCGGCTCTCGTTGGTCTGCACCATCGGCGGCAGTTCGAGCGCGCGCACCGTGTCGTCGGTCAGGCACAGGCACACGATGCCGCTGCACTCGCGGATCAGCAGCGCCATCGTCTCGGGCGTGATGCGCTCGGCGGCGACGATCAGGTCGGCCTCGTTCTCGCGGTCGTGATCATCCTGCAGCACGACCGCGCGGCCTGCGCGCATCGCTTCGAGCGCAGCGGCAATGCGCGGCGGCACCGGTTCGGAATCCAGCAACGGGAGATCGGCAAAGGCGTCGGCGGGTGCCGACGAAACGGACATCAAGGACATGTGAAACGCTCCTCGCAAATACGATTTGGGCGAAAAACGTTTCAGGGCATTGCAAACAGACAGAACGACAACCCGCTTCGCACGCATCGCGAAGCGGCCCTGGCGGACATGACTATCTGCACATCTTCTCTCATCCGGACTGTGACCGTCGGCTCTGGCATTCGACCAGATCTGCTGACCCCGCGCGGTTGCGCGGGCGCTCGCGGGCTCGCCGGCTTACGCCAGCCTACCGCCGGTGGGGAATCTCGCCCCGCCCTGAAGACGCACTGATTGCCGGATGGGGGCTGCCCATCAACGGCGGGCCAAGCATACAACAGCCGCGCACGTCGCGCAGCGAACCACACCTGAAACCTTACTGACGACTCCGTCTAACGGCATCGTCCAAACGGCCGACGGTCGCGCCGCGATCCCGCCCGATATGGGGACGGCAACCGCGCCGTGCGGCCCGCACGATCAGCCGGCCGCGTGCGCCGCGTCAGGCACGAGCCAGCGCGGCGGCACTTCGGGGCTCACCGTCACGCGGAACGCGCGCGCTTCGCTGTCGCCCGGGTTGCGCAGGCTGTACGGCTGGTCGGCATCGAACACGATCGCGTCGCCGGTCGCGAGCAACTGGCGGCGGTCATGCACGCTGACTTCGAGCGTGCCCTCGCTGACGACGAGGTTGACCGTCGTGCCGGGCGCGCGGTGCGTGCCGGGCTCCGTATGCAGCGGTGCGATCCGCAACTCGTGGAACTCGGCCGCGGCCGGCTCGCCTTCCGGGTACAGCGCACGTGCCGAGAAACGGCCGTTCGAGCTGACGACGCGCGACGCGCGCTCGGCCGCCAGGTGCTCGAAACCGTTCACCGCATGGCGGCGCAGGAATGCGGCGACCGACACCTTCAGCGCCGCGGCGATCTTGCAGAGCACCTTGATCGACGGCACGCTGCGCGCCGACTCGATCTGCGCGAGCATCGCGCGCGACACGCCGGACAGCCGCGCGAGCGCATCGAGCGACAGTTGCCGCTCGGCGCGCAACCGCGCGAGGTTCACGCCGACGACCTGCTCGAGAAGGTCGAGCGACGCGGACGTCCGCGCGTCGGCGGCATCGCCGGACTCGAAGGAGGACACATCGCGCACCAGCGCCAGGGGTGAAGACATAGCATTGCCTCCGGGCCGCTGCGCGGCCCTGCGTATGGGGTAAGCCGGGATCGGAATCGGGTTGCGCCAGCAACGGCGCGTATCGAGACGCTATCACCCGACCTTGCGCGGGCAAACGAAGTTATCTTCACACCGTTATCAGCATCGCGGAGGAATGCGTTTCTCGCGAACCTTTTCCTGCCGCTATGGCGTCGCTGTCACGTCACTATCGCGACGCTCATTACGCCACTCATTACGCCGCCGGCGCCGCACCGCGTGCCGGCGCCCGCGCGTCGAGCCGCATTGCGAGCCACGTGACGACGAGCGCCGCGAACGTCACCGCGACGGCGACCCACGGCAGCGCATCGAGCGCGAAGCCGTGTTCCAGCGCGAGGCCGCCGAGCCACGCGCCGCCCGCATTGCCGACGTTGAACGCGCCGATATTGAGCGTCGACGCGAGATGCGGCGCGCTCGCGGCCTTCTCGACCACGCGCGCCTGCAGCGGCGGCACCGTCGCGAACGCGGCGATCCCCCACACGAATACGGTGACGGCGGCCGCGACCGGCAGGTGGCTCGTCTTCGCGAACACGGCCATCACCGCCATCAGCACGACGAGGATCGCGATCAGCGACGGCATCAGCGCGCGGTCGGCGAGCTTGCCCCCGATCGTATTGCCGATCGTCAGCCCCGCGCCGAACAGCACGAGGATCAGCGCGACCGAGCGCGGCGCGTAGCCCGACACGGTCTCGAGAATCGGCGCGATATACGTGAACACGACGAACACGCCGCCGAAGCCGAGCACCGTCATCAGCAGCGCGAGCCATACCTGCGGCTCCTTCAGCACGCGCACCTCGTGGCCCAGGCCGACCGGCCCGCTGTCGTGGCGGTTCGGCACCAGCGCGGCGACACCGCCGAGCGCCAGCACGCCGAGCGCGGCGACGATCCAGAACGACGCGCGCCAGCCGAGCAACTGGCCCACGAACGTGCCGAACGGCACGCCGAGCACATTCGACAGCGTGAGCCCCGTGAACATCAGCGCGATCGCGCTCGCCCGCTTGTCGGCCGGCACGAGCGACGCGGCGACCACCGCGCCGATCCCGAAGAACGAACCGTGCGCAAACGACGTGACGACGCGCGCGACCATCAGCATCGCGTAGCCGGACGCGGTGGCGCACAGCACGTTGCCGACGATGAAGATCGCCATCAGCAACTGCAGCGCGGCCTTGCGCGGCATGCGGCTCGTCAGCACCGCGAGCAGCGGCGCGCCGACCGCGACGCCTAGCGCGTAACCCGTGACGAGCAGGCCGGCCGACGGCAGCGACACGGCGAGATCGTGCGCGACTTCGGGCAGCAGGCCCATGATGATGAATTCGGTGGTGCCGATGGCGAACGCGCTGATCGCGAGCGCCAGTAACGGAATGGGCATGACGTTCTCCGGAAGGCGGCGGACGCGGCGCCCGGTCGGTGCCGCACCGCACAAGAAGCGGGATGTGCGCGCATTGTCCCGAAGACGCCTATATTTGATAATTGGCGTGGCATTTGAACCATTTTCAAAAGATTCTGGAAAATCGCATGGATCGACTGGGCGACATCCGGCTGTTCGTCGAGGCGGCGGAACTGGGCAGCCTGTCCGCGGCCGGGCGCAAGCTGAACCTCACGCCGGCCGCCGCGAGCGCGCGCCTCGCAAAGCTCGAGGCGAAGACCGCTACACGGCTTTTCGAACGCTCGACGCGGCAGTTGCGGCTCACCGACGAGGGCCGGCTGTACCTGAACTGCTGCCGCCAGGCGCTGCAGGCGCTCGACGACGCGGACGCGATGCTGCAGGAAGGCCGCAACGTCGTCCGCGGCAAGGTCCGGCTGTCGTCGACGTCCGATTTCGGCCGCAACCAGTTGCTCGACTGGCTCGACGAATTCACGACGCGCCATCCGGACGTCACGTTCTCGCTGACGGCGTCCGATTCGTCGTCGAACCTGTGGCAGGACGAGATCGACCTCGCGATCCGCTTCGCCGCGCCGCCCGACGGCGCGCTGATCGCCCGCCGGCTCGCGACGAACCGGCGCGTACTGTGCGCGGCGCCGTCGTTCGTCGAGCGCCACGGCATGCCGGCCGACCCGCACGATCTGGCCCGCTTTCCGTGCAACGTGATCACGATCGCGTCCGGGCCGATGAGCGTCTGGCACTTCACGCGCGGCGACGAGGTGCAGATCCACCGGGTGCCGGTCGCGACCGCGTTCGAGACCAACGACGGCGGCCTCACGCGCGAATGGACGCTGCGCGGCCACGGCATTGCGCTGAAATCGCTGTGGGACATCGCCGACGACGTCCGCGCGGGCCGGCTGCGCGTGCTGCGGCCCGACTGGAGGCACCAGGACGCGCCGCTTCATGCGATCTACCACAGCAAGCGCTACATGGCGCCGCGCGTACGCGTGCTGCTCGACTTTCTCGCCGAACGCTTCGCGCAAGAGGAAGCCGCGCTCGACGACCTGCTGAACGCGTGCCGCTGATGGCCAGCCAGCGCGCCGCCGTTCAAGGGTCGGAACGCGGCGATCGACGTCGCGCGGCCGCAACCCGCCGCCCGCCCGGGGCAGCGTGAAAAGCTATAATGGAAGGCTTTCCCGACGGCTTTTCATGCTTGATGCGCGCAACCTGCGTGCAGCGCACGGCCGTCCCGATTCACTCTTGACGACGCCCCCAGGTCAACCACTGCGAACGGCGAATCCCCATGACCAAGAAAGTTTACGTAAAGACCTTCGGCTGCCAGATGAACGAGTACGACTCGGACAAGATGGTGGACGTGCTCAATGCCGCCGAAGGCCTCGAGAAGACCGACACGCCCGAAGACGCGGACATCATCCTGTTCAACACGTGCTCGGTGCGTGAAAAGGCGCAGGAGAAGGTGTTCTCCGATCTCGGCCGCGTGCGCGAGCTGAAGGAAGCGAAGCCCGGCCTGCTGATCGGCGTCGGCGGCTGCGTCGCGAGCCAGGAAGGCGCGTCGATCGTGTCGCGCGCGCCGTACGTCGACCTCGTGTTCGGCCCGCAGACGCTGCACCGCCTGCCGCAGATGATCGACGCGCGCCGCGCGAGCGGCCGCGCGCAGGTCGACATCACGTTCCCCGAAATCGAGAAGTTCGACCACCTGCCGCCCGCGCGCGTCGAGGGGCCGAGCGCGTTCGTATCGATCATGGAAGGCTGCTCGAAGTACTGCAGCTACTGCGTGGTGCCGTACACGCGCGGCGACGAAGTGTCGCGCCCGCTCGACGACGTGCTGACCGAAGTGGCCGGCCTCGCCGACCAGGGCGTGCGCGAAGTCACGCTGCTCGGCCAGAACGTGAACGCGTATCGCGGCGCGCTGACGGCCGGCGCGGCCGAGATCGCCGATTTCGCGACGCTGATCGAATACGTCGCCGACATCCCCGGCATCGAGCGGATCCGCTACACGACGTCGCACCCGAAGGAATTCACGCAGCGCCTGATCGACACCTACGCGAAGGTGCCGAAGCTCGTGAGCCACCTGCACCTGCCCGTCCAGCACGGCTCCGACCGCATCCTGATGGCGATGAAGCGCGGCTATACGGTGCTCGAGTACAAATCGGTGATCCGCAAGCTGCGTGCGATCCGCCCCGACCTGTCGCTGTCGACCGACATGATCGTCGGCTTCCCCGGCGAGACCGAGGAGGATTTCGACAAGATGATGGCGCTCGTGCACGAGATGAGCTACGACACGAGCTTCTCGTTCATCTACAGCCCGCGCCCCGGCACGCCGGCCGCGAACCTGCACGACGACACGCCGCGCGAAGTGAAGCTCAAACGCCTGCAACATCTGCAGGCGACCATCGAGGAAAACGTCGCGCGCATCAGCCAGTCGATGGTCGGGAAGGTCGAGCGGATCCTCGTCGAGGGCCCGTCGCGCAAGGACCCGAACGAACTCGCGGGCCGCACCGAGAACAACCGGGTCGTGAATTTCCCGGCGCCGCTCGCGTCGCACCCGCGCCTGATCGGCCAGATGATCGACGTGAAGATCAACCATGCGTACCCGCACTCGCTGCGCGGCGAGCTCGTGCTCGTCAGCGACGACGCGAGCGCGGCCACCCACTGACCGACGCATCACCGGAGCCCGACGCCACTTTGAAGACCGCCCAACCCCTGGAATTCATCGCGCCGCGCGACGACAACGCGCGCCTCGCCAATCTCTGCGGCCCGCTCGACGAAAACCTGCGGCAGATCGAACAGGCACTCGACGTCACGCTCGCGCGGCGCGGCCACCGGATCACGATCCGCGGGCGCGGCGCCAAGCTCGCGCTCGCGGCGCTCGACAACTTCTACAACCGTGCGCGCGATCCGCTGTCGGTCGACGACATCCAGCTCGCGCTGGTCGAAGTGCGCCACACCTCCGGCAACGGCCGCGAGAACACGCTCGACGTGCGCTTCCGCGGCGACCCCGACCATCCGTTCGACGAGCCTGTCGTGCAGCTCGACGACGAGGCGCTCGAAGAGCAGGGACCGAAGCTCTACACGCGGCGCGCCGACCTGCGCGGCCGCACGCCTGCGCAGCGCGAATACCTGAAGCAGATCCTGTCGCACGACGTCACGCTCGGCATCGGGCCGGCCGGCACCGGCAAGACCTACCTCGCGGTCGCGTGCGCGGTCGACGCGCTCGAGCGCGACCAGGTCAAGCGGATCGTGCTGACGCGCCCGGCCGTCGAGGCCGGCGAGCGGCTCGGCTTCCTGCCGGGCGACCTCGCGCAGAAGGTCGACCCGTACCTGCGTCCGCTGTACGACGCGCTGTACGACCTGCTCGGCTTCGACAAGACCGCGAAGATGTTCGAGCGCCAGATGATCGAGATCGCGCCGCTCGCGTACATGCGCGGCCGCACGCTGAACCATGCGTTCATCATCCTCGACGAGGCGCAGAACACGACGCCCGAGCAGATGAAGATGTTCCTCACGCGGATCGGCTTCGGCTCGAAGGCGGTCGTGACCGGCGACACGAGCCAGGTCGACCTGCCGCGCGGCCACAAGAGCGGCCTCGTCGAGGCGCAGCAGGTACTCGGCGGCGTGCGCGGCATCGCGCTCACGCGCTTCACGAGCGCGGACGTCGTGCGCCATCCGCTCGTCGCGCGCATCGTCGAGGCGTACGACGAATTCCACGCGCAGCATCAGGACGGCTGACCGGCCGGCGGCGCCCGCGCGCTGCCCCGGCATCCCGGCCCGGCCCGCCAGACGGCGCACCGGGCTTTTTTTCACCCGCGCGAATTCGGGTGCGATCGGCCGTTTGGTGTATCCTCAACGCGTCCCAATCGCCGCACGCGTCATGAAATCCTCCCGTTCTCGCAAGTCCGGGCGCGCCCAGTCCGCCGCGCCCGAATCCCCCCGTCTTTCGCTGTTCGATGCGAAGGGCAAGGCCCGCACCGTCAACGCGCAGGGGCTGCGAATCGACTTCCCGGATGGCCGCAGCCTGATGTTCGACCTGTCGGGCAGCTCGGGGGAAGCAGCCGTCGCGATCGTCGCGCAGCACAACGACCCGGCGATGCGCGCGAAGCTCGCGCTGCAGCCCGAGCACTACGACAGCGTGACGCTGCACGTGGGCGCCGAGCCCGCGCCGCGCGAAGATGAAATCGAAGACGCATTGCGCGAGCCGGAACTCGACCTGTCCGTGCAGTACGGCGACGAAATCACGAGCGACGTGCGCAAGGCGCTGCCCAAGCGCAAGCTGATCGCCGAATGGATCGAGCCGGCGCTGTTCGCCGGCGCGCAGCTCACCGTGCGCTTCGTCGGCGAAAACGAAGGCCGCACGCTGAACGCCGGCTACCGCCACAAGGACTACCCGACCAACGTGCTGACCTTCGCGTACGACGCGGCGCCCGACGGCACCGTGATCGGCGACCTGGTGCTGTGCTGCCCGGTCGTCGAGAAGGAAGCGCACGACCAGGGCAAGCCGCTCACGGCCCATTACGCGCACCTGCTGGTGCACGGCGCGCTGCACGCGCAGGGCTACGACCACGAGACGAGCGACGAGGACGCGGCCGAAATGGAAGCGCTCGAAGTCGACATCCTCGCGAAGCTGGGCTTCCCGAATCCGTACCAGTAAGTCGGCCGCACGATGCGCAACGCCGCGATGCTCCCGCCCGCCTACCCGCCGTCGATCGGCGACGGGCGGCTGCTGACGGAAGACGAGCTCGCGGCGTCGCTCGCGCACACGATGCGCGACTGGGACGGCCGGCAGGACCTCTGGCTGTTCGGCTATGGCTCGCTGATCTGGAACCCGGGGCTGCCGACCGTCGCCGCCGTGCGCGGCAAGGTGCACGGCTACCATCGCGGACTCTACCTGTGGTCGCGCGTGAACCGCGGCACGCCTGAACATCCGGGCCTCGTGCTCGCGCTCGATCGCGGCGGTTCGTGCTCGGGCATCGCGTTCCGGCTCGCGGGCCCGACCGCGCAGCCGCACCTCGAAACGCTGTGGAAGCGCGAGATGCCGATGGGTTCGTACCGGCCCGCGTGGCTGCCATGCTCGCTCGAGAACGGCGAACGCGTGAACGCGCTCGCGTTCGTGATGCGCCGCGACGCGCCGACCTATACGGGCAAGCTGTCCGACCCCGTCGTGAAGGAAGTGTTCGGTTGCGCGGCCGGCCGCTACGGCACGACGCTCGACTACGTAAGCCGCACGGTCGACGCGCTGCGCGCGAGCGGCATTCCCGATCGCGCGCTGGAAGGGCTGCTCGCGCGATGCCGGTGACGCAACGCGACACCCGGCTTGCCGCCACGCGAAGCCGCGCCGCCCGCTCATTCGAACAAGGACGCTACCGATGAAACCTTCACGCTGGTCGCGCTGCAAGCTCGCCGCGCTGCTCGTCGCCGCGAGCGTCGCGCTGTCCGGCTGCGGGATATTCGGCTGCGGCGGCGCCGCGAGCAACGGCGGGGCAGCCGGCGGCTGCTCGGCCGGCATGCGGTTCTGAGCCGCGCGCCTGGCGCGATCGCATGCGGCAGATTGCCGCCGGCACCGACCGGCCGGCCGGTCGCCTTCCCGCGTCGCGCCTGCCCGCCCTTTCCACACCCGTTTTTTGCCGCGGGTGCGCCGCCGCCCTTTTCTGAGATAGGATGGACACGAGGACGTTGTCGCGCCCGGCGCGGCCGTCCGCGAGCGGGGCCCGCGCGGGCTCACCCTGGCCGTGCGGCCGGGGTGACACGGTCGCGTCGTGCCCTTGGTGTATCCTTGCCTACTCCGTGACAGCGCGCCCCGGCATGACCCGGGCGCACCACCATGAACGATTCGTATCCCAGTCGTAAGCCAACCGACAAACCGCAAGAAAAGCGCTCGCTCCTCGAGCGCCTGACCGACTTCATCTCGCCCGAGCCCGAATCCCGCGGCGAGCTGCTGGAAATCCTCCAGGACGCCCACGAACGCAACCTGATCGACGCCGATTCGCTGTCGATGATCGAAGGCGTGTTCCAGGTATCCGACCTGTGCGCCCGCGACATCATGGTCCCGCGCGCGCAGATGGACGCGATCAACATCGCCGACAAACCCGAAGATTTCATCCCGTTCGTCCTCGAAAAGGCGCACTCGCGCTACCCGGTGTTCGAGGAAAACCGCGACAACGTGATCGGCGTGCTGCTCGCGAAGGATCTGCTGCGCTTCTACGCCGAAGAAGAGTTCGACGTGCGCGGGATGCTGCGCCCGGCCGTGTTCATTCCCGAATCGAAGCGCCTGAACGTGCTGCTGCACGACTTCCGCGTGAACCGCAACCACCTCGCGATCGTCGTCGACGAATACGGCGGCGTCGCGGGCCTGATCACGATCGAGGATGTGCTCGAACAGATCGTCGGCGACATCGAGGACGAATACGACTTCGACGAGGAAGCCGGCAACATCATCGCGGGGCCGGACGGCCGCTACCGCGTGCGTGCGCTCACCGAGATCGAACAGTTCAACGAGGCGTTCGGCACCGATTTCCCCGACGACGAAGTCGATACGATCGGCGGCCTGATCACCCATCATTTCGGACGCGTGCCGCACCGCGGCGAGAAGCTGCAGCTCGGCAACCTCGTGTTCGAGATCCAGCGCGGCGATGCGCGCCAGGTTCATGTGCTGCTGGTGCGCCGCAATCCGCACACCAGCCGTCGCGCCGAAACCTCGCACGAGGACTGACCGTCCCGCGCCAGCCGCGTCTCCTTCAACCGCTCGCCCACTTCCGCTTCACATGGACGATCCGATCCTGTCCCGCCCGGCTGGCGGCCTTCTCGCGCCGGCACCCGGCCGCGCGCTGCCGCGCTGGCACTACCCGGCCGCGCTGCTCGCCGGCGCGGCCAATACGCTCAGCTTCGCACCGACCCCGCACGGCGGCTGGCTGCAGCTCGTCGTATTCGTCTGGTTTTTCGCGCAACTGACGCGCACGTCGAGCTGGCGCGGCGCCGCGCTCACGGGCGGCGCGTTCGGCTTCGGCAACTTCATCAGCGGCATCTGGTGGCTCTACATCAGCATGCACGTGTACGGCGAGATGGCCGCGCCGCTCGCGGGCGGCGCGCTCATTCTGTTCTCGCTGTACCTGTCGCTGTACCCGGCGTTCTCGGCCGGGCTGTGGTCGTTCTGCGCGGGCCATGCGTGGCATCGCCGCGCGCCCGACCCGCGGCCGTTCTCGCCGACCTGGCACGGCGCGTTCGCGTTCGCGAGCGCATGGGCCTTCGGCGAATGGCTGCGCGGCACGCTGTTCACCGGCTTTCCGTGGCTCGCGAGCGGCTACCCGCAGGTCGACGGCCCGTTCGCGGGCTTCGCGCCGGTGGTCGGCGTGTACGGGATCGCATGGGTGCTCGCGCTGTTCGCCGCGCTGGTCGTGCAGGCGCTTGCCGCCGCGCGCCCTTCGCCCGCACGTGAAGGCAGCGCCGGCGGCAATCCGCGCGTGCGCATCGCCGCGCCGGCCGGCGTCGCCGTCGCGCTCGTCGCGGCCGGCCTCGGGCTGTCGCAGGTCACCTGGACCGTGCCCGCGAACGCGCCGCTCACGGTGCGGCTGCTGCAGGGCAACGTGAAGCAGGACATCAAGTTCGAGCAGGAAGGCATCGACGCGGCGATCAAGATGTACCAGCAGATGATCGTCGAGAAGCCCGCCGACCTGATCGTCACGCCCGAGACCGCGATCGCGGTGATGATCCAGGAATTGCCCGAGCCGTTCGCCGTCGCGATTCGCAAGTTCAGCGACACGACCGGCTCCGCCGTGCTGTTCGGCGCGGTCGGCGCGTCGGTGACCGAGGACGGCCGCTACGTCGACTATACGAACAGCCTGTACGGCGTGACGCCGAACTCGCGCGACATCTATCACTACGACAAGCACCACCTCGTGCCCTTCGGCGAATTCATCCCGTGGGGCTTCCGGTGGTTCGTCGACCTGATGAAGATGCCGCTCGGCGACTTCGCGCGCGGCGCGCCCGTGCAGAAGCCGTTCCTCGTGCACAACCAGCCCGTGATGGCCGACATCTGCTACGAGGACTTGTTCGGCGAGGAAATCGCCGCGACGATCCGCGACAACCCGCAGCCGCCCGGCGTGCTCGTCAACGTGACGAACCTCGCGTGGTTCGGCGACACGATCGCACTCGACCAGCACCTGCAGATCGCGCGGATGCGCTCGCTCGAGACGGGCCGGCCGATGCTGCGCTCGACCAACACCGGGATGACGGCCGCGATCGACGCGCGCGGGCGCGTGCTCGGCCAGCTGAAGCCGTTCACGATCGGCTCGCTCGACGTGCGGATCGAAGGCACGAGCGGCTTCACGCCGTACGTGACGAGCGGCAACAACATCGTGCTCGCGGTGTCGTTCGTGCTGCTCGCGTTCGGCTTCACGTTCGGGCCGGGGCTGCGCCGGCGCAACGGCGCGAAGCCCGACGACGACCGGCACGCATGACGCGCCAGGCGGCCGCCGCGCGCTGCGTGGAGGCCGCCGCTGCGCGACGCGGCCCGTGACCGCAAAGCGGTCGGCCGCTCAGGCCTGCCGGGCCAATTGATCCGATTGATCTGGCTGCGCGGCCAGGCTCCGCAGATCGCGGCTCACCTCCTCCATCGCCGGTTCCCACGCGCCGAACGTCCGCTGCCGGTACAGCGTCGCGGTCGGATACCACGGGCTGTCCTTGCGTTCGAGCAGCCACGGCCAGTGCGGATTCACGTCGAGCAGCACCCAGGTGCGCGCACCGAGCGCGCCCGACAGGTGCGCGACCGACGTGCACACGGTGATCACGAGATCCAGCGCGCCGATGAACGCAGCCGTATCGTCGAAGCTCTTCAGTTCCGCCGTGAAGTCCTCGATCGCGAAGCCGGCTGCGCGCGCCGCCGCGACATCCGCGTTCGCACCCGGCTGCAGCGAATAAAACGCGACGCCGTCGATCCCGCGGAACGCGTCGGCATAACGCTCGAGCCCGACGCGCCGGAACGGGTTGCGCTGGTGGCCCGCGCTCCCAGTCCACACGAGCCCGACCTTCAGCCGGCGGTCGCCCGCGAGCCGCGTGCGCCACGCATTGCGCGCATCCGGATCGGCCCGCAGGTACGGCACCGACGACGCGAGCGTCGACGCTTCTAGGTCGAGCATCAGCGGCAGGCCGATCAGCGGCACTTCGTAATCGAATGCAGGCAACGCATCGACACCGCCGCCCGCGCCGAACGCGTCCGCCTGCGCACCCAGGCTGCGCTGCATCAGCGTGCCCACCTGCGGGAACGTATTCCACGCGAGCCGGCCGCCCTCGCGATGCACGCGCTCGGCGAGCGGCGTGACGAACCGGCAGAACTGCAGCACGTCGCCGAGCCCCTGTTCGCCCCATACGAGCAGCGTCTTGCCCGCGAGCGGCTCGCCCTGCCAGCGCGGGCCCGGCAGTGCCGGCCGGCGGCCGCGCAGCTCGCCCGCGCCGTCCCAGCGCGCCTCGTGGCCGCGCCAGCCGGCCGCGTAGTTACCGCGCACGAGCTGGACGATCGCGAGGTTGAAACGGAACGACGCATCGTCGGGCGCCAGTTCGCACGCGCGCGCCGCGTAACGCTCGGCGTCGTCCCAGCGCTGCGCCTCCTTCATCGCCATCGCGACGTTGTTCATCGCGAGCGCGTTGTCGGGCGCGAGGTCGGCGAGCCGTGTGGCGCACGCGAGCGCACCATCGAGGTCCTGCGTCGCGAGCCGCGCGACGACGAGGTTGATCCATGCCTGCACGTCGCGCGGATCGGCGTTCACGGCCGCGTCGAGCAGCGCGATTTCCTCCGTACGATCGCCGCCCGACAGCCGCAGCGCGATCGCGAGGTTGTTGCGCAGCGACGGCCAGCCGGCATCGACCGCCAGCGCCGCGCGGTAAGGCGCGACGGCGTCCGCGTGACGGCCGGCCATCTGCAGCGTGTAGCCGTGATTGAAGTGCGCGGCCGCGCCCGGCCGCACGCGCGCCGCGCATTCGGCGAGCGCGAGCGCGTCGGCCGTACGCTGCCGCGCGACGAGCGTCGCCGTGAGCTGCGCGAGCGCATCGGCGTCGACCGCATGCAGATGGGCGGCAGCGGCGAGCCACTGATCGTGCGCGGCACGCTCGCCGCGTGCCTGCGCATCTGCGGCCCGCCCAAGCAGCGCGAGGAACGGCGGAAGCAGCGGAATGAGGATGTCGGTCGAATCGTCCATGCAATCGGAGTCGGCAAGCGGTGACGCGGCACACGTCGCGCGCCGCAATACGCGCATCTTAACGCCCGTACGAAGGGCGCGGCACACGCGTCGCGACGGGCCGCACGCGGCCGCGCGGCGCGCCCGGGCCACGCGTGCGCAGGCCGCAGGAAGCGGGCCGGCGGCGCCGTTGCCCGCGTTCCGGCCGCATCCGGTCGCCGATCCGGTAAAATTACGCGTTTCAGCACACTAACAAGCCGCGCCGCCGCGCGAGCCGACCCTCCGGGCCCCGCCCGGAGCGCCGCCCGCAACGGAGCGCCAGCGCCTCGAAGGCTCTTCATGCTTACGTTTCAGCAAATCATCCTGACGCTGCAGTCCTACTGGGACAAGCAGGGTTGCGCCCTGCTCCAGCCCATCGACATGGAAGTCGGCGCGGGTACGTCGCACGTCCACACGTTCCTGCGCGCGGTCGGCCCGGAGCCGTGGCGCGCCGCGTACGTGCAGCCGTCGCGCCGCCCGAAGGACGGCCGCTACGGCGAGAACCCGAACCGCCTGCAGCACTACTACCAGTACCAGGTCGTGCTCAAGCCGGCACCGGAGAACATCCTCGATCTCTACCTCGGCTCGCTCGAAGCGCTCGGCTTCGACCTGCAGCAGAACGACGTGCGCTTCGTCGAGGACGACTGGGAAAACCCGACGCTCGGCGCATGGGGCCTCGGCTGGGAAGTGTGGCTGAACGGGATGGAAGTCACGCAGTTCACGTATTTCCAGCAGGTCGGCGGCCTCGACTGCAAGCCCGTGCTCGGCGAAATCACGTACGGCCTCGAGCGCCTCGCGATGTACCTGCAGAAGGTCGAGAACGTGTACGACCTCGTGTGGACCGAGTGGGAAGAGCACGGCCCGAACGGCCCCGAGCTGCGCCGCCTGTCGTATGGCGACGTCTACCACCAGAACGAGGTCGAGCAGTCGACCTACAACTTCGAGCATGCGAACGTCGACCTGCTGTTCACGTTCTTCAACAGCTACGAAGCGGAAGCGAAGCGGATGATCGACGCGCAGCTCGCGCTGCCCGCGTACGAACTCGTGCTGAAGGCCGGCCACACGTTCAACCTGCTCGATGCGCGCGGTGCGATCTCGGTGACCGAGCGCGCGGCGTACATCGGCCGCATCCGCGCGCTGTCGCGTCTCGTCGCGCAGGCTTACTACGACTCGCGCGAGAAGCTCGGCTTCCCGATGCTCGGCAACCCGCCGGGCGTGCCGGGCCTCACCACCGATGCCCAGGACGCCGCGCAGCCGGCATGGGCGCCGCCGCTCAAGGTCGAACGCAAGATCGACCAAGACTGACGAGACGAGATTTCTTCCAAACATGACGCACAATCATCCCGCCCCCCTGCTCGTCGAACTGCTGACCGAAGAGTTGCCGCCGAAGGCCCTCGCGCGCCTCGGCGACGCATTCGCCGAAGGTCTCGCGCAACGCCTCGCGGCGCGCGACCTCGTCGAAGGCGAACTCGTGTTCGAACGCTACGCCACGCCGCGCCGCCTCGCCGTCGTCGTGCAGAACGTGCGCGCCGTCGCGCCTGACAAGCAGGTCCGCGAAAAGGTGCTGCCCGTGTCGGTCGCGCTCGACACCGAAGGCAAGCCGACGGCCCCGCTCGCGAAGAAGCTCGCGGCGCTCGGCCACCCGAACCTGTCGATCGCCGATCTCGAACGCGCGCAGGACGGCAAGGCCGAAGCATTCTTCATCAACTATTCGGCAGCCGGCGCGACGCTCGCCGACGGCCTGCAGGCCGCGCTCGACGAAACGCTCGCGAAGCTGCCGATCCCGAAGGTGATGACGTATCAACGCCCGGACGGTTCCGACGTGCAGTTCGTGCGCCCGGTGCATCGCCTGACGGTGCTGCACGACGATCGCATCGTGCCCGTCACCGCGTTCGGCATCGACGCCGGCGACACCACGCTCGGCCACCGCTTCCTGTCCGACGGCCTCGTCGCGATCCAGCATGCACGCGCGTACGCCGACACGCTGCGCGACAAGGGCCGCGTGATCGCGCACTTCGCCGATCGCCGCGAAACGATCCGCACGCAACTGAACGAACACGCGAACGGCGACACGGTCGTGATGCCCGAATCGCTGCTCGACGAAGTAACGTCGCTGGTCGAATGGCCGGTCGTCTACCCGTGCCGCTTCGAGGACGAATTCCTGCAGGTGCCGCAGGAATGCCTGATCCTCACGATGCAGACGAACCAGAAGTATTTCGCGCTGACCGACGTCGGCGGCAAGCTGCGCTCGCGCTTCCTGATCGTGTCGAACATCGAGACGAAGGCGCCGGGCGAGATCGTCGAAGGCAACGAGCGCGTCGTGCGCCCGCGCCTCGCCGATGCGAAGTTCTTCTTCGAGCAGGACAAGAAGAAGCCGCTCGCCGACCGCGTGCCGCAACTCGCGAACGTCGTCTATCACAACAAGCTCGGTTCGGCGCTCGCGCGCGTCGAGCGCCTCGAGGCGCTGGCCGGCGAGATCGCACCCGCGATCGGCGCCGACGCCGCGCACGCAAAGCGCGCCGCGCGCCTCGCGAAGGCCGACCTGCTGACCGACATGGTCGGCGAATTCCCGGAACTGCAGGGCACGATGGGCACGTACTACGCGCGCCACGACGGCGAAGCCGACGACGTCGCGCTCGCGTGCGCCGAGCACTACCAGCCGCGCTTCTCCGGCGACGCACTGCCGACCACGCCCGTGTCGACCGCCGTCGCGCTCGCCGACAAGCTCGAGACGATCGTCGGCATCTGGGGGATCGGCCTCGCGCCGACCGGCGAGAAGGATCCGTTCGCGCTGCGCCGTCACGCGCTCGGCGTGTTGCGCCTGATGCTCGAAAAGCAGTTGCCACTCGATCTCGTGTCGCTGCTGCGCACGGCCCACGCACGCTTCGAAGGCGTGCCGGGCGTCGCCGAATCGACCGATGCGATCTTCGCGTTCTTCATGGATCGCCTGCGCGGCCTGCTGCGCGAGCGCGGTTATTCGGCCGGCGAAATCGACGCGGTGCTGAGCCTGAACCCGACGCGCGTCGACGATCTCGTCGCACGCCTCGACGCGGTGCGCGAATTCACGCACCTCGCGGAAGCCGAAGCGCTCGCGGCCGCGAACAAGCGGATCTCGAACATCCTGAAGAAGTCGGAAGGCGGCGCGAACGGCGCGGTGCAGCCGGCGCTGCTCGTCGAAGCTGCCGAAAAGGCGCTGCACGAACAGCTCGCGGCCGTGACGCCGCACGTGCAGTCGCAGCTCGAGGCACGTGCGTACACGGGCGCGCTGTCGGCGCTCGCCGCGCTGCGCGCGCCGGTCGACACGTTCTTCAACGACGTGATGGTCAACGCGGAAGATCCCGCGCTGCGCGCGAACCGTCTCGCGCTGCTGTCGGCGCTGCACCTGCAGATGAACTGCGTCGCCGACATCTCGAAGCTCGCCGCATAAGGGCCGCACGATGCCGACCAGCCCCAACCGAAAGCTCGTCGTCCTCGACCGGGACGGCGTGATCAACGTCGATTCGGATGCGTTCATCAAGACGCCCGACGAATGGATCGCGCTGCCCGGCAGCTTCGAGGCGATCGCCCGGCTCAACCACGCGGGCTATCGCGTGGTCGTCGCGACCAACCAGTCCGGCATCGGACGCGGGCTGTTCGACATGGCCGCGCTCAACGCGATGCACCTGAAGATGCATCGCGCGGCGGCCGCGGTCGGCGCGCGCATCGACGCGGTGTTCTTCTGCCCGCACACGGCCGAGGATCACTGCGACTGCCGCAAGCCGAAACCCGGCATGATGCAGATGATCGCCGAGCGCTTCGAGATCGATCCCGCTCACACGCCGGTCGTCGGCGATTCGCTGCGCGACCTGCAGGCCGGTGTCGCGGTCGGCTTCCAGCCGCACCTCGTGCTGACCGGCAAGGGCAAGAAAACACTCGCCGCGGGCAATTTGCCGCCCGGCACGAAGGTCCACGACGACCTGCGCGCGTTTGCGCTCGATTTCCTTTCACACGAACACGAGTGATGCGGCTGCCGCGCGCATCCTCCCTAACACCAGACTCACGCCGATGCGCTTCGTCCGCTCCCTGCTGCTGCTGATCTACTTCATCCTGTACACGGTGCCGTACGCCACCGCGTGCTTCATCGCCTTCCCGTTCATGCGTCCCGACGCGCGCTACTGGATGGCGGCCGGCTGGTGCAAGTCGACGCTGTGGGTCGTGCGCTGGCTGAACGGCATCCGCTACCGGATCGAAGGGATGGACAACCTGCCCGACGGTCCGGCCGTGCTGCTGTCGAAGCACCAGTCCGCGTGGGAGACGCTCGCGTTTCCGGCGCTGATGCCGAAGCCGCTCTGCTACGTGTTCAAGCGCGAGCTGCTGTACGTGCCATTCTTCGGCTGGGCGCTCGGGCTGCTGCACATGGTCAACATCAACCGCAAGGAAGGCAAGAACGCGTTCAATTCGGTGATCCGCCAGGGCAAGAAGCGCCTGTCGGAAGGCGCATGGATGATCATGTTCCCCGAGGGCACGCGCACGCCGGTCGGCAAGCAGGGCAAGTACAAGACGGGCGGCGCGCGCTTCGCGATCGAAACCGGCACGCCCGTCGTGCCGATCGCGCACAATGCAGGGCGGGTGTGGCCGCGCAACTCGTTCACGAAATTCCCGGGCGTGGTGACGGTGTCGATCGGCAAGCCGATCGATTCGACCGGCCTCACACCCGATGCATTGAACTCGCAGGTCGAAGCATGGATCGAAGCGGAAATGCGCCGCATCGATCCCGATTCCTATCGCCAGGCGGGCAATGCCGGCACGCGCGATGCCGCGCGCGTCTGAATCCCCCGGGTTGCAGCCGTTGCGCACGACAAAAAGAAGCGAACTGATGAAACAGCGTCCGCGGCCACGGCCAGCCGTCGTGGCTCTCGATCATCGCCAGATGGATCTGCCGCTCTTCGACGGGCCGGCCGCCGCACCGTCGGCGCCCGCCACGCCGCCGGCGCCGCCTGAAGCGGCACCCGCCGCACCGCTCGATCCGGGCCCGGCGCCCGACCGCTCGCGCGTGCGCACGTTCGCACTCGACAGCCGCGTGCTCGAATATCGCCTGAAGCGTTCGGCGCGTCGCACGATCGGCTTCACGATCGACGGCAGCGGGTTGTCGATCACCGCGCCGCGCTGGGTCACGCTCGCCGACATCGAGGCCGCGATCTCCGAGAAACAACGCTGGATCTTCGCGAAGCTCGCGGAGTGGAAGACGCGCACCGAGCAGCGCGCGCTGCCGCAGATCGACTGGCGCGACGGCGCGCAGCTGCCGTATCTCGGCAAGACGGTGACGATCGCGCTCGGCGCGGGCGCCGTCGGGTTCGACGCCGATGCGCTGCGGCTCTCGCTGCCGCTGCCCGCGCAGGCCGACATGCAGCAGATCAAGGATCGCGTGCAGGGCTGGCTGCAGGGCGAGGCGAAGCGGATCTTCGGCGAACGCCTCGCGGTCTACGCGGAAAAGCTCGGCGTCACGTATTCGATGTACGCGCTGTCGTCGGCCGCGACGCGCTGGGGCAGTTGCTCGAGCGACGGCAAGATCCGCCTGAACTGGCGGCTGATCCATTTCCCGATGTCGATCGTCGACTACGTCGTCGCGCACGAACTGTCACACCTGCGCGAGATGAACCACAGCCCGGCCTTCTGGCAGACCGTCGAATCGATCTTCCCCGAGTTCCGCGAGGCGCGGCACACGCTCAAGCATCACCCGCCCGAGCTGCTGCCGTCGCTGTAACGCGCAGCGTTGCCCGTCAACGCAAACGGGCGATGCGGGTCACCCCGCACCGCCCGTTCGACCCGCCGCCGCGCGCATCGCGCGCCGCGGCCCGTTCATCCGGCGCTCAGTGCGCCTTCTTCTGGATGAACTCGATCTTGTAGCCGTCCGGATCCTCGACGAACGCGATCACGGTCGTGCCGTGCTTCATCGGGCCGGCTTCGCGCGTGACCTTGCCGCCTTGCGCCTTGATCTTGTCGCAGGCCGCGTAGGCATCCTCGACTGCCACCGCCAGATGGCCGAAGCCGTTGCCGAGATCGTAGGACGGCGTATCCCAGTTGTGGGTCAGCTCGATCACGGTGCCCGTGCTTTCGTCTTCGTAGCCGACGAACGCGAGCGTGAACTTGCCTTCCGGAAATTCGTCGCGACGCAGCAGCTTCATGCCGAGCAATTCGGTGTAGAACTTGATCGAGCGGTCGAGATCGCCGACTCGCAGCATCGTATGCAGCAAACGCATGTCATGTACTCCTGTGGGGACTTTCCAGAACCGGAAACTCTACCAGAGTCGGGTGAAACTCGTTGGGGGCGCCCAGTCGGGGACGCCCAGTCGTGGTGGCCGATACGGAGCATCGATCCGATACGCGCGAGTGCGGGTACGCCGGCAGAACCGGCCGCACTCGACGCGCCCCCTTCGGGCCGGCCGATCGGGTAACATCCTTCCACTTCGCACCAAAAGCGGGCATGCGGCCCGCCCCCCGAACGCGACCACCCTCCCAACCAGCCACTCTGCCGTGCGAAACCGCCGATTCGAGCGCGCCGGACGCGCCACCCGCCTGATCTCGTTGCCACCGTATCGAATCAGCGAGGCCCGCCGATGACCACGCTTGCCGCCACGCCGATGCGCCGCGCACTCGACCTGCGCGCCGTCGGCCTGATGCTGCTGCTGTGCGCGATCTGGGGCTTCCAGCAGGTCGCGATCAAGAGCACGAACGCCGCCATCGCGCCGATGTTCCAGGCCGGGCTGCGCTCGGTGATCGCCGCGATACTGCTGTGGGGCTGGGCCCGCGCGCGCGGCACGCCGCTGTTCCGCGCGGACGGCACGTTCGGCGCGGGCCTCGCGGCCGGCGCGCTGTTCGCCGGCGAATTCGTCTGCGTGTTCTTCGGGCTGACGCTGACGAGCGCGTCGCACATGGCGATCTTCCTGTACACGGCGCCCTGCTTCACCGCGCTCGGCCTGCACCTGTTCGCGCCGGGCGAACGGCTGCAGCGCACGCAGTGGGCCGGCGTCGGCCTCGCGTTCGCCGGCATCGCGCTCGCGTTCGCGGACGGCTTCCTGAAGCCGCGCGCGCCGGGCGCATCCGTGCTGGCGGGGCTGGCCGGCGACGCGCTCGGCATTCTCGGCGGCGCGATGTGGGCCGCGACGACGGTCGTCGTGCGCTCGACGGCGCTCGCGCGCGCCAGTGCGAGCAAGACGCTGTTCTACCAGCTCGCGGTGTCGGCGGTCGTGCTGGTCGCGCTCGCCGCGCTGTTCGGGCAGGTGTCGTTCGCGCACGTCACGCCGCTCGCGGTGGCGAGCCTCGCGTACCAGTCGGTGATCGTCGCGTTCGTCAGCTACCTGTCGTGGTTCTGGCTGCTGACGCGCTACAGCGCGTCGCGGCTGTCCGTATTCACGTTCCTGTCGCCGCTGTTCGGCGTCGCGTTCGGCGTGCTGCTGCTCGGCGAATCGGTCGGCTGGCGCTTCATGTCCGCGGCCGCGCTCGTGCTGACCGGCATCGCGCTCGTCAACGCGCCGCCGCGCAGGCGGGTGTGACGGCGGGCGGCAGCCAGACAGGCGCAACATGCCCGCGCAATAAAAAAGCTGCCCCGCGGAGCAGCCTCATCGCGACATCCGGTCCGGCTCGCGCTACGCGCGTTACCCGGCCTTGCGCACCGCCGCGAGCGCCTGCGCGACGCCGACGTATTCGGCCACGCTCACGTCCTCCGCACGGCGTGCGAGATCGAAGCCGAGCGCATCGAAATCGATCGTCTCGCGATAGTCGCCGAGCGTATTGCGCAGCATCTTGCGGCGCTGCGAGAACGCGGCGGTGACGATTTCGCCGAGCAGCACCGGATCGACGTCCGGCAGTTCGTGCGGCTCGTACGGAATCATCCGGACGATCGCCGAATCGACCTTCGGCGGCGGCTGGAACGATTCCGGCGGCACGTCGAGCATCTTTTCCATCACGTAGCGGTACTGCAGCATCACCGACAGCCGCGAAAACGCCTTCGTGCCCGGCTCCGCGACCATCCGCTCGACGACTTCGTTCTGCAGCATGAAATGCTGATCGATGACCACGTCGGCGAACGTCATCAGGTGAAACAGCAGCGGGCTGGAAATGTTGTACGGCAGGTTGCCGACGATCCGCAGCGACGGCTTGTCGCCGGGCGCCGCGAGCGAGCCGAAGTCGAACGCGAGCGCGTCGCCCGCGTGCAGTTCGAGCAGCGCGCCGAAGCGCTGCTGCAGGCGCCCGATCAGGTCGCGGTCGAGCTCGACCGCATGCAGCGGCGACTCGGGCGTCGACAGACGCTCGATCAGCGGCCCGGTCAGCGCGCCGAGCCCGGGGCCGATCTCGACCATGCGCTGGCCGCGCGCGGGACCGATCGTCGACACGATCGAATCGATCACGCCGTGATCGACGAGGAAGTTCTGCCCGAAGCGCTTGCGCGCGAAGTGGCCTTGGTGCTGTCTGCTGTTCGACATCGACTGAGTAAAACGAAAAATACGACGAATGGGGTGAGGTCGGGCCGCGTCAGGCCGCGCGGCGATGGCGCGCCATCGTGACGGCCGTATCGAGCGCGGCAACCATGCTGCCCGGATCGGCGCGGCCCGTGCCGGCCAGATCGAGCGCGGTGCCGTGATCGACCGACGTGCGGATGATCGGCAGCCCGAGCGTCACGTTGATGCCCTCGCCGAACGTCGCATACTTCAGCACGGGCAACCCCTGGTCATGGAACATCGCGAGCACGCAATCGGCATCGGCCAGATGGCGCGGCTGGAACAGCGTGTCGGCGGGATACGGGCCGCGCGCATCGATGCCCTGCGCGTTCGCGCGGGCCAGCGCCGGCGAGATCACGTCGATCTCTTCGCGGCCGAGATAACCGTTCTCGCCCGCGTGCGGGTTCAGGCCCGTCACGAGGATGCGCGGTGCGGCGAGACCGAAGTCGCGCCGCAGGTCGCGATCGATGATCGCGAGCGTCTCGACGAGCCCGTCGATCGTCAGCGCGGCCGACACGTCCTTCAGCGGCAGGTGCGTGGTCGCGAGTGCGACGCGCAACGGCTTGTCGCCGGTGCCCGCCAGCATCATCACGACACGCGGCGTATGCGTGCGCTCGGCAAGGTATTCGGTATGGCCGGTGAACGGCACGCCCGCATCGTTGATCGTGCTCTTCTGCAGCGGCGCGGTAACGATCGCGTCGTACCGGCCCGCCAGCGCGCCGTCGATCGCCGCGTCGAGCAAGTCGAGCACGTACCGGCCGTTCGCCGCATCCAGCTTGCCTGCCTGTGCGGGAACGGCGAGCGCGCGATGCGCGACCGACACCTGCCCGCCGGCGAGCGTTGCCGGGTCGGCGCCGACCGCCGCCGCGCGCGCGTCGAGCAGCGCCGCATCGCCGAGCACGGTGAAATGCGCGTCGGGCCAGCGCTGCGCGGCATCACGCAGCGCCTGCACGGTCAGCTCCGGGCCGACGCCCGCGGGTTCGCCGGTCGTGATCGCGATCTGCAGCGCGGGCGTGGTCATCAGAAGCTCGTTCAGTTCGCCGGGCCGGCGCCGCCGATCTTGTACTGCACGTACGACGAGTCGCGCAACTCGCGCAGCCAGTCGGCATACGCCTGCTCGGCCTTGCGCTGGCCGATCGCCTGACGCGCGATGTCCATCTGCTGCTGCACCGAGCCTTCCGCCTCGCGGCGGGTCAGCACCTGGATCAGGTGGTAGCCGTACTCGGTACGAATCGGCTGGCTGATCTGGCCGTCCTGCAGGTTGTTCATCGCACGCTCGAATTCCGGCACGGTTTCGCCCGGGCTGATCCAGCCGAGATCGCCGCCCTGCGACGCCGAACCGTCCTGCGAGTAGGTGCGCGCGAACTTCGCGAAATCGCCGCCGGCCTCGACCTGGTTGCGGATGTCGGCCAGTTGCTGGCGCGCCTGGCCTTCCGACTTGCCTTCGCCCACGCGCAGCAGGATGTGGCGCACGTGCGTCTGGACGATCTTCGGTGCCGCGGCGGTTGCGCCCTGGCTCTGGCGGCGGTCGACGAGACGCACGATCTCGAAGCCGTCCGGCACGCGGATCAGCGTCGGGTTGACCTGGCCCGGGCGCAGCTTCGACGCGGCATCGACGACTTCGGCCGGCAGCGCGCTCGGCGCCTTGAAGCCGAGATCGCCGCCCTTCTTCGCGTCGTTCGCTTCGGAGTTGTTCTTCGCGAGCCGCTCGAAATCGGCACCCGACTTCGCTTCCTGCAGCAGCGCGTCGGCCTTCTTCTGCGCGACTTCGATGTCCGCCTGCGGCGCGTTGGTCGGCGCCTTGATGAAGATGTGCTGGAAGCGCAGGTCCTGCTGCTGCGCCGCGTTCGGCCCGCGCTGGCTCGCGATGTAGTTCGCGACTTCGGCGTCCGACACGGTGATCTTGCCGTCGACCTCGCGCTCGCGCAGCTTCGACAGCATCAGCTCGGTACGCGCATCGCTCGTGAAGATGCTCCAGGGCACGCCTTGCGACTCCAGACGCGCGCGGTACTGTTCGAGCGTCATCCCGTTCGCTTGCGCGAGACGCTGCAGCGTCGACTGCACGGTCGCGTCGTCGATGCGGATCCCGTCGTCCTTGGCCTTCTGCACCTGGATCCGCTCGAGCACCATCTGGTTCAGCACCTGCGCGCGCAACTGGTCGGCCGGCGGCACCGGCGCGTTCTGCTGCTGCAGCCGGCGCGCGATCAGGCCGACGCGCTGGTCGAGTTCGCGGCCCGTGATCACGTCGTTGTTGACGACCGCGACGACTTCGTCGGCAAGTTGCGCACCGTGCGAACCGAGCGCCTGCGCCGCGGCCGGCGCGGCGGCGAGCAGCGCGGCGGACGCGGCGAGGCTGGACACGACTGCCGCGAAACGAAGGGTTTTCTTCATTGCCACTGATACTCCATTGAAATCGTGCTGACCGGTGCAGACAAGCCGGCGTTACTCGTAGTTGCTGAAGCGGGACATCGGCGGCGGCGGCGGCGGCAGCGGCGTGTAGCCCGGCACCCCGGCGCGGAATGCGGACACGAGGCCGTTGTCGACGGTCGACAAGCCCTTGAGCGTGAGCTGCATCATGAAGCGCGTCGACGAGTTCTGCTGTCCCGACGAATTGATGCCGTTTGCAGCCCGCTGCACACCGACCCCGAGCGCCCAGCAATCCGCGTCGTATTGTAAGCCGAGCAGACCGTCGACCACGCGATCGCCGGCCAGATCGTAGTTGAAGCGGCCGATCGCATACAGGCGGCGCGTGAGCGGCCATTGCGCGGACACCAGGAACTGGTTGATCGGCTGGCCGTCGAGCGTGGTGTTCGCGCGCGTATAGCGGTAGCCGACGTTGATCACGCGGCGCTCGCCCGGGCTGTAGCCGAAACCGACGCTCGACTTCACGAGCTGGTTGTTGTTCTGGTTGTACTGGAACGCCGTCTCCGACATGAAGCCCGAGCCAAGCTTCAGCGCGGCGCCGACGATCAGGTCCGAGTGGCGCGCCTGCGCCGCGGCCTGCGCGGAATTCAGCGTGACGCGCTGATCGGCGAAGTAGTACTGCTGCGCGATCACGAAGCGCGCACGCTCGTCGCCGGTGCGCGGATCGATGAAACGCGACGTGAGGCCGGCCGTGATCCGGTTCGCATCGGCGATCCGGTCGTTGCCGACGAACGTGTTCGGCTGGTAGATCTCCGCGAGGCCGAAGTCCGATTCCGCGGTGTCGAACAGCGGCGCGTTCGACTGGTCGCGATACGGCGTGTACACGTAGTACAGGCGCGGCTCGAGGGTCTGGATGAAGTCCTGCCCGAACAGGCGCACCGAGCGGTCGAAGATCAGGCCCGAGTCGAAGGTCACGGTCGGGATCGACTCGGTGAAGCGCTTCGGATTGTTCGGGGTGCCGGACGACAGGTGGCTCAGGTCGTACGACGCGAAGTGGTACTGGACCTTCGGCACGACGAAGTAGCCGGGGCCGTATACGCCGTACGCGATGTACGGGTTGAAGACGATCCGGTCGCCTTCGGTCGCATCGGCCGTCGTGATGCGGAACCGCGAATAGTCGGCTTCCGCGCCGAAGTCGAAGCCGCCGACGTTGTACTTCGTGTACTTCACGTTCAACTGCGGCTCGCGGCTGTACGGCGCGATCGACGGCGGCAGCGTCTGCCAGTGCTGGTAACGCGCAAGCACCGACCACGGGCCGTTGTTGTACGTGAGACCGGCTTCCTGCTGGTACAGCGTCTGCGTCCCGTTGACGAACTGGTTCGACGAACCGAGATCTTCGGGATACGTGTTGTCCGAGACCTTGTTGTAGTAGACGTAGCCGCCGAAGCCGCCGCCGAAGTTCTGCTGGTGCTGCCAGTAGATCGCGTAGCGGTTGCGATGCGCGAGCCGGTCATCCGGCAGGTAATTGGCCGTAAACGTGCCCGAGTACGACGGCGACAGGTAGCGGAACGTCGCTTCGGCCATCACGCCGCGCCGCGAGATGATGCGCGGCGTGAGCGTCAGGTCGCGGTTCGGCGCGATGTTGAAGTAGTACGGCAGCGTCAGCTCGAAGCCGTTGCTCGAGTTCACCGAGAACGTCGGCGGCAGCAGGCCGCTGCGCCGCTCGCCCGACAGCGGGAACGTCATCCACGGGCTCGCGAAGATCGGCACGCCCTGGAAGAACAGCACGCCGTTGCGCGCCGTGCCTTCGTCGGCGCCCGTATCGAAATCGAAGCGGCTGCCCTTGATGTACCACGCGGGGTTCGTCGAGCACTGGCACGCCGTGTACGTGCCGTTGACGAACACCGAGCGCTCGTTGTCGACCATGTCGACGCGCTCCGCGCTGCCCGACCCGCCCGTCACGTTGAAGTGGTACTTCGGCGCCGTCATGAAGCCCTGGTTCGCCTCGATCTTCAGATGCGCCTCGGGGCCCGCGAACGACGTGCCGCCATTGACCACCCTGACCTGGCCGTACGCATCGGCCATGTCGGTATCCTGATCGTAGTGGATCGCGTCGGCCTTCACGACGGCGTCGCCGCGCCGCAGTTCGGCCGAACCCTTCGCGGCCAGGTCCTGCTCGGCCGTGCCGCTCGTGTGGTCGGCGATCACGAAGGCAGCGGGCTTCGCGCCGTCCTTCAGCGGATGATCCTCGAGCTGGGGCGCGAGACGCAGATCCCACGGCGAGTCGAGCGGCTGCGGCTGCGCAGCCGCGCCCGACAGCTGCGCGTACGACACGGCCGGCACGAGGCCGGGCACGGCCAGGAGCGCGAGCGCGAGCCGCCGTTTGCGCGGCGCCCCGTCACCGGGGAAAACATTCGGGAATAGCGGTTTGGGCGGCATCTATCGTTTGGCGAATCGCCCCTTGTCAACCGCGCCTTCACGGCACACTCGCGCACGGCGGGCCGCGCCGTCGAACCGCGACTGCGGCTGAGCGCAAACCGGGGAGGCGATCGGGCGGACGGCGCGACAGGCAGCGGGCCTGCACGGCGGAAGCTGACGCGGGGCGCGTCAAAAAAGTCGTGGGGTATTATATGGCAAGACGTTCCCCCCTCCCCCGAGTTTCATGACGCCCCCATCCGCCGCATCCCAGCCCGACGCCCGCCTCGAAGCACTCGCCGCGTGGCTGCGCCCGCTCGCCGGGCGCTACGCGCTCGACCTGTCGACCCTCGCGCCTGCATCGTCGGACGCCAGTTTCCGCCGTTATTTCCGTGTCGCGTCGGCCACGAGCGCCGGCGGCGCGCTGATCGCCGTCGACGCGCCGCCGCCCGAGAAGTGCCGCGAGTTCGTCCAGGTCGCGCAGTTGCTCGCCGCGGCCGGCGACCACGTGCCGGACGTGCTGGCCCACGATTTCGACGCGGGCTTCATGCTCGTGACGGACCTCGGGCGCACGCCGTACATCTCGGTGCTCGATCCGGTCGACCCGGCCGCCGCGCGGCCGCTGATGCGCGACGCGCTCGACGCGCTGATCCGCTTCCAGCTCACGTCGAAGCCCGACGTGCTGCCGCCGTTCGACGAAGCGTTCCTGCGCCGCGAAATGGAGCTGCTGCCCGAATGGTTCGTCGGCCGCCACCTCGGCAAGCCGGTCACCGACGCGATGCGCGGCACGCTCGACCGTACCTTCGCGCTGCTGGTCGCCAGCGCGCACGCGCAGCCGCAGGGTTTCATGCTGCGCGACTTCATGCCGCGCAACCTGATGGTCTGCGAGCCGAATCCGGGCGTGCTCGACTTCCAGGACGCCGTCTACGGGCCGCTGACGTACGACGTCGTGTCGCTGCTGCGCGACGCATTCATCAATTGGGACGAGGAGTTCGAGCTCGACTGCTTCGCGTACTACTGGGAGAAGGCGAAAAAGGCCGGCCTGCCGGTCGACCCGGATTTCGGCGAGTTCTACCGCCAGCTCGAATGGATGGGGCTGCAGCGCCACATCAAGATCCTCGGCCTGTTCGCGCGCATCAATTACCGCGACGGCAAGCCGCACTACCTGAACGACCTGCCGCGCTTCCTCGCGTATGCGCGCAAGGTCGCGCTGCGCTACCGCCCGCTCGTGCCGTTCGCGAAGCTGCTCGACGAACTCGAGGGCAACGCGCCGGCCGACGTGGGCTATACGTTCTGACTGTCCTGAAACCCGGCCGAACATGAGCGACACCCTGACCACGGCGATGATCTTCGCCGCCGGGCGCGGCGAACGGATGCGCCCGCTGACCGACACCCGCCCGAAGCCGCTGCTCGAAGCGGGCGGCAAGCCGCTGATCGTCTGGCAGATCGAAGCGCTCGCGCGCGCGGGCATCGAGACGATCGTGATCAACCATGCGTGGCTCGGCGAACGGATCGAGGCCGCGCTCGGCGACGGTTCGCGCTGGGGCGTGCGGCTCGCGTATTCGGCCGAGGGCGAAGCGCTGGAGACCGCGGGCGGCATCGCGCAGGCGCTGCCGCTGCTCGAGCGCGACGGGCGGTCGACGGTGTTCGTCGCGGTGGCCGGCGACGTGTTCGCCGAGTTCGATTACGGGACGCTCGCCGCCCCTGCAGCGCGCATGTCGGCGCTCGACGCGCCCGCGATGCATCTCGTGATGGTGCCGAATCCGCCATTCCATCCGTCCGGCGACTTCGTACTCGGTGGCGACGGGCGCCTGTCGCTCGACGGTGGCGACCGCGTCACGTTCGGCAGCATCGGCCTGTACGACACGCGGATGTTCCGCGATCTGGCACCCGGCACGCGACGCGCACTGACGCCGTACTTCCGCGCGACGATCGAGGCCGGCCGCGCGAGCGGCGAACTGTACGAAGGCATCTGGGAGAACGTCGGCACGCCCGCGCAGCTCGGCGAGCTCGACGCGCGGCTGCGCGCCACGGACTGACCGGACGACGGACGGACCAGCGGCGCGGCGCCGCGTCGTGCCTCTACGCCACCCGCGCCCTTGCGGCAGACCACCGCCTTCCCGCTGCGCGCCACGGCGCGCAGCACCGCCGCTTACGCGGCCTCGGCCTCTTCCCCGCCCGCCGCCGCGCGCTGCTGCTGCAGCGCCCACATCTGCGCATACAGTCCGTCCGCGCGCACGAGTTCGTCGTGCGTGCCGCGCTCGACGATCCGCCCGTGATCCATCACGAGGATCTGCTGCGCGTGCACGACCGTCGACAGCCGGTGCGCGATCACGAGCGTCGTGCGATGCCGCGCGATCTGGTCGAGCTCGTGCTGGATCGCGCGTTCCGAGCGCGAATCGAGCGCCGACGTCGCCTCGTCGAACAGCAGGACCGGCGGATCCTTCAGCAGCGTGCGCGCGATCGCGACGCGCTGCTTCTCGCCGCCCGACAGCTTCAGCCCGCGCTCGCCGACCGACGTGTCATAGCCCTTCGGCAAGCTCTCGATGAAATCGTGGATGTGCGCGGCCCGCGCGGCCGCGACCACCTCGTCGCGGGTCGCGGTCGGCCGGCCATACGCGATGTTGTAGTAGATCGAGTCGTTGAACAGCACGGTGTCCTGCGGCACGATCCCGATCGATGCGCGCAGCGAATTCTGCGTGACGTCGCGAATGTCCTGGCCGTCGATCCGGATCGCGCCGCCCGCCTGCCGGTCGAGATCGTAGAAACGAAACAGCAGGCGCGACAGCGTCGACTTCCCCGAGCCGCTGTGGCCGACCACCGCGGTCGTCGTGCCCGCGTCGATCGTGAACGTCACGTCGTGCAGGATCGGCCGCGCCGGCTCGTACGCGAAGTTCACGTGCTCGAAGCGCACCTGCGCGCCGGCCACCGCGAGCGGCTGCGCATCGGGCCGGTCCGCGACTTCCTTCGCGGCCGACAGCAGCCCGAACATCCGGTCCATGTCGGTGAGGCTCTGCTTCAGCTCGCGATAGACGACGCCGAGAAAGTTCAGCGGAATATAGAGCTGCAGCATGAACGTGTTGATCAGCACGAGATCGCCGAGCGTCAGCTTGCCCGCCAGCACGCCCTGCGTCGCGCGCCACAGGATGAACACGAGCCCCGTGCCGATGATCGCCTGCTGGCCGAAGTTCAGCACCGACAGCGAGTTCTGCGAGCGGATCGCGGCCTTGCGGTAGCGCTTCAGGTTCTCGTCGTAGCGCTGCGCTTCCCACTCCTCGTTGCCGAAATACTTCACCGTCTCGTAGTTGATCAGCGAATCGATCGCCCGCGAGTTCGCGCGCGAATCGAGTTCGTTCATCGTGCGGCGGAAGTGCGTGCGCCAGTTGGTGACCTTCACGGTGAACACGATGTACGTGACCAGCGCCGCGAACGTCACGTACGCGTAATAGGCCTCGTACTTGACCACGAAGAAACCGAGCACGAGCCCGACCTCGACGAGCGTCGGCAGGATGCTGTACAGCGAATACGAAATCAGTTGCTGGATGCCGCGCGTGCCGCGCTCGATGTCGCGCGACATGCCGCCCGTCTGGCGCTCCAGGTGAAACCGCAGCGACAGCCCGTGCAGGTGCCGGAACACCTGCAGCGCGAGCTGGCGCACCGCGCTCTCGGTGACCTTCGAGAACAGGATCTCGCGCAGCTCGGTAAACAGCGACGTCGACAGCCGCACGAACGCATACGCGACGACCAGCAGGCCGACGCCGCCCGCGAGCACGATGCCGGCCGACTGCTCGGCGCGGCCGAGCGCGGTGATCTGCTGCACGTAGGACAGGTGGTCGACGATGCGCTTCATCACGACCGGCACGCCGAGGTTCGCGACCTTCGCGCCGATCAGGCAGGCGAGCGCAAGCGCGACGCGCCATTTGTAGGTGGTCAGGTACGGCAGCAGCGACCGGATGGTCTGCCAGTCGTTGCGGGGCCCGGTCGAAGCCGGCGCGGGCTCGCCGGAAGCAGGAAATCGGCGCATGGGGGAAGGATCGGCGGCGGTGCCGGGCGCTTTCATCGGCGGCCGGCTCGCCCGCTTTCTCGTACAATTTGCGGACGTTGTATTGTCGCAGAAGCCGCTTCGCGCCGCTGCCGGCGGCCTCGCCGGCCAGCCTGCGCGCGGCGGTGAATTTATTACAGGATGAAAGCCCCCGCCATGACCGATTCGACCCTCGAACTCCCGCAAAAACAGCCCGCGCTGCGCGTCGTCCCGCAACCGCACGACGCGAACGTCCACGGCGACGTGTTCGGCGGCTGGATCATGTCGCAGGTCGACATCGCCGGCTCGATCCCCGCGAGCCAGCGCGCGAATGGGCGCGTCGCGACGGTCGCGGTCAACTCGTTCGTGTTCAAGCAGCCGGTGTTCGTCGGCGATCTTTTGAGCTTCTACGCGACCATCACGCGCACCGGCAACACGTCGATCACGGTCGACGTCGAGGTGTACGCGCAGCGTATGCGCCTGATGGGCGAAATCGTGAAGGTTACCGAAGCGACGCTCACGTACGTCGCGACCGGCCCGGACCGCAAGCCACGGCAACTGCCGCCGCTCTGACGGGCGAGTGCCGCGCTGCGGCGCGGCACGCGGCTCGTCAGTGCGTGGCCGTCAGCCCGAACTCCCGCATCGCGGGCAGGAAATCGTGATTCAGCTTCGGCTTGCGCGACAGCTTCACCAGCACGTAGCGCTGGAACGGCGCGAGCCGCTGCCACTGCGCGAGTGCGGGCGCCGACAGCCCGGCCAGCGCGCTCTGCTGCACGAGCGACTCCGGCACCGTGTCGGTGGCGCGCCAGGTCGGCTGCTCGTCCGGCTGGAACCACGACGGTTCGAGATCGGCGTGCGTGCGCAGCATCTCGAACAGCGCGTGATCGAAATTGGGCTCGATCGCGGTGTCGTCGTCGGCCGGAAAGCGCGCAAGCAGCTTGCGGTCCTCGAGCGGCAGCAGTTGCCATTGCTCGAGCGAAATCCGCAGACCGAAGCGGTCGAGATTGAAACGCACGATCATCGGGATGTACGTGAAGTTTTCCGACGAATCGTGTTCGAAGTTGAATAGCAACGGAGCGTCGCTGAGTCCCATGGTCGTTACCTGACGTGGCGGATGCCGGCGCGGCCGGCCTGCCTGAGGTATTTTAGAACCTCTGCGCGCGGGCGGCGGACACGATTGTCGCCGGCCGTGCTTCGAATCAACGGGAGTGCTCGTGAATCCGACCGAATCCGACGAACTGCGCGACGAACTGCGCGCCGACCCGCGCGGCGCGATCGAACTGTCCGTGAGCCGCACGCGCGGCGGCGCCGTCGAAACCGCGCACGACTACGTGGGCCAGGAATGGCCCGTCGCACTCGTCTTCAACGGCATCTCGCACGCGGTGATGATGTGTACGCCGTGCGACCTCGAGGCGTTCGCGGTCGGCTTCGCGATCTCGGAAGGGATCGTCGCGCGCGGCAGCGACATCAAGGACATCGAGGTGATCCTGCACGCCGACGCGCCGTTGCCGCACGCGGAAGTGCACCTGGAAGTCGTCCAGCAGGCGTTCGCCGCACTGAAGGACCGGCGCCGCGCACTCGCGGGCCGCACCGGGTGCGGCGTGTGCGGGATCGAAAGCATCGACCTGCTCGACCTCGCGCCCGAACGCGTGCCCGACACGGGCTTTCTCGCACGCCTCGCGCCCGACGCGCTGGCGCGCGCGGCGCACGGGCTGCCGGCCCACCAGGCGCTCACGCAGCTCACGGGCGGCCTGCATGCGGCCGCGTGGTGCGACGCAACAGGCGCGATCCGGATCGCGTTCGAGGACGTCGGCCGCCACAATGCGCTGGACAAGCTGATCGGCTCGCTCGTGCTGTCGCGCGCCGATACGACCGACGGCTTCGTGTTCCTGTCGAGCCGCGCGAGCTACGAGCTCGTGCGCAAGGCCGCACGGGTCGGCATCCCGATGGTCGCGACCATTTCCGCGCCGTCGTCGCTCGCGATCGAGATCGCGAAGGCGGCCGGCCTGCGGCTCGTCAGCTTCTGCCGCGAAACCGGCCACGTCGACTACGGCACGGCCTGATCCCGAGCGCGGAATCGCGCCGGCGTTCCGCCGCCGGCGCGGCCTGCTGCGTCAGTCGAACTGACGGAAATCCGGCTTGCGCTTCTCGAAGAACGCCGTCATCGCCTCGCGCGCTTCCGGCGCGCGCAGCATTGCGGAGAAGTGGCCCGCCTCCTCGGCCATCCGCGCGGCGGTAGCCACGCCGCCCGTATCCTTCAGCAGCGCCTTCGTCACGCGCAGCGACGACGCCGGCAGCGCGGCGAGCTTCGCCGCCTGCTTCGCCGCGAACGCATCGAGCTCGGCAGCCGGCAGCACGCGGTTGACGATCCCGATCCGGTGCGCTTCCAGTGCGTCGAACGCCTCGCCGAGCAGCAGCTTCTCCGCGGCGACCTGATGGCCGGCCAGGCGCGGCAACAGCACGCTCGATGCGGCTTCCGGGCACAGCCCGAGCTGCGCGAACGGCAGCGAGAACGCAGCGGTATCGGCCGCGTAGACCAGATCGCAGTGCAGCAGCATCGTCACGCCGACGCCGACCGCGATGCCCGGCACCGCGGCCACGATCGGCTTCTGTGCGCTGCTGATCCGCGCGAGAAACTGGAACACCGATGCGTTCTCGTCCTTCGGCGGCGACTTCAGGAAATCCTCGAGATCGTTCCCCGCGCTGAAATTGCCGTCGCTGCCGCGCAGCAGGATCACGCGGACCACCTTGTCTTCCTGCGCGTCGGCCAGTGCATCGGCCATCGTCTGGTACATCGCCGCCGTCAGCGCGTTCTTCTTCGCCGGGCGCGCGATCGTGATCGTCATTACGCCGTCGGCGCGTTCCACTTGAATTTCGGCCACAACCGTCTCCTTTGACTTTCCTCTACCGGAATGAAAAAACGGTGCGCGAGCTCGTGGCCCGCGCACCGTCGTCGCTTTTCGTCGCGTCCCGCTTACAGGCGTTCGATGATGCCCGCCGCGCCCATGCCGGTGCCGACGCACATCGTGACCATCCCGTACTTCAGGTTGCGGCGGCGCAGGCCGTGCACGACGGTCGCCGCGCGGATCGCGCCGGTCGCGCCGAGCGGGTGGCCGAGTGCGATCGCGCCGCCCAGCGGGTTGACCTTCGACGGGTCGAGGCCGAGATCGCGGATCACCGCCAGCGATTGCGCGGCGAACGCTTCGTTCAGCTCGATCCAGTCGAGATCGTCCTGCTTCAGGCCCGCAGCCTTCAGCGCGGCCGGAATCGCTTCCTTCGGACCGATGCCCATGATTTCCGGCGG
Organism: Burkholderia pyrrocinia; assembly: GCF_001028665.1. NCBI lineage: Bacteria > Pseudomonadati > Pseudomonadota > Betaproteobacteria > Burkholderiales > Burkholderiaceae > Burkholderia > Burkholderia pyrrocinia. Next base: position 778,866 of record NZ_CP011503.1, read on the forward strand.
CACGCCGCGCACCGCGAAGCTCACGAAGCGCGCGAGCGGCGTCAGGTTGAACTCCTTGAGCACCTTCTCCGACACGACGAGCAGCGCACCGGCGCCGTCCGACGTCTGCGAGCTGTTGCCGGCCGTGACCGAGCCCTTGTTCGCGAACACCGCGCGCAGCTTCGCGAGGCCTTCGATCGACGTATCCGCGCGCGGACCTTCGTCGAGCGCGATCTCGCGCGTCTTCACGTCGACTTCGCCCGTTGCCAGGTTCGGGAAACGCTCGGTGAGCGTGTACGCGGCGATCTCGTCGTTGAACTCGCCGGCCTGCTGCGCGGCGAGCGCCTTCCGGTGCGACTCGACCGAGAACGCGTCCTGGTCTTCGCGGCTCACCTTCCACTGGTCGGCGACACGCTCGGCCGTCAGGCCCATCCCGTACGCAATGCCGAAGTCTTCATTGCGATCGAAGATGTGCGGCGACATCGACGGCTTGTTGCCCATCATCGGCACCATGCTCATCGATTCGCAGCCGCCCGCGAACAGCGCGTCCGACTCGCCGACTCGGATGCGGTCGGCCGCCATCGCGAGCGCCGTGATGCCCGACGCGCAGAAGCGGTTGACCGTCACGCCGCCGACCGTCTGCGGCAGGCCCGCGAGCAGCGCGCCCATCCGCGCGACGTTCAGGCCCTGCTCGGCTTCCGGAATCGCGCAGCCGATGATCGCGTCCTCGATCAGCTTCGTGTCGAAGCCGGGCACCTGCGCGACCGCCGACCTGATCGCGTGGACCAGCAGCTCGTCCGGGCGCGTGTTCTTGAATACACCGCGCGGGGCCTTGCCGATCGGCGTGCGGCTGGCGGCGACGATGTATGCGTCTTGCAATTGTTTGCTCATTTCAGACTCCTTGTCCGCTCTGTCCGCTCGCTCAGTTACGCACCGGCTTGCCGGTCTGCAACATGCCCATGATCCGTTCCTGCGTCTTCTGCGTGCCGAGCAGCTCGACGAACGCGCGGCGCTCGAGCGCGAGCAGCCACTGCTCGTCGACGAGGCTGCCGGCTTCGACGTCGCCGCCGCACACGGCTTCCGCGATGCGGCTCGCGATCAGGTAATCGTGGTCGCTGATGAAGCGGCCGTCACGCATGTTGACGAGCGATGCCTTGATCGTCGCGATCGCAGAGCGACCCGCGACCGGCACGTCCTTCGCCCGCAGCGGTGCGCGGTAGCCGGTGGCAGCCAGTGCGCGCGCTTCCTTCTTCGCGGTGTCGAGCAGTTCGAACACGTTGAAGATGATCGTGTCGGACGGCTTCAGGTAGCCCATCGCACGCGCATCGTGCGCGGACGCCGACACCTTCGCCATCGCCGCGTTCTCGAACGACTTCGTGACGAACTTCAGGATGTCGGTGGTCGCGTTCGCGGCCGTTGCGGCATCGGCCGCGCGCAGCGCCGCTTCCTTCAGGCCGCCGCCCGCCGGCACCAGGCCGACGCCCACTTCGACGAGACCGATGTAGCTCTCGACGTGCACGACGCGCTTCGCGCTGTGCAGCATCAGCTCGCACCCGCCGCCGAGCGCGATGCCCGACACGGCTGCAACGACCGGCACGTTCGCGTACTTCACGCGCAGCATGCCTTCCTGGAATTTCTTCACGAACGGCTCGATGCCCTTGGCGCCGCCCATCATGAACGCGGGCATCGCCTCTTCGAGGTTCGCGCCGGCCGAGAACGGGCCGCCCGGCGTGCCGAGCTTCAGCGACGTCGGCTGCCAGATCACCACGCCCTTGTAGTCCTTCTCCGCGAGTTCGATCGCCTGCACGAGGCCGTCGATCACGCTCGGTCCGATCGTGTTCATCTTCGACTTGAACGACACGATCACGACGTCGTCCTCGCCCGCACGGTCGTCGACCCATGCGCGCACCGCGTCGGTCTCGAACAGCGTCTTGCCGTAGGTCTTCGGATCGGCGCCCGTTTCGCCCAGCAGCGGCGCGCGGAACACCTGCTTGCCGTACACCGCGAGATCCGAACGCGGCACGAAGCGCTGCGCTGCCGGCGCCCACGAGCCTTCGGCCGTGTGCACGCCGCCCTGCTCGGCAACCGGGCCTTCGAGCACCCACGACGGCAGCGGCACGTTCGCGAGTGCCTTGCCGGCCGCGATGTCTTCCTGCACCCACTCGGCGACCTGCTTCCAGCCGGCAGCCTGCCAGCCTTCGAACGGGCCTTCGTTCCAGCCGAAGCCCCAGCGGATCGCGAGGTCGACGTCGCGCGCGTTGTCGGCGATCGACTCGAGATGCACGCCGATGTAGTGGAACACGTCGCGGAAGATCGACCACAGGAACTGCGCATGCGGATGGTCCGTCTCGCGCAGCAGCTTCAGGCGCTCGGCCGGCGGACGCTTCAGGATGCGGCCGACGGTTTCGTCCGCCTTCGCGCCCGAGTCGACGTAGGTGCCCGTCTTCGCGTCGAGCACCTTGATCGCCTTGCCTTCCTTCTTGTAGAAGCCACCGCCCGTCTTCTGGCCCAGCGCACCCTGCTTCACCAGTTCGGCGAGCACGGCGGGTGTCTGGTAGACCGGGAAGAACGGATCGTCGGCGAGGTTGTCCTGCATCGTCTTGATCACGTGCGCCATCGTGTCGAGGCCGACCACGTCGGCGGTGCGGAACGTCGCCGACTTCGCGCGGCCGAGACGGCTGCCCGTCAGGTCGTCGACTTCGTCGAAGCGCAGGCCGAACTTCGCGGCCTCGGTGATCACCGCGAGGATCGAGAAGATGCCGACGCGGTTCGCGATGAAGTTCGGCGTGTCCTTCGCGCGCACGACACCCTTGCCGACGATGCTCGTCAGGAACGTCTCGAGCTGGTCGAGGATTTCCGGGCGCGTATGCGCGGTCGGGATCAGCTCGACGAGGTGCATGTAGCGCGGCGGGTTGAAGAAGTGCACGCCGCAGAAGCGCGACTTCAGCTCGTCCGAGAAACCTTCGGACAGCTTCGTGATCGACAGGCCCGACGTGTTGGTCGCGAAGATCGCGTTCGGCGCGATGTGCGGCGCGACCTTCTTGTACAGGTCGTGTTTCCAGTCCATCCGCTCGGCGATCGCCTCGATCACGACGTCGCATTCGGCCAGCTTCGCGATGTCGTCCTCGTAGTTCGCTGCTTCGAGGTACTTCGCGTCGTCCTTCACGCCGAACGGCGCGGGCGACAGCTTCTTCAGGTTCTCGATCGCCTTCAGCGCGATCGCGTTTTTCGGGCCTTCCTTGGCCGGCAGGTCGAACAGCAGCACCGGCACGCGCGCGTTGATGAGGTGCGCGGCGATCTGCGCGCCCATCACGCCGGCGCCCAGCACGGCGACCTTGCGAATCAGGAAATTGCTCACGGGATGTCTCCGGATAATGTCGTGCAGCGCGGGATGTGAGGGCTGCACAGCGTAGTGAGTACCAGGAACCGTTGCGTTCGGACGGCACGCATCGCGCACCGCCCGGACTCGCGTCAGAACAGCGATTCGTCGACTTCCATCAGCGTCTTCGAGCCGGCGCGCGCGGCGCGGATCGTCGATGCCGTCTCGGGCAGCAGGCGCGCGAAGTAGAAGCGGGCCGTCGCGAGCTTCGACTTGTAGAACGGATCGCCCGACGCTTCGTTGTCGAGTGCGAGGCGCGCCATCCGCGCCCAGAAGTACGAAAACACCAGGTGGCCGACGGTGCGCAGGTACGGCACGGCGGCAGCGCCGACTTCGTCGGGGTTCTGCATCGCCTTCATGCCGATTTCCATCGTCAGCTTCTGCACCTTGTCGCCGATGTCGGCGAGCGGGTTGATGAACTCGGCCATTTCCGGCTTCACGCCTTCGGCTTCCGCGAATTCCGTAACGAGCTTGCCGAACTTCTTCAGCTTCGCGCCCATGTCGCCGAGCACCTTGCGGCCCAGCAGGTCGAGCGACTGGATCGAGTTCGTACCTTCGTAGATCATGTTGATCCGCGCGTCGCGCACGTACTGCTCCATGCCCCACTCGGAGATGAAGCCGTGGCCGCCGTAGATCTGCATCGCGTGGTTCGTGCACTCGAACGCGTTGTCGGTCAGGAACGCCTTGATGATCGGCGTGAGCAGCGCGACGAGGTCGGCCGCTTCCTTGCGCACCGCTTCGTCGGCGTGCGACAGCTCCTTGTCGATCTGCAGCGCGGACCAGTACGTGAACGCGCGTGCGCCTTCCGCATACGCCTTCTGCGTGAGCAGCATGCGGCGCACGTCCGGGTGCACGATGATCGGGTCGGCCGGCTTGTCCGGTGCCTTCGGGCCCGTCAGCGAGCGCATCTGCAGGCGCTCCTTCGCATACGTGAGCGAGTTCTGGTACGCGACTTCCGTGAGGCCGAGGCCCTGCGCGCCGACGCCGAGGCGGGCCGCGTTCATCATCACGAACATCGCGTTCAAGCCCTTGTTCGGCTCGCCGACCATCCAGCCCTTCGCGTTGTCGAGGTTCATCACGCACGTCGAATTGCCGTGGATGCCCATCTTGTGCTCGATCGAGCCGCACTTGATGCCGTTGCGCTCGCCCGGCGCGCCCGACGCGTCCGGAATGAACTTCGGCACGATGAACAGCGAGATGCCCTTCGTGCCCTGCGGCGCGTCCGGCAGGCGCGCGAGCACGAGGTGGACGATGTTCTCGGCCATGTCGTGTTCGCCGCTCGAGATGAAGATCTTCGTGCCGCTGATCGAGTAGGAGCCGTCGCCGTTCGGTTCGGCCTTGGTGCGCAGGATGCCGAGGTCGGTGCCGCAGTGCGGCTCGGTCAGGCACATCGTGCCGGTCCATTCGCCCGTCACGAGCTTCGGAAGGTAGGCCTTCTGCAGTTCCGGCGCGCCGTGCGCGTGCAGGCATTCGTACGCGCCGTGCGACAGGCCCGGATACATCGTCCATGCCTGGTTCGCCGAGTTCATCATCTCGTAGAGCGCGTTGTTCACGAACGCGGGCAGGCCCTGGCCGCCGTAGTCCGGATCGCAGCCGAGCGCCGGCCAGCCGGCCTCGACGTATTGCCGGTACGCCTCCTTGAAGCCGGTCGGGGTCTTCACGACGCCGTCGCCTTCATACGTGCAGCCTTCGCGGTCGCCGACCTGGTTCAGCGGGAACAGCACCTCGGAGCAGAACTTGCCCGCTTCTTCGAGGACCTGGTTGATCGTGTCGGCGTCGAGGTCCGCATGCCGCGGCATTTGCTTGACCTCGGCTTCGACGTTCAGAAGCTCGTGCAACACGAATTGCATGTCGCGCAGCGGCGCGGCGTACTGTCCCATGACTCTCTCCAAAGGTGGGCAACGGCTCGAGCTCCTGGCGGGCGGATCACGCGCCGCTAACGGCTCTCGCTCTGATACGAAACAATCGTCTTTTCCAGCGCGGCCCACGTGAGGCGCACGGCATCCGGCGAATGCAGGAAACGTGCGTCGTGATGCAGGCCGAGCGTGAAGCTGTACAACTCGAAGAGCATCAGGTCCGGATCGGTATCCGTACGCAGATGCCCCTCTTCCATCGCCTGCGAAATGGCACGCAGCAACGCGGCACGCCAGGCTGTCACGCTCGCGATCAACTGCTCGCGCACGGGGCTGTCCGGCCGGTCGTCGTACTCCACTGCGCCGCTGATGTAGATGCACCCAGTCGTCACCTCCTGGATGCGCTTCTCGATCCAGCGCGCCAGCATCGCCCGCAGACGCGGCAGACCGCGCGACTCGCGCAGGCTCGGAAAGAACACCTCGTTTTCGAAACGATGGTGATACTCGCGGACAACCTCGACCTGCAGGTCCTCGCGCGATCCGAAGTGCGCGAACACGCCGCTCTTGCTCATCTGCATGCGCTCGGCCAGCAGGCCGATCGTCAGCCCCTCCAGCCCGTCACGGCTGGCGAGGTCCAAAGCAGCTTCAAGTATCGCGGCACGCGTCTGTTCGCCTTTTCGCATAGCTATTTCTGTAACCGTTCGGGGGTTCGAATAAAATCGAACGGCCGTACTATTATTGAGTGCGGCCGCTCGCGAAACAAGGAAATTATTAGAAACCGGTGTCTAACCGAGCCGCTATTTTGCGCGATTCCGGCGGGACCGGAGCGGCTTTTCCGCACGAACGTGCGGACAGATTTTTTGAAGCGGATGCTTAGTCCGCGTCAGTCGTAACTGCCGACCGTCAGCGCCTTCATCACGACCCGATACGCGGTATAGGCGAGCCAGTTCAGCATACGCTCGATGCGCGGGCGCGCGGCGAATCGCGCGGCGTCGATCTCCCGGCCATCGGCGAACGCGGCCGCGATCGCATCGCGCAGTTCGTTCGTGACCGCATCGTAGCGCACCAGCACGACGTTCGCCTCATTGTTCAGCATCAGGCTCAGCGCGTCCAGATTCGACGAGCCGACCGTCGCCCAGTTGTCGTCGATCACGGCCACCTTGCCGTGCAGCATCGTCTTGTCGTATTCGGCCACGCGCACGCCCGCGCGCAGCAGCGTGTGATAGAGGAACGGCACGGCCGTATCGAGCGCCGCGAACTCCTTGCGGCCGATCAGGATCCGTACGTCGACGCCGCGCCGCGCGGCGCCCGTCAGCGCGCGGCGCAGCTTGCGGCCCGGCATGAAGTACGGATTCGCGAGCAGGATCTGCTGGCGCGCCTGGCCGATCGCCGCGAGATAGGCCTTCTCGATCGCGCGGCGGTTCACGACGTTGTCGCGCGCGACGAACGCGACGCTCGGCTCCGTCACGACCCGCAGCGCGCCGGCCTTGATCCACCGGTGGCTGCGCATCCAGCGCCGGAACATGTCGGGGAACGCTTCGCCGCCGTTCAGCCCGGCCGCGTACTGCGCATACGGCTTGTGGCCGAACTGGATCCGGTGCCACTGCAGCTCGAACGCGGCGCGCACGTCGGACACCGCGGGCCCTGCCATCTCGACCGCGAAGTCCCAGCGCGGAAACGGCAGCGTCGTGCCGTTTTGCGCGTAGTCGTCGACGATGTTGATGCCGCCGCAGAACGCGGTCGCATGATCGATCACCGCGAGCTTGCGGTGAGTGCGCGAAAAGCCGAAGCGGCCGAACAGGAAGCGGTTGTAGATGCAGTGCTCGACGCCGGATTGCGCCCACGTGTCGAACAGCGGCAGGCGTGCGGTGCCGATGCCGTCGGTGATCACGCGCACGCGCACGCCGCGCTGCGCCGCGCGGATCAGCGCGTCCGACACCGGCCGGCCGGCCGCGTCGTCGCAGAAGATATAGGTTTCGAGCATCACCTGCTCGCGCGCGCCGTCGATCTGCTCGATCAGTGCCCGGAAGAATTCGCCGCCGCCCTCGCACAGCCGCACCGTGTTGCCCGCCGTGAACGCGAGCCGCGACGCCGAGCCGCGTTCCTGCAGGAACATCTGTCGCAATTGCGCGAAGCGCTTGCGGGTCTCCGCAGTCATGCGGACGAGCCGTGCGGCGTGCGCGCGAGTGCGACGCGCACGGGCAATTGCAGGATCGCCTCGGCGTTCGACGGCGAGAAGCAGCGCGCGGCCGCCTCGCGGAACGGCAGCCATGCGTGATCCACATGCTCGCGCGGCGACAGCGTCACGTCGACGCGACGCGGCACGCACAGGCCGAACCAGTGCTCGGTGTTGCGCGTGACGCCCGGTGCGTAGCGGTGCAGGTATTGCGGATAGATCGTGTATTCGATCCGGTGGCGCCAGTCGACCAGCGCCGTGGCCGGCAGGTCCGGCGTGCCGACCGAGATGCCGGTTTCCTCGGCCACTTCGCGCGCGGCGGTGAGCGCGAGCGGCTCGTCGAGCGCGTCCTTCGATCCGGTCACCGATTGCCAGAAATCGGGCTGGTCGGCACGCTTGATCACCAGCACATCGAGGTCGGGCGTGTAGATCACGACGAGAACGGATTCGGGGATTTTCGGCGGCTTCGTCATCTTTGTTTCATGCGGCACAGGGCCGCGCGCCGGGCATGTGCTCCGAACGGGCGGCAAGTGCTGCGACTGTACCGCAAAAAATGAAAAAGGCGCATCGCTGCGCCTTTTTCAGTTGCGTCGTGTGCGCATCGCCGCACACACGACCGGGTGCGAAAACGCGTTACGCCTTCGGCTGTTCCGGCTGACGCAGACGGATGTGCAGTTCGCGCAGCTGACGCTCGTCGACCGGGCTCGGTGCCTGCGTGAGCAGATCCTGCGCACGCTGCGTCTTCGGGAACGCGATCACGTCGCGGATCGAGTCGGCGCCGGCCATCATCGTGACGATGCGGTCAAGGCCGAATGCGATACCGCCGTGCGGCGGCGCGCCGTACTGCAGCGCGTCCAGCAGGAAGCCGAACTTCAGTTGCGCCTCTTCCGCGCCGATCTTCAGCGCGCGGAACACCTTGCTCTGCACTTCCTCGCGGTGGATACGCACCGAGCCACCGCCGATTTCCCAGCCGTTCAGCACCATGTCGTAGGCCTTCGCGAGGCAGCGGCCCGGGTCGGTCTCGAGGTACTCGAGGTGCTCGTCCTTCGGGCTCGTGAACGGATGGTGCGCAGCGACGTAGCGCGCATCTTCGTCGTCGTATTCGAACATCGGGAAGTCGACGACCCACAGCGGCTTCCAGCCGGCCTGGACGAGGCCGTTCGCCTTGCCGAATTCCGAATGGCCGATCTTCAGGCGCAGCGCGCCGAGGCTGTCGTTGACCACCTTCGCGCGATCGGCCGCGAAGAAGATGATGTCGCCGTCTTCAGCGCCGGTGCGCTCGAGGATCGCCGCGATCGACGCGTCGTGCAGGTTCTTGACGATCGGGCTCTGAAGGCCGTCGCGGCCCTTCGCCTTCTCGTTGACCTTGATCCAGGCGAGGCCCTTCGCGCCGTAGATGCGCACGAATTCCGTGTAGCCGTCGATGTCGCCACGCGACAGCTCGCCGCCCTTCGGCACGCGCAGTGCCGCGACACGGCCGTCCTTCGCGTTGGCCGGCGTGCTGAACACCTTGAAGTCGACGTCCTTCATCGCGTCGGTCAGCTCGGTGAATTCGAGCTGCACGCGCAGGTCCGGCTTGTCCGAACCGAAACGCGCCATCGCTTCCGAGTACGGCATCACCGGGAAGATCGCGTCGAGTTCGACGTCGATCGTCGTCTTGAAGATGTGACGGATCATGTCTTCGAACAGGTCACGGATTTCCTGCTCGCCGAGGAACGACGTCTCGCAGTCGATCTGCGTGAATTCCGGCTGACGGTCGGCACGAAGATCCTCGTCGCGGAAGCACTTGGTGATCTGGTAGTAACGGTCGAAGTTCGCGACCATCAGCAGCTGCTTGAACAGCTGCGGCGACTGCGGCAGCGCGAAGAACTGGCCCGCGTTCACGCGCGACGGCACGAGGTAGTCGCGCGCGCCTTCCGGCGTGCTCTTCGTCAGCATCGGCGTTTCGATGTCGATGAAGCCCTGCTCGTCGAGGTACTTGCGCGCCTCGATCGCGACGCGGTAACGCAGGCGCAGGTTGTGCTGCATCTGCGGACGGCGCAGGTCGAGCACGCGGTGCGTGAGGCGCGTCGTTTCGGACAGGTTGTCGTCGTCGAGCTGGAACGGCGGCGTAACCGACGCGTTCAGCACGTTCAGTTCGTGGCACAGCACTTCGATCTTGCCGCTCTTCAGGCCGGCGTTGACCGTGCCGTCCGGACGGTTGCGCACGAGGCCCTTGATCTGCACGCAGAACTCGTTGCGCACGCCTTCGGCGGTCGCGAACATCTCCGCGCGATCCGGGTCGCACACCACCTGCACGAGGCCTTCACGATCGCGCAGGTCGATGAAGATCACACCGCCGTGATCGCGGCGGCGCTGCACCCAGCCGCACAGCGACACGGTTTGGCCCAGCAGGTGTTCGGTCACGAGACCGCAGTATTCAGTACGCATCGACATGATGTTTGCTTTCGTTCGGTTTGATCAACGGGTGCCGCAACGCGCGGCCCGGGCGATGATTCTTTACTTACAGCGGCGGCTCGACGGGGCGGCGGGCGGGCGCCGGAGCCGGCGCCGGGGGCGCCACGACGCCCATCGAGACGATGTACTTCAGCGCGGCATCGACCGACATGTCGAGTTCGATGACTTCGCTCTTCGGCAGCATCAGGAAGAAGCCCGACGTCGGGTTCGGCGTCGTCGGGATGTATACGCTCACGTATTCTTCCGTCAGATGATTGAGCACGTCGCCGCCGGGCGTGCCGGTCAGAAACGCGATCGTATACGAGCCGCGGCGCGGGTATTCGATCAGCAGCGCCTTGCGGAACGCGTTGCCGCTGCTCGACAGCAGCGTGTCCGACACCTGCTTGACGCTCGTGTAGATCGGCCCGACGACCGGGATGTGGCGCACGACCGCGTTCCACCAGGTGACGAGCTTCTGGCCGATGAAATTCCGCGTGGCCAGCCCGACGACGAAGATGAACGCGAGCGTCAGCACCGCGCCGATCCCCGGCAGGTGGAAACCGAGCAGCCGCTCGGGCTGCCACGATTCCGGCAGCAGGAGCAGCGTCTGGTCCATCGTGCCGATGATGAGACCGAGCACCCACAGCGTGATCGCGAGCGGGACGAGAACCAGCAGGCCGGTCAGAAACACCGATTTCAGGGTCGTCTTTTTCATCATCTGCCGTCAATGAACCGCGCCGGCGGCGCGGGGTAGTCGCGGCCCGGCCGGGCCGCGACGGTCAACTGCTGGCGGCGGCGGGCGCTGCAGCCGGTGCCGGCGCGGCGCTCGTCGTCGTGCTTTCGGAACTGCTCGATGCAGCCGGCGCGTCCGCCGCGGGCGTGGCCGCCGCAGCAGCTGCCGGCGCCGCGTCGCCCGACGCCGTCGCCGGTGCACTGGCGCCGCCCGAGCCGCCGCGGAAATCGGTGACATACCAACCGGAGCCCTTCAGCTGGAAGCCCGCGGCAGTCACCTGCTTGCGAAACGCATCCTTCCCGCACTCCGGGCACTGCGACAGCGGCGCGTCGCTCATCTTCTGGAGCACGTCCTTCGCGAAACCACACGCTTCGCATCGATAGGCGTAGATCGGCATGATATTTTTCCCGCGGAAACTGGAAACGGCTTGCAAAACCTTGAATTATAGCCGAAACCTCGACGCGCTCCGGCAACGGCCGTGACGCCAGGGCATCAGCGGCGGCGCCACGTGAGCCAGCGCTCGTGCCCTTCGAACACCGGCAGCGAATCGGTGACGGGCAAATCCTCGATCAGGTCGAAGTGCGGCGCGAGCAGCGCGTCGAGTTCGGCACGCTCGATCCCGAACGGCGGCCCCTTCGGTTTCGCCGTCACGAAGAAATAGCCGGCCAGCAATCCGCCCGCCGGCAGCAACTCGGCCATCCGTGCCGCATAGTCGGCGCGCAGGCTCGGCGGCAGCGCGCACAGGAACGCGCGCTCATACACCCACTGCACGTCGAACGGCGGCCGGTAGGCGAAAAAGTCGGCCTGCTCGACGACATCCGCATGCGCGCCGAGCTGCGCTTTCGCGACAGCCACCGCCTGCGCGGCGAAATCGATCGCACGCACGGGCCAGCCGGCCTGCGCGAGCCACCCGGCCTCCTGCGCACTGCCGCAGCCGGGGATCAGCACCGCGCACGGCTCGAGCCGGTGCGCGAACACGCGAAAGCCGTCCGGCACGCCGCCGAATTCCCACGGCGTCACGCCGCGCTCGAAACGCTCGTCCCAGAACGACGCGTTGCCGGGGTCGCGCGTCGCGAAATCGGCGGCCGTCGGCGCGGCCGGTTGTTTCGGATCGGGCATCGCGCTGCTCCTTTCGGTCATGTGCCGTACGCAAGCGCGAGCAACACGCGCGCGACGAGCGCCCCGACCCCGACGGCAAGGCCGAAGATCAGCAGCGCCTGCATCAGCCGGTTCGTACGTTTCTGCTCGATGAGGATCTGGCGCATCAGGTCCTCGCTCGCGGCGCGCGGCGCGTCATGGCGCGCCGCCATCGCGTGGTGGATCAGGCGCGGCAGTTGCGGCAGCGTCTTGCTCCACTGCGGCGCCTCGACCTTGAAGCGCTCGTACCAGCCGCGCAGGCCGATCTGCTCGGTCATCCAGCGCTCGAGGTACGGCTTCGCGGTCTTCCACAGGTCGAGTTCGGGGTCGAGCGAGCGGCCGAGCCCTTCGACGTTCAGCATCGTCTTCTGCAGCAGCACGAGTTGCGGCTGGATCTCGACGTTGAAGCGGCGCGACGTCGAGAACAGGCGCATCAGCACCTGGCCGAGCGAGATGTCCTTCAGTGCGCGGTCGAAATACGGCTCGCACACCGCGCGGATCGCGCTTTCGAGCTCCTCGACGCGCGTCTCGGGCGGCACCCAGCCCGATTCGAGGTGGAGCGTCGCAACGCGGTGGTAGTCGCGCTTGAAGAATGCGAGGAAGTTCTGCGCGAGGTAGTTCTTGTCGAAATCGGACAGCGCGCCGACGATCCCGAAATCGAGCGCGATGTAGCGGCCGAACGTGCTCGGGTCGAGGCTCACCTGGATGTTGCCGGGGTGCATGTCCGCATGGAAGAAGCCGTCGCGGAACACCTGCGTGAAGAAGATCTCGACGCCTTCGCGCGCGAGCTTCTTGATGTCGACGCCGGCCGAGCGCAGCGTCTCGACCTGGCTGATCGGCACGCCGGTCATGCGCTCCATCACGAGCACCTGCGACGTCGAGAAATCCCAGAACATCTCGGGCACGAGCAGCAGGTCGAGGCCCGCGAAATTGCGGCGCAACTGGCTGCCGTTCGCGGCTTCGCGCATCAGGTCGAGCTCGTCGTGCAGATACTTGTCGAATTCGGCGACGACCTCGCGCGGCTTCAGGCGCCGGCCGTCGGCCCACATGCGCTCGGTCCAGATCGCGATGTCGCGCATCAGCGCGAGATCCGAATCGATCACGGACAGCATGTTCGGGCGCAGCACCTTGACGGCGACGGCCTTGCCCGCGTGCACGCCCTGCTTGAGTTTCGCGAAGTGCACCTGCGCGATCGACGCGCTCGCGACCGGCTCGCGCTCGAATTCATCGAACAGCTCGTCGACCGGCGCACCGAGCGACTTCTCGACGATCGCGATCGCGACCGCCGAATCGAACGGCGGCACCTGGTCCTGCAGCTTCGCGAGTTCGTTCGCGAAATCGACCGACAGCAGGTCGCGGCGCGTCGACAGCACCTGGCCGAACTTCACGAAGATCGGGCCGAGGCTTTCGAGCGCGTGACGCAGCCGCACGGCGGGCGGATCGGAATAGCGGCGGCCGATCGTCGTGATCCGCAGCAGCAGCTTCACGCGCCGGTCGTCGATCCGGGACAGCATCACTTCGTCGAGACCAAAGCGGATGACGGTGTAGACAATCTTGATGAAACGGAAAATGCGCATGCCCTGCGGCCCTCAGTGCGCGCCGCGCGGGCCGGAACCCGTGCGCGCGCCGATTTTTTGTTCGAGTCGCTCGACCCGCTTTTCGACCCGCGCGAGCGCATCGCGTGCGCGCGCCAGTTCGGCGTCGAAGCCGCCGAGCGCCGTGCGCCGGACGACTTGCGGGTTTTCGTCGAGCCAGTACTCGGCGACGGAATCGAGCACGTTGCGGCCCGTGCGCCGCGCGCGTGCGCCGGCATCGCGCACGACCGTCGCGATCCGGTACGCCGCCGCGTCGCCGACCAGCTTCGCGAGATCTTCTTCCGGTTCCCAGCGCAGGTGCTCGGCCAGCTTCGCGATCTGCGTCGCGAATTCTGCATCGCCCTCGATCTTCACGTGCTTCATCACGGCCGCCTGGCCGCCCTGCAGGAACGCGGCGACCGTGTCGCCCGCGAGTGCGATCGACACGTCGACCTGTTGCGCATCGTGCGCGTCGACAGCCGACAGATAACCGTCGGGCTGCACCAGCAGCGTGAGCGTGACGGGGGGTACGTCGATCCGGGCAGTCTTGCCCGCATACGGAATCAGGCGGTCGCGCGCCCACGATTCGCGCGCGAGCAGGTGATTGACAGCAGCAGCAAAAGGCTTGGCGGCAAAGGTCATCGGGCTGGGAAAGAAAAAACCCGCGCAGGCCGGGCGCCCACGCGGGTTTCTATTGTAACGTCGGATCGTCGGCAGACCGTGCCCGACCGTACACCCGGGCGGCAAGCGGTCGCAGTGCGGCGGCCGTCGCCCAGGCGGCCGGCGGCGCGGGCCGCCGGTCACGCTCAGTGCGTGTTGAGCTGCTGGATGCCCGCGAGCAGCCAGCCCTGACTGCCCGACTTCGACAGGTTCCAGACTTCGTCGAACGGCGCGGCCGACGCGTTCGCCGATTCGCGGATCAGGCCGTGGAAGCGCACGCTCGCCGACTGCTCGATGCCACGATCCTCGATCGCGACCAGTTCCGCGTCGAGCTGCACGACGTCGGTCTGGTTCGACTCGTTGCCGCGCGAATCGAGGTCGATCTTGATCTCGGCGAACATTTCGGGCGTCGTGAACTCGCGGATGTCGGCCAGGTTGCCCTGGTCCCACGCGGCCTGCAGGCGCACGAAATAGACCTTCGCGCTGCGCAGGAACGCTTCGGTGTCGAAGCCGGCCGGCACCTGGAGCGGTGCGGCCGCTGCCGCTGCCGCGCCGGCAGCCGCGGCACCGCCGCCGAACACGCCTTGCGCTTCGTTCGCGTAGCTGCTGCCGCTGCCCGCATAGTTGCTGCCGGTGTTGCCCTGCTGGAACGACGGGCTTTGCGAGTAGCCGCCCGACGACGATGCCGAACCGCCGACCGAATACGACGGCTCCTGCGGGCGACGGCGGTTCATGAACTTGCGCACCAGCCAGATACCGACCATCGCGAGCAGCGCGATCACGATGATGTTCGACATCATGCCGGCGAACGCCTCGCCGAGGCCGAAGTGCGACAGCAGCGCCGCGATGCCGAGACCGGCCGCGAGGCCGGCGATCGGCCCGAGCCAGCGCGAGCGGTTGGGCTGCGCGGCCGGTGCGGGCGCGGCCGGATTCGCACGCTGCGCCTGCGACGGCGCGGCCTGCTGCATCGGCTGCTGCGCGGGCGGCGTGGCCTGGCGCTGCGTGACGGTGGAGTTCTGGCGGCCGATGCTGCGCCCGCCGCCCATGCGCTTGGCTTCGGCGTCGAGCGATGCGAACGTGCCGGCCGTGAGCAGGCCGACCATCAGCAGCGTGCCGACCCGTCGAGCCCACGGCTTCGACGGCTTGCTACGGTTGAACAACGAACGCGATTCGGACATCACTTTCTCCAGATGTAAGACAAATGTATGGGAAGAACCCCTTAGTACTTGGTTCCCATATGTAAAGCTACCACGCCACCTGACAAATTGTAATATTTGACGGCATCGAGGCCCGCTTGTTCCATCATCGTCTTCAGCGTGTCCTGGTCGGGGTGCATCCGGATAGATTCAGCAAGATACCGGTAACTTTCAGCATCTTTCGCGAACTTGTCGCCAAGCCACGGTAATACTTTGAAAGAATACAAGTCGTACGCCTTTTTCAGCGGATCCCAGACTTTCGAGAATTCCAGCACCATCACTCGGCCGCCGGGCTTCGTCACGCGGCGCATCTCGGCCAGTGCGGCGTCCTTGTGCGTCATGTTGCGCAGGCCGAACGCGACCGTGACGACATCGAAGTAGTTGTCCGGAAAGGGGGTTTTCTCCGCGTCGCACAGCAGCGACGGCGTCACGATGCCCTTGTCGAGCAGCCGATCGCGGCCGACGCGCAGCATCGATTCGTTGATGTCCGTGTGCCAGACTTCGCCGGTCGACCCGGCCGCCTTCGCGAACGACTTGGTCAGGTCGCCGGTGCCGGCCGCGATATCGAGCACCTTGAAGCCGGGGCGCACGTTCGCCTGCGCGATCGTGAACGCCTTCCACGCGCGGTGCATGCCCGCCGACATCAGGTCGTTCATCAGATCGTAGTTGCTCGCGACCGAATGGAACACACCCGCCACTTTCTTCGCTTTTTCGTTTTCCTCGACGCTTTCGAAGCCGAAGTGGGTTTTGCTCATCGCGTTGATCCTCAGTAAATGGCAAGACGGCGCCGAGCGGGCGCCGTCGATTTCAGTGGCAGTGGCCGTGCGGCGCCGCGGCCGCCTGCATCGGGGCGTCGCGCTCGACGCCCGCCGCCTTCAGTTTGTCGAAATAGTCGCGCCACAGCGCGTCCTGCTGCGTCGCCAGTTCGTACAGCAGGTCCCACGAGTAGATGCCGGTCGAATGGCCGTCGGAGAACGTCGGCTGCAGCGCATAGTTGCCGACGCCTTCGAGCGCGGTGATCGTCACCTCGCGCTTGCCCGTCTGCAGCGTCTCCTGGCCGGGCCCGTGGCCGCGCACCTCGGCCGACGGCGAATAGACGCGCATCAGCTCGAACGGAATCCGGTAGCTGTCGCCGTTCGGGTACTGCAATTCGAGCACGCGCGACACCGCATGCACGACGACGCCGGACGGAATCGGCGTCGTGGAAGTCAAACCGCTCATGGCTGCCTCGAATCGGTCGTTCGTTGAATTTCCTCGCGCACCGCATTGTGCAGCAGCGAGGCCTGCGCGGCGCGCGTGCGCAGCAGCGCCTCGGACACGCCGCGCTGGCGCGGCGCCCACACGGGCTGCGGGAAATGGGCGTCGTTCGAGAAGCGCGGGATCACGTGCCAGTGCACGTGCGGCACCATGTTGCCGAGGCTCGCGAGATTCACCTTGTTCGGCTGCATCACGCGGCGCACCGCCCGTTCGACCGCGTAGACCACGCGCATCAGGTGGGCCCGCTCGGGCTCGCCGAGATCGGAGAACTCGGCCACGTGCGCGCCCCAGATCACCCGGCAGAAGCCCGGGTAGTCGTGCTCGCCCGTCGCCAGCACGACGCGCAGCGCGTCGTCCCGCCAGAGCAGCTCGCCGCCGTCTTCACGGCAAAACACGCATTCCATCGTCGCTCCCATGTGGACGGGCGCCCGCGCATCAGCGCCGGCGCCCGCTCATCCCTAGCCCGGTCGGGCGGTCGTCATGCCCGCATTAGACCAGCACGCGCTCGATCCCGCCATGGTTCGCACGTGCGACATAATCGGCCATCCAGTTCTCGCCGAGCACCTGGCGCGCGATCTCGACCACGATGTAGTCGGCCTCGATGTTCGCATCCTCGTTGTAGCGCGACAGGCCCTGCAGGCACGACGGGCAGCTCGTCAGGATCTTCACGTCCGGGCCGTTTGCAGCCGCTGCGGCCGGCGCCGGTGCGCTCGCATCGCCGGCCACGACCGGGATGCCGCGCAGCTTCGCCGCCCCCTTGCGGATCTCCTCTTCCTTGCGGAAGCGGACCTGCGTCGACACGTCCGGGCGCGTGACCGCGAGCGTGCCCGATTCGCCGCAGCACCGGTCGTTCTTCTCGATCCTGTAGCCGTCCTTCTCCGTGCCCATCAGCTCGTTGACGAGCTTGACCGGGTCCATCGTCTTGATCGGCGTGTGGCACGGGTCGTGATACATGTAGCGCGTGCCCGTCACGCCGTCGAGCTTCATCCCCTTCTCGAGCAGGAACTCGTGGATGTCGATGATCCGGCAGCCGGGGAAGATCTTGTCGAATTCGTAGCCGGCGAGCTGGTCGTAGCAGGTGCCGCACGACACGACCACCGTCTTGATGTCGAGGTAGTTCAGCGTGTTCGCGACCCGGTGGAACAGCACGCGGTTGTCGGTGACGATCTTCTCGGCCTTGTCGTACTGGCCCGAGCCGCGCTGCGGATAGCCGCAGCACAGGTACCCCGGCGGCAACACCGTCTGCACGCCGGCTTCCCACAGCATCGCCTGCGTTGCGAGACCGACCTGCGAGAACAGGCGCTCGGAGCCGCAGCCGGGGAAGTAGAACACCGCTTCCGAATCGACAGTGGTCGACTTCGGGTTGCGGATGATCGGCACGATCTTGTTGTCCTCGATGTCGAGCAATGCGCGCGCCGTCTTCTTCGGCAGGTTGCCCGGCATCTTCTTGTTGACGAAGTGGATCACCTGCTCGACCACGGGCGGCTTGCCGACCGTCGCCGGCGGGTGCTGCGTCTGCTTCTTCACGACGTTCTTCAGCATGTCGTTCGCGAAGCGCTGCACCTTGTAGCCAACGCCCATCATCATGCCGCGTGCGAGGTTGATCGTCTGCGGGTTGGTCGCGTTCAGGAAGAACATGCCCGCCGCATTGCCGGCGTTGAACTTCTTCTTGCCCATCTTGCGCAACAGGTTGCGCATGTTCATCGTGACGTCGCCGAAGTCGATCTTCACCGGGCACGGCGTCGCGCACTTGTGGCACACCGTGCAGTGGTCGGCCACGTCGTTGAACTCGTCCCAGTGCTTGATCGACACGCCGCGGCGCGTCTGTTCCTCGTACAGGAATGCCTCGACCAGCAGCGACGTCGCCAGGATCTTGTTGCGCGGGCTGTACAGCAGGTTCGCGCGCGGCACGTGCGTCGCGCACACCGGCTTGCACTTGCCGCAGCGCAGGCAGTCCTTCACCGAATCGGCGATCGCGCCGATGTCGGACTGCTGCATGATCAGCGACTCGTAGCCCATCAGCCCGAAGCTCGGCGTGTACGCGTTGCGAAGATCGGCGCCGTCGAGCAGCTTGCCCTTGTTGAAGCGGCCGTTCGGGTCGACGCGCTGCTTGTACGCGCGGAATTCGGCGATCTCGTCGTCGGTCAGGAACTCGAGCTTCGTGATGCCGATCCCGTGCTCGCCGGAGATCACGCCGTCGAGCGAGCGCGCGAGCTTCATGATGCGTGCAACCGACGCGTGCGCGTCCTGCAGCATCTCGTAGTTGTCGGAGTTGACCGGGATGTTCGTGTGGACGTTGCCGTCGCCCGCGTGCATGTGCAGCGCGACGAACACGCGGCCGCGCAGCACCTGCTTGTGGATCGCCTGCGCCTCGTCGAGGATCTGCTTGAACGCGCCGCCGTTGAAGATCGCGCGCAGTTCCGCGCGGATCTCCTGCTTCCACGAGATGCGCACCGTGCGGTCCTGCGTGATGTGGAACACGGTCGCGCCCGGCTGCTCGTCCGCGCGATCCGCGAACTTCTCGGCCAGCGCCTCGTAGCCGAGCTGCACGAGGTAGTGCTGCGCCTCGCGCAGCGGCTGGTCGAGCCGGTCGCGCACGAATTCCCAGCGCGCCCGCACGCGCTTGAGCAGTTCCAGCGCCTGCTGGACACGGTCTTCGAGCAGCTCGGCGCTCGGGATCTCGTTCGCGTCGTCGGTCTTGCCGAGCGGCAGGTTGCCGGCGCGGAAGAACGCTTCGAGCGCGTCGACGAGCTGCAGCTTGTTCTTCAGCGACAGCTCGATGTTGATCCGCTCGATGCCGTCGGTGTACTCGCCCATCCGGTTCAGCGGGATGACGACGTCCTCGTTGATCTTGAACGCGTTCGTGTGCTTCGCGATCGCGGCCGTGCGGCTGCGGTCGAGCCAGAAGCGCTTGCGCGCCTCCGCGCTCACCGCGACGAAGCCCTCGCCGCTCTTGCCGTTCGCCATCCGGATCACTTCGGACGTCGCGTGCGCCACGGCGTCGGCATCGTCGCCGACGATGTCGCCGATCAGCACCATCTTCGGGAACGAATTGCGCTTGCTCTTGGTCGCGTAGCCGACCGCGCGCAGGTAGCGCTCGTCGAGGTGCTCGAGGCCCGCGAGGATCGCGCCGCCCTGCTTCGACGTCTCGAACAGGTAGTCCTTGATCTCGACGATGCTCGGGATCGCCTCGCGCGCCTGGCCGAAGAATTCGAGGCAGACGGTGCGCGTGTGCGCGGGCATCTTGTGCAGCACCCAGCGCGCGGACGTGATGAGCCCGTCGCAGCCTTCCTTCTGCACGCCCGGCAGGCCGGCGAGGAACTTGTCGGTCACGTCCTTGCCGAGCCCTTCCTTGCGGAACCGGCGGCCTTCGATCTCGAGCATCTCGGTGCGCAGCAGCTTCTCGCCCGGCGCGTATGCGCCGTCGAACCACTTCAGCTCGAAACGCGCGACCGCGATGTCGTGGATCTTGCCCTGGTTGTGCTCGTGGCGCGTGACCTCGAGCCAGTTGCCGTCCGGGTCGACCATCCGCCACCAGGCCAGGTTGTCGAGCGCGGTGCCCCACAGCACGGCCTTCTTGCCGCCCGCGTTCATCGCGACGTTGCCGCCGATGCACGATGCGTCGAGCGACGTCGGGTCGACCGCGAACACGTAGCCGGCCGCCTCGGCCGCCTCGGTCACGCGGCGCGTGACGACGCCCGCGCCGGAGAAGATCGTCGGCACCTTGTGCGCGACGCCCGGCAGCTCGGTCAGCTCGACCGCGCCGAGTTGCTCGAGCTTCTCGGTGTTGATCACCGCGGAGAACGGCGTGAGCGGCACCGCGCCGCCCGTGTAGCCGGTGCCGCCGCCGCGCGGGATCACGGTCAGGCCGAGCTCGAAGCAGGCCTTGATCAGTGCCGCGATCTCGGCTTCGCTATCGGGCGTCAGCACGACGAACGGGTATTCGACGCGCCAGTCGGTCGCGTCGGTCACGTGCGACACGCGCGACAGCCCGTCGAAGCGGATGTTGTCCTTCTGCGTGCAGCGGCCGAGCGCCTTGGTCGCTCGGCGGCGCAGGTCGGCCAATTTTTCGAATTCGTCGGCGAACTCGTTCACCGCACGCTGCGCGGCGGCTTCGAGCATCTCGACGCGCAACGCGCGCTCGCGGCCGGCGTCGTCGCGGTGCGCGGTGAGATCCGCGCTGCGGCGCTTGCCGATCTCGGTCAGGCGGTGGTTCAGCGCCTCGATCAGCAGCGCGCGGCGCTTCGGGTTGTCGAGCAGGTCGTCCTGCAGGTACGGATTGCGGCGCACGACCCAGATGTCGCCGAGCACTTCGTACAGCATCCGTGCCGAACGACCCGTACGGCGTTCGGCGCGCAGTTCGTCGAGCACCGACCACGCCTCTTCGCCGAGCAGGCGGATCACGATCTCGCGATCCGAGAAGGACGTGTAGTTGTAGGGAATCTCGCGCAACCGGGGCGCGGGGTCGGCGGCGACGGCGGCGGCCGCGCCATTCGGATCGAAAACTTGTGGTGCGTTCATGTTCGGACGACTCGGAGGGCCGATACCCCGTGCACGGGCGTCGGCAAGCGCGTGGGCGCAATCTTGGGGAAATCTGTTCTGTTACCAGGCGCGCGGCTGTCCTTCATGGGGCCGGAGCGGGCGTTGACTCGCCCCTCCTGGCCGGCGACAGGGCCTGGCGGCACTCGGAACCATCAGCACGATCGCGCGCGGCGCGCATGCCGTTCCGCCGCGGGGCTGGCTGCGCGCGGCGTCGGCTTCAACGGGGCGATCCGAGGGTGCCTCTGCATCTTCCGATCCTTGATTCAAAACGGAATTCTAACCCATGATCGGGCCATGCGTGACACGCCGGACAGGTCGTGGGGCTATCGCCGCAAGCCGCGCCAGGCCTGGCTCGGCGCGGTTTCGTGCGATCATTCGCCGTCCGTCCGGTCGGTAACCGCGCGGTTAAACCGGTAAAACCGGGGCACCCGGCGTCGCGAACGCGCCGTCCGCGCGGCCCCGCGACCGCGCGCCCGGCATGCCGCTTGCGTGCGGGCGGACCCTTGGCGCTATCATTGATCCTTTACCGTCTGCTTCCGCACTGCACGCGAGCGCCCATGGCACCCCACGATTACCTGAAGAAAATCCTCACCGCGCGCGTCTACGACGTCGCGATCGAGACGGAACTCGAACCCGCCCGCAACCTGTCGGCCCGGCTGCACAACCCCGTGTACCTGAAGCGCGAGGACAACCAGCCGGTGTTCTCGTTCAAGCTGCGCGGCGCGTACAACAAGATGGCGCACATTCCGGCGGACGCGCTCGCGCGCGGCGTGATTACCGCGTCGGCCGGCAACCACGCGCAGGGCGTCGCGTTCTCGGCGGCCCGGATGGGCGTCAAGGCGGTGATCGTCGTGCCGATCACGACGCCGCAGGTGAAAGTGGACGCGGTGCGCACGCACGGCGGCCCGAGCGTCGAGGTGATCCAGGCCGGCGAGTCGTACAGCGACGCGTACGCGCATGCGGTCAAGGTGCAGGAAGAGCGTGGCCTCACGTTCGTCCACCCGTTCGACGATCCTTACGTGATCGCCGGCCAGGGCACCATCGCGATGGAGATCCTGCGCCAGCACCAGGGCCCGATTCACGCGATCTTCGTGCCGATCGGCGGCGGCGGTCTCGCGTCCGGCGTCGCCGCGTACGTGAAGGCCGTGCGCCCGGAGATCAAGGTGATCGGCGTGCAGGCCGAGGATTCGTGCGCGATGGCGCAGTCGCTGAAGGCCGGTGAACGCGTCGAGCTGACCGAGGTCGGCCTGTTCGCGGACGGCACCGCGGTAAAGCTCGTCGGCGAGGAAACCTTCCGGCTGTGCCGCGAATACCTGGACGACGTCGTGACCGTCGATACCGACGCATTGTGCGCGGCGATCAAGGACGTGTTCCAGGATACCCGCAGCGTGCTCGAGCCGTCCGGCGCGCTCGCGGTCGCGGGCGCAAAGCTGTACGCGGAACGCGAAGGGATCGAGAACCAGACGCTCGTCGCGGTCACGTCCGGCGCGAACATGAACTTCGACCGGATGCGCTTCGTCGCCGAGCGCGCGGAAGTCGGCGAGGCGCGCGAAGCGGTGTTCGCGGTCACGATCCCCGAGGAGCGCGGCAGCTTCAAGCGCTTCTGCTCGCTCGTCGGCGACCGCAACGTCACCGAGTTCAACTACCGGATCGCCGATGCGCAATCCGCGCACATCTTCGTCGGCGTGCAGATCCGCCGCCGCGGCGAATCGGCGGAGATCGCCGCGAACTTCGAGTCGCACGGCTTCAAGAGCGTCGACCTGACGCACGACGAGCTGTCGAAGGAACATATCCGCTACATGGTCGGCGGCCGCTCGCCGCTCGCGCTCGACGAGCGCCTGTTCCGCTTCGAATTCCCGGAGCGGCCGGGCGCGCTGATGAAGTTCCTGTCGTCGATGGCGCCGGACTGGAACATCAGCCTGTTCCACTACCGCAACCAGGGCGCGGACTACAGCTCGATCCTCGTCGGGCTGCAGGTGCCGCAGGCCGATCGCGCCGAGTTCGAGGGCTTCCTCGCGGCACTCGGTTATCCGTATGTCGAAGAGAGCGCCAACCCGGCTTATCGCCTCTTCCTGTCGTAAAGGCGTCACGCAATGAATCCCGAACATTCCCCGCTCGGCAAGGCCACCGTCTACGCAGCCCAGTACGACGCGTCGCTGCTGTTCCCGATCCCGCGCGCCGGCGCGCGTGAGCAACTCGGCATCGCGTCGGCGCTGCCGTTCTTCGGCACCGACATCTGGAACGCGTACGAACTGTCGTGGCTCAATGCGCGCGGCAAGCCGCAGGTCGCGGTCGCGACCTTCTACGTGCCGGCCGAATCGCCGAACATCGTCGAATCGAAGTCGTTCAAGCTGTATCTCGGCTCGTTCGCGCAGTCGAAGTTCGACTCGATCGACGCGGTGCGCGACACGCTGAAGCGCGACGTGTCGGCCGCATGCGGCGCGAGCGTCGCGGTGCAGCTCGTGTCGGCGCACGATTTCGGCAAGCTGGAGATGGAAGAGCTCGACGGGCTGTCGCTCGACCGGCTCGACCTCGACGCCGACGTGTACGAACCCGATCCGTCGCTGCTGTCGGCCGCCGACGCCGAGGGTGAAGCGCCGGTCGAGGAGACGCTCGTGTCCGACCTGCTGCGCTCGAACTGCCCGGTCACGGGCCAGCCCGACTGGGGCAGCGTGCAGATCCATTACGTCGGGCCGCAGATCGATCATGCCGGCCTGCTGCGCTACATCATCTCGTTCCGAAATCACACGGGCTTTCACGAGCAGTGCGTCGAGCGGATCTTCCTCGACATCCTGCAGGCGTGCAAACCGGTGAAGCTCGCGGTGTATGCGCGTTACACGCGCCGCGGCGGGCTCGACATCAACCCGTTCCGCACGAACTACAACCAGCCGATGCCGGACAACGCGCGGACGGCGCGGCAGTGACGGCGGCGGGTGGCCGCCGCAGTTCGCAACTGGCGACGCGCGGCAGCCACTCCAGACAAAACGGCCCGACCGGATTCAACCGGTGAACTGCACCCCAAAAGTTGGACACGGATCCAACCTTTGGGGTGTTTTTCATGGCGAAGTATGACGAGCCGTTTCGGCTACAGGTCGTTCAGGAATATCTGAATGGAGACGCGAGCACGCGCACACTCGCGGCGCGTTACGGGGTTGGGCGCACGGTCATCCGGCGCTGGGTGGCGAGCTACCGGGAGCATGGCGTAGCCGGACTGCGCAGGAAAGTCGGTCATTACGAGGCCCAATTCAAGTTATCAGTGCTACACCGCATCCAGCGTGACGGACTGTCATATGGTCAGGCGGCCGCGTTGTTCGACATTCGAAGCGCGGGGCACGTGGCAATCTGGGAGCGCCTGTATCATGAGGGCGGTATCGATGCACTGTCCCCGCGCCGACGAGGGCGCCCCCGAAAGATGGCTACTTCACTTCCCCCGAAACCCACTGAAGCCGGTGCACCGGACGAGCGCACGCGCGAGGAATTGCTCAAGGAAAACGAGTATCTGCGCGCGGAGGTGGCGTACCTAAAAAAGCTCGATGCGCTGCTGCAAGCGAAGAAGCAGGCAGCGCAAAAGAAAAAACGCAAATAGTGCGAGAGCTTCGGCAGCGCTATCCGATGACGGCACTCCTGAAGGCGGCTGGATTGGCGCGCAGCACGTTCTATTACCAGCTCAGGTCGTTGGACGCTGACGACCGTCACGCCGATCTGAAAGCGCAGATCCGGGCGGTGTTCGAACGCCACCAGGGACGCTACGGCTATCGACGCGTCACGGCTGCGATCCGGCAGGCCGGTCATCTCGTCAACCACAAGGCGGTGCAAAGGCTGATGCAGCAATTGCAACTGAAGTCCTGGGTGCGCCCGAAGAAATACCGCTCGTGGCGAGGGGAACTTGGCAAGGCCGCGCCGAACCTGCTGCAACGCCAATTCGAGGCTGCAGGCCCCAACCAGAAGTGGGTGACAGATGTGACCGAATTCAAGGTCAACGGGCAGAAGCTGTATCTGTCGCCGGTGATGGACCTGTACAACGGCGAGATCGTGGCCTACCAGATGGAGCGACGCCCAAGCTTCGAGTTGGTCAGCGGCATGTTGAAGCAGGCGCTGACCAAACTCCGACGCAAGGACAAGCCGTTACTGCATTCGGATCAGGGCTGGCACTACCGGATGCCGGAGTTCCGCCGGGAGTTGGAGCGACGCAAGCTGATCCAGAGCATGTCGCGCAAGGGCAACTGCCTCGACAACGCCGCGATGGAAAGCTTCTTCGGCACGCTCAAGTCCGAGTGCTTCAAGCGGCAGCACTTCACTTGCGTGGAGCAATTACGCGAGACGCTGGAGCGCTACATCCATTACTACAACCACAAACGCATCAAGCTCAAACTAAAAGGACTGAGTCCCGTGCAATACAGAACTCAGTCCTTGGGCGCCTAGCCTTCAACTGTCCAACTTCGTGGGGTCAGTTCACGGCCGGGCCGTTTTTCATCGCGCGGGGGAGCGCAGACGGTCCGCGGTCACCCGCTCACCGGCCGCTCCGGCAGGATCTCCACCAGGCGCAACAGGTAACCGTCGGGATCCTGCACCAGCATTTCGATCTGGCCGTGCTCGATCTCGTCCTGCCGATACCAGGAAGTGCGCGGTTCGACGAACAGCGCCACGCCTGCGGCGTGAATTCGGTCAAGGATGGGGCCGAGCGAATCGACCTCAATCTGCAAATTGATCCCTCGGCCGAACGGCGGCTCCAGCGGGCCCGTCAGCCAACTCCCCGGGCTGCGCTGTTCAAGCATGAGCTGAGCTCCCCCGATTTCGAGGTACGCGAAGCCGTCTTCCGGACGCTCGAAGCGGATCCGGAATCCCAGCACGTCACGATAGAAGCGAACGCTTCCGGCAAGGTCCGAGCAGATCAGCTCCGGCACCAGCGCAGCCCATTCCATGCATTTCCCCTCAGTACGATCATGCGGCACATTACATGAACGGGCGGGTGGCGTTGCGGCGGTTACCGCCGCGGAAGCGCCGCCCACCCGTCGACCGGTGCCCGACACATGGCAAAACGGGCCCGGCGCACACGAATGCGCCGGGCCCGTTGCGTATCGGCTCGCCGTGGCAGGTTACTTCGCCGGCGCCTTGTACGCGATGCAGTCGACCTCGACCTTGCAGTCGATGACCATGCTCGACTGCACGCACGCGCGCGCCGGCGGATGCTCGCCGAAGTACGAGACGAACACCTTGTTGAACGACGCGAAATCGCGCGCGTCGTCGAGCCACACGCCGCAGCGCACGACGTGCTCGAGGCCGTAACCGGCTTCCTTCAGGATCGCGATCACGTTCTCGATCGTCTGCTTCGACTGCGTGACGATCCCGCCTTCGACGACCTCGCCGTTCACCATCGGCGTCTGGCCCGACACGTACAGCCAGCCGTCGGCCTCGACCGCGCGTGCAAACGGCATCACCTGGCCGCCGGTACCCTTCGCTTCGCCTACGCCATATCGCTTCATCGTTTCACTCCTTGTTTCGTCGACCCGGGCACGCACTTCAGCACCGCCCCGGATCCCATGCAACACACGGTTGCGGATGCGCGCGCCGGCAGCGGCACACGCGGGAAGATCGGAACAACCGCCGCGTCCGGACTCAGAACGCAGCCTCTGCGCTCGCCGGCACGCGCTCGCCGCGCGCGACGAAACCGCCGGCACGCTCGCCGGTCGGCTGGCCGTTCTCGTAGGTCAGCACGCCGTTCACCCACACGGCATCGATCCCGTGCGCGGGCTGCTGCGGCTTCTCGAACGTCGCGGCGTCGATCACGCGCGCCGGATCGAACAGCACGAGATCCGCGTGGTAGCCGACATGCACCTCGCCGCGCCGCGCGATCCCGTAGCGGCGCGCGGACAGCGACGTCATCTTGCGGATCGCTTCCTCGAGCGGCAGCAGGTTCGTGTCGCGCACGTAATGGCCGAGCACGCGCGGGAATGCGCCCCACAGCCGCGGGTGCGGCAGCGGATCGTTCGGCAGGCCGTCGGAACCAACCATCGTCGCGGGGTGCGACAGGATTCGCCGCACGTCGTCTTCGGACATGTTGTGATACACGGCGCCAGCCGGGCGGATACGCTGCGCGGCTTCCTGCTCGGTCACGCCCCAGTCGGCCGCGATCGCCTTCAGCAGCTTGCCCGCGACTTCCGGATGCGGCTCCGACCACGTGATCGTGATGTCGATGTCGCCCGTCACCTGCTTCAGGTCGAGCGTCGACGAGCTGCGGCTGTACGGATAACAGTCGCAGCCGACCGGCTGGTAGCGGCGCGCGCCTTCGAGCGACGCGAGCACCTCGGTGCTGCGCCCCCAGTTCGACGGCCCCGCACACTTCAGGTGCGAGATCACGACCGGCACCTGGGCATGGCGGCCGACGCGATACGCCTCGTCCATCGCGTCGAGGATCGCGTCGAACTCGGTGCGCATGTGCGTCGTGTACAGCGCGCCCGCGTTCGCGAGCGGCTCGGCGAGCGCCATCACTTCCTCGGCCGGCGCCGCGAACGCGGAGCCGTACGCGAGGCCCGACGACAAGCCGAGCGCGCCGTTCGCGAGCGCCTCCTCGAGCTGCGCGCGCATCGCGGCGATCTCGCCGTCGGTCGCCGCGCGGTCGAGGCGGTCCATCTGGTTGTTGCGCAGCGCCGTGTGACCGACGAGCGCCGCAACGTTCACGGCCGGACGCGCATCGTTCACGGCTGCAACGTAGGCGGCGAAGGTCGGGTACTGGAACGCGCCGCGCTCGCCGAGCAGGTTCATCGGGTCGGGCGGATCGCCCGCGAGCGTCACCGGCGACGCGCTGATCCCGCAGTTGCCGACGATCACGGTCGTCACGCCCTGCGAGATCTTCGGCAGCATCTGCGGCGCGCGGATCACGTGCGTGTCGTCGTGCGTGTGCACGTCGACGAAGCCCGGCGCGAGCGCGCGGCCGTTCGCATCGACGACGGTCTCGGCGAGCCAGTTCGACAGGTTGCCGATCGCCGCGATCACGCCGTTGCGGATCGCGACGTCGCGCGTGACGGGCGGTGCGCCGGTGCCGTCGTACAACTGCGCGCCGACGATCAGCGTATCGGCGGCTTCGGGATGCGAGTGCATGGTCAGTCTCCTACCGGTTGACGGTCTCCGCCGCCGCGATGCGCATCGAGCGCATGCTTGATGCGGCGCAGCGATTCTCGGCCCGCATCGCCGAGCCGCAGCGCGACTCCGGTGACGAGCACGTCGATCGCCATCATCATCGCGTAGCGCGACGTCGACGGCTTGTAAATGAAATCGGTTTCGAACGCGACGACCGGGATCAGGTGGTCGGCGAGCTTCGCGAGCGGCGAAGCCGGTGCGGTGATCGCGATCAGCTTCGCGCCGTAGCGCTTCGCGAGCCGGCAGCTGTCGAGCAGCTCGGGCACGCGCCCGCTCACCGACAACGCGACGACGACCGCGTCGCGCGACAGCGTCGCGGACACCATCCGCTGCAGCAGGCTGTCCTGGTAGCTCGCGACCGGCCGGCCGAAGCGCACGAGCCGGAAGCGCAGTTCGTCGGCGAGCGCGGTCGAGCCGCCGCCCTGCCCGTACACGTAGATCATCTTCGCGCCGGCGAGCAGGTCGGCCGCCGCGTCGAACGACGTGTTGCCCAGCAGCTGGTGGTTGTGCGCGAGCGCCACGCGGATCTCGTCGTAGACGACCGACGCGGGGCTCGCGTCGGCGGCCGGCGCACCGTCGGACGGCACCAGAAAGCGCTGGCCGACGGCCGCCGCCTGCGCGACGAGCACCTTCAGCTCGCGCACGTCGCGGCAACCGACGGCCTTCGCGAAACGCGTGACCGTCGCGACGCTGACCTCCGCGTCGCGCGCGAGCGCGCCGATGCTCGCATGCGCGGCGCGCGCGAGATCGGCGAGGATGAACGCGGCGACCTTGCGCTCGGCATCGCGCAGCTCGGGCGCGCATTCGGCGATCCGCGCGACGATGTCGAGGACCGGCGGGGCGGCCGGAGCCGAATGGGGCTCGGCCGCGAGCGGAGCGGACGGGGTGACGGGCGTATTCATCTGCGGAAAAGGATGCGAAGCTTTATGTTACTAAATAACATCACCGCGCCGATGCTACTTTCTGTACCATCGCCATGTCAACTTCAGTGCAATGCATAGTGATGATGGAGCGGGATGACATGAAAGTTACAAACTATCAGGAAGCGACGATCGATCCTTTTGGCAAGGGCCTCGGCAACCTGCCGAGCGCCAGCGTGCCGCTCGGCGACGCGGGCCGGCTCGAGTGGAACCTGCTCGCGGAAGACGTCAGCCTGCCGGCTGCCGTGCTTTACGAGGACCGCATCGAACACAACCTGAACTGGATGCAGGCGTTCGTCCAGCAGTATGGCGTCAAGTTCGCGCCGCACGGCAAGACGACGATGGCGCCGCAACTGTTCCGCCGCCAGCTCGACGCCGGCGCATGGGGCATCACGCTCGCGACCGCGCACCAGACGCAGGCCGCGTATCACGGCGGCGTGCGGCGCGTGCTGCTCGCGAACCAGCTCGTCGGCCGCCAGAACATGACGATCATCGCCGGGCTGCTGTCCGATCCCGATTTCGAATTCTTCTGTCTCGTCGATTCCGCCGAGAGCGTCGACCAGCTCGGCCGCTTCTTCGGCGACGCGAAAAAATCGCTGAACGTGCTGCTCGAGCTCGGCGTGCCGGGCGGCCGCGCGGGTGTGCGCGACGCCGCGCAGCGTGAGGCCGTGCTCGCCGCGCTCGCGCGCTATCCGGACACGCTGAAGCTGGCCGGCATCGAACTCTATGAAGGCGTGCTGAAGGAGGAAGGCGAGATCCGCACATTCCTGCAAGGCGCGGTCGCGCTCACGCGCGAGCTGGCCGACGCGGGCCGCTTCGCGCGCACGCCGGCGATCCTGTCCGGCGCCGGTTCGGCGTGGTACGACGTGGTCGCGGAAGAATTCGCGAAGGCGTCCGACGCGGGCTTCGCGGAAGTCGTGCTGCGCCCGGGCTGCTACCTGACGCACGACGTCGGCATCTACAAGAAGGCGCAGACCGACGTGTTCGCGCGCAACCCGATCGCACGCACGATGGGCGAAGGGCTGCTGCCCGCGCTGCAGCTGTGGGCGTACGTGCAGTCGGTGCCGGAGCAAAATCGCGCGATCGTCGCGCTCGGCAAGCGCGACGCGGCATTCGACGCGGGCCTGCCCGAGCCGGCGCGCCACTTCCGCCCGGGCCGCGACACCGCGCCGCGCGACGTCGCCGCCACCGAAGGCTGGGCCGTGACCGGGATGATGGACCAGCACGCGTACCTGCAGATCCCGCCGGGCGCCGACGTGAAGGTCGGCGACATGGTCGCGTTCGACATCTCGCACCCGTGCCTGACGTTCGACAAGTGGCGCCAGGTGCTCGTGCTCGATCCGCAGTTCCGCGTGACGGAAGTGGTCGAAACGTTCTTCTGACGCATGCTGCGCGCGCCGCCCCCGCCGCTCGCGCGGGGCGGCCGTCACGCGCGCTTCAATCTGCCGGAGTACACTGCGCTTTCGTCCTCGGGGCCCCTCGAGGCCGTTGCGCCCGTGTGCCGCACGCGGCGCGAGCGGGCCCTCAACGCTGCTTCACTGGAGAAAGCCATGGCCGCGAAGAAGATCCTGTTCCTGACCGGCGATTTCGCCGAAGACTACGAAACGATGGTGCCGTTCCAGGCGCTGCAGGCCGTCGGCCACCACGTCGACGCAGTCTGCCCGGGCAAGCGCGCGGGCGACAAGATCAAGACCGCGATCCACGATTTCGAAGGCGACCAGACCTACACCGAGAAGCCCGGCCACCAGTTCACGCTGAACGCGGCGTTCGACGACGTCGACGCATCGCGCTACGACGCGCTCGCGATCGCGGGCGGCCGCGCCCCCGAATACCTGCGACTCGACCCGAAGGTGATTTCGCTCGTGCGCGAGTTCGCCGCGGCCGGCAAGCCGATCGCCGCGATCTGCCACGCGGCGCAGCTGCTCGCGGCCGCCGACGTGATCCGCGGCAAGCGCATCTCGGCCTACCCGGCGTGCGCGCCTGAAGTGAAGCTCGCGGGCGGCGAATACGCGGACATTCCGGTCGATGCGGCCGTGACCGACGCGCCGTTCGTCACCGCGCCCGCATGGCCCGCGCATCCGGCATGGCTCGCGCAGTTCCTCGCGCTGCTGGGAACGCGCATCGAGCTGTGAACCCCAAGTGAATTGAAATGAGATGAGATGAAGCGCCGGCCGGCGGCGGGATGTCGCGCCCGCTTGCCGGCCGCGATCGGTCGCGGGTGAGGCGCACGCGCCTGCCCGCGCCGCGCGTCAGCGCGCGACCGGCGTCGAACCGACGTCCGCGATCCGCGATTCCAGCATCGCCAGCGCGCCCGACAGCGAATTCAGCACGTCGTCCGGCAACTGCGCCATCGTCTGTTCGAGAAACGCCTTGCGGCGCGGCAGGCATGCGTCGAACGCGGCGCGGCCGTCGTCCGTCAGCGTCACGTTGGTCACGCGGTTGTCGCGTGCATCGGATTCGCGCTCGATCCAGCCGAGCGCGTCGAGCGACTTCAACTGGCGCGTGAGCGCGCCCGGATCGATGCGCAGCACTTCGACGAGCTTCTTCTGCGACGAATGCCCGCCCATCGTGTGCAACGCGACCATGATGCGCCAGCGCGGCATCGGCTGCCCGACATGCGCTTCGAACGCGGTCATGAACGCGCGATACGTGCGTCCGAATTGCTGCAAGATCGCGACGCGGTCCTGTTCTTCCATGCGCTGATTTCGTTTCCGGTGAATCGTTGAATCGTTCAATCGGCCGCGACGTGCGGCTCGATCTTGTGCCGCAGCGTGATCGGCGGCACGCGGCGGCACTGCCACACCGACACCACGGCGACGACGGCCGCCATCGCGACGCCCAGGTGAATCGCACTGACGAGCGATTCACGGGCGGCTTCCAGCAGCAGCGCGCCATTATGCCCGGCACGCGTCAGCTCGGCGACGAGACCGCTTTGCGCTGCGCGGTCGATCAGGATCTGCGGATCGGCGAGCTGCGCATGCCACTGCATCGCATGGTCGGCCGACAGCGCATTGCGCACGCCGCCCGAATACATCTGGTTGACGAGCGTGCCCGTCAGCGCGGTGCCGATCATCCCGCCGACCATCCGCAGCGACTGCAGCAGCGCCGTCGCGATGCCGAGATGCTCGCGGCCGGCCGCCTGCTGCGCGAACACGGTGAGGTTCGGCAGCACGAAACCGAGACCGATGCCGCCCGCGACCATCAGCGCCATCAGCATCCAGGTCGGCGTCGTGTGCGTCGACACGACGATGCCCGCGCATGCGATCGCGAACAGCACGAAGCCGACGTGCAGCATCGCGTTCGGATTGCGGATGCGCGTGACGACGCGGCCGTTCATGATGCTGCCGATCGTGATGAACACGACGAGCGGCGTGATCACGAGCCCTGCTTCCTTCGGCGACATCCCGAAGCCGCCCTGGAACAGCAGCGGCGCGTAGAACAGCAGCGAGAACATCGAGAAACCGGCGAGGATCGCAAGCACGAACAGCGCCGACAGCGCGCGGTTGCCGAACATGTCGAACGGCAGAATCGGCTGCGCACAGCGCTTCTCCCAGTGCCACAGGGCAACGCCGGCCCCGACCGCGACGACGAGCAGCAGCGACGCCCAGCTCGCGACGCCGTACTTCGGCAGCCATTCGACGAACAGTTGCAGCGCGCCGAGCGACAGCGCGATCAGCAGTGCGCCCGGCCAGTCGAGCCGCATCTTGCGATCGTGC
Organism: Burkholderia pyrrocinia; assembly: GCF_001028665.1. NCBI lineage: Bacteria > Pseudomonadati > Pseudomonadota > Betaproteobacteria > Burkholderiales > Burkholderiaceae > Burkholderia > Burkholderia pyrrocinia. The sequence continues at coordinate 811,561 of NZ_CP011503.1, forward strand.
TCGACATGGCGCAGGTGCGGCAGGTAGCGCCACACGAACAGCAGCGACAGCAGGCCGACCGGCAGGTTCACGTAGAACACCGAGCGCCAGCCGAACGACTGGGTCAGCACGCCGCCGAGCGACGGGCCGACCGCGTTCGCGATGCCGAACGCGGAGCTCATCAGCACCTGCCAGCGCAGCCGCACGACGGAATCGGGAAACAGGTCGGGAATGCACGCGAACGCGGTGCCGACCAGCATCCCGCCGCCGATCCCCTGCAGCCCGCGCGCGAGCACGAGGGTCAGCATGTCGTTGGCCATCCCGCACAGCACGGACGCGCCGGTAAACACGACGATCGACACGATCACGAACGGCTTGCGGCCGTAATAGTCGCCGAGGCGGCCGAAGATCGGCACCGTGATCACGGAACTGAGCAGGTACGAGGTCGCGACCCACGCGTACAGGTCGAAGCCCCTCAACTCGGCGACGATGGTCGGCAGCGCGGTGCCGACGACGGTCTGGTCGAGCGCGACGAGCATGGTGACGAACGAGATCCCGATCATCGCCAGCAGCGATTCGCGGAACGGCAAGACTTGCCCGCTCGAATGGTGGGCGGCAGTATGGACGGCCATTTTTTGTTGATGCAACTTTTGACGAGTCAAACAATCTCAAAATTCTAGCATGCCGGAGTAATCTAGGCCGGCGACGGTCACCCCGACCCCGGCCGCCAAGGAGAATGATGGAACCGATTTCAATCACCCCCGCGACAACGCTGTCGCAGGAGGACCGGGACGCGCTGTGGCGCGCGAAGCAGGTGCTGGAAAGCCCGTCGCTGACGATGAAGCTGACGGGCATGCTCGGCGCGCCGGTCGAGAAGATGATCGCCCGGCTGCCGGATTTCGCGACCGGCAAGATCAACGATGCGACGCAGCTCGCGCTGCGCAAGTGCCTGAACATCGCGCTGCGCACGCTCGGCAAGCCGCAGACGCCGGACGCCGAGCCCGAGAAACCCAGCAACCTGCTGCACAAGCTCGCGGTCGCGACGACCGGCGCGGCGGGAGGCGCGTTCGGTTTTCTTGCGCTGCCGGTCGAACTGCCGGTGACGACCACGCTGATCTTCCGCTCGGTGTGCGACATCGCACGCAGCGAGGGTGAGGACCTGGCATCGGTGGATACGCAGCTGCAATGCCTGGCCGTGCTCGGCATGGGCGGCAACCCGGACAAGCAGGAAGAGGACGCCGATCTCGGCTATTTCGTGCTGCGCGGCGCGCTCGCGCAGGCGATCTCGAAGGCGTCGTCGGACATCACGACGAAAGGCATCGCCGCGCACAGCTCGGCGGCCGTGTTCAAGCTTGTGCAGACGGTGGCATCGCGCTTCTCGGTGCAGGTGACCGAGCAGATGGCCGCGAAGTCGATCCCGGCGATCGGCGCCGTACTCGGCGCGACCGTCAACACGCTGTTCATCGACCACTTCCAGCAGATGGCGCACGGCCACTTCACCGTGCGCCGCCTCGAGCGCAAGTACGGCTCGGCGGCCGTCAAGGCCGCGTATCAGGCGATCGACGCCTCGCCGACGCGCTGAACCGCACGTTCGACCGCGACGCGGCGCAGGAACGCGGCCGCGCGGTCGAGCGCATCGCGCGCCTCGGGCACCATCGGCGCGTAAAGCTGCCACACGTGGGGCATGTCCGGCCACACCTCGATCTCCACCGGCACGCCGGCTGCCTTCGCCTTCTCCGCGACGCGGCGCGAATCGTCGAGCAGCACCTCGGTGCTGCCGACCTGGATGTACAGCGGCGGCAGGCCCGCGAAATCCGCATAGAGCGGCGATGCGTACGGATGCGTCGCCGGCGCGTCGCCGAGGTACAGCTTCGCGGCCTTCGGCAACGCCGCGCCGGCGAACATCGGATCGGCACCGTCGTTCGTGCGCAGCGTGTCGCCGGTGGCCGCGAGATCGGTCCACGGCGAGAACAGGATCGCGCCGGCCGGCAACGGCTCGCCGCGGTCGCGCAGCGCGACGAGCGTCGCGAGCGCGAGGCCGCCGCCCGCCGAATCGCCGCCGAGCACGATCGACTCGGGCGGCGTGCCGAGCGCCAGCAGTTGCCAGTATGCGGCCAGCGCATCGTCGAGCGCGGCCGGAAAGCGGTTTTCCGGTGCGAGCCGGTAGTCGAGCGAGAACGAGCGCACGCCTGCGCGCTTCGTCAGGCCGAACACGAGCGGCCGGTGGGTTCTGGTCGAACAGAAGTAATAGCCGCCGCCGTGGAAATACAGCAGCGTGCGGCCCGGCCCGCGACCCGCGCCCGCGTCGGTGCGTTCGAGCCATTCGCCGCGCAGCGGCGCGTCACCCGCGCCGTAGCACTGGCGCAGCCGGTAGCCCGACGGCGCGCGGCGCGGCACGACCATCCGCAGGTCGGTAAAGCGCCGTGCGCGGGCCGGATCGAGCACCTCGCGCGTGGTCTCGGGACGGAACTGCCAGCGCAGCAGCCAGCAGGCGAACTTGCTTTGCCAACTCATCGGACGCACTCCGTAATCGCAGTGTGACGATGGTACGTGCGATCGTTCCCGCGCCGCTCGAACGGAGCCTCTAGATCAAACGCCGGCGCTCAGCTCGCCGGCATCACCTGGCCGCGGATCTCGCCGGACGGGTGCTCCTTCGTGTGGACGTTGAAGTACCACTTGCCGCCCATCAGCTCGGTGACCTGCGCGTCGGTGAGCTCCTTCGAGCCCTTGATCGGGCTTGCCAGCTCGTCCTTCGGAATCGGCACCTGCACGCCCGCGTTCTGGCCGACCGGCGCGGGCCCGTGGAAATGCGCGGCGGTGGCCGGCCCCGTGAGGTGTTCGTAAGTGACCGTCCACTGCAGCATGTGCGTGGCCGTGTCGTAGGTGGCGTCGACGGCGCCCGAGCCCTTGGTTGCCGTCGGCGGCACTTCGCTCGACGGCTGCAGATTGGCGGACAGGCGCACCGTTTCGGCGGCGGCGCTGCCGGCGGCCAGCACACCCGCGAGTAACGCGACCCGGAGCAAACGCAGCTTAAGCATGGACTCTCCTTGTACGACGTGGTACGCCGCCCAAACGGGGACGCTACACGTGATGGTAGTCGATCGCCGCCGATCCGGCAGCCCGCCGAACGGCCATGCAGCGAATCGCCGCACCGCCCGCCGGTGCGCCGCGCATGGCCGGCCATCTCGCGCGACGCACATCGCGCCAATCTGCTTCAGGCTGGAACGGACCTTTGCAGCCTGACGGCTGAATCCGCGCGCGGCCTTTCGCTACACTTCGTCTCACAGTTGCTTGTTTCCTTCGTCCGAAGGAGTCTGCGAGTATTCACGCGGCCACCCGGCCGCGTTTTTTTTTGCGTGCGCGGCCGGATCCGGTGCGCGCCGTCTCAAGCATGACGAAGCGATTGTGCTGCCGCTCGCGGCACAACAGCACGTCGCGTCACGCCCGATAACCGGGATCGATGCGATCGACGATGCGCTGCAGCGCGTCGAATGCGTCCTGCCCCGCGCCATGCTTCGGATCGAAGTTCAGCGAATCGCGCACGCACCCTTCGAGCACCGGCGGTGCGATCGGCAGCGCGTCGCCGATCGCGTGCGTGGCGACCTGCACCTCGCATGCGCGGTTGAGCAGCCACATCAGCGAGAACGTCTGCGCGAGCGTCGCGCCGATCGTCACCGGTCCGTGGTTGCGCAGCAGCAGCACGGGCCGCCCGCCGGCACTCTCGACGATGCGCCGCCCCTCCTCCAGATGCACGGTGATGCCCTCGAAGTCGTGAAACGCGATCTTCCCGTACAACTGCGCGGAATAGAAATTCGAGAACGACAGCCCGTCGCGCGAACAGCACACGGCCATCGTGGGCGTCGTGTGCACGTGCATCACGCAGTGCGCATCGGGCAGCGCCGCATGGATCGCGCTGTGGAACGTGAAGCCGGCCGGATTGATCGGCCAGTCGGAATGGCCGATCACGTTGCCGTCGATGTCGATCTTCACGAGGTTCGACGCGCACACCTCGCGGTAATGGAGCCCGAACGGGTTGATCAGGAAATGCCCGTCCTCGCCAGGCACGCGCAGCGAGATATGGTTGTAGATCAGCTCGGTCCAGCCCAGATGATCGAAGATGCGGTAGGCCGCCGCGAGCTGCACGCGCGCCTGCCATTCGGCTTCGGAGAAGCGGGCGGGACGCGTGAACGGCTGGTTCGGTACACGTTGCATGGGGAACTCCGGTTGCAGGTGTGGGCGGTGCGCATGGCGCGGGCCGTCCGGCGGCACCATTACGCTGCCACGATAGTTGCGTGCACAACCATATCACCATTCCCGGTGCACCGGTAACGCGGGTTTAGCCGGAGCGCTTCCGTCCTTTAGGGACTGTTCCCGCTGATAACAGGCCCTAAAGCTGGTCGTCGACCGGCAGCAGCATGAAGATGCCGGTCATCAGGTTGCGCAGCAGCCCCGCGTGCGGATCGACGTGATAGGTGGTCGGCCGGCCGTCGTCCGTGCCCGTCCACTCGAGTTCGGGTGCGCCGCCGCCCGCCGGCGTCGCGAGGCTCACGCGATAGCTTTCGTCCGGCTGCGTCACGCGCGCGAAGATCGTCGCGACCTGCTGCGCGAGCGCCGGGCTGTGGATCACGAGCGCGAGTTCGGTATTCAGGTGCGCGGAACGCGGATCGAGGTTCATCGAGCCGATCACCAGAATCTTCCGGTCGATCACGTACGCCTTCGCGTGCAGGCTCGCACGCGAGCGCGACCCGAACACGCGCGCGCGCTGCCGGCCGGGCTGCGCCTTGAACTCGTACAGCTCGACGCCGTGCTGCAGCAACGGCACGCGGTACGGCCCGTAACCGGCCTGCACGGCAACCGCGTCGGTCGCGGCGAGCGAATTCGTCAGGATCGCGACGCGCACGCCGCGCGCGGTCGTGTCGCCGAGGATCTTCACACCCGCGTCGTGCGGCACGAAATACGGCGAGAACGCGAGGAATTCCTGCTGCGCGCCGCGTATCAGCTCGACGAGGCGCTGCATCGGCGGGCTCACGTACGCGTCGGTCGGCTGCGCGACCTTGTCGGGTGCGTCGGCCTTGAACTCGGCCGGCGCCCATACGAGCGCGAGTTCGTCGCGCACGATCTGCTGCGCGAGCGGCGTCGCGTTCAGCGGCTTCGCGTTGTACGGATCGGCGTTCTGGCGCCAGTGGTTGCGCAGCTCGTCGCGCATCGCGTCGAGATCCTTCGGATCGAACGACTGGTGATTCAGCACGCGCAGCGGATAGCTGCTCGCGCTCGCCCAGTAAGTGTCGAAGCTCGCCGAGATGTCGTTCGTCACGGGGCCGGCGGCGAGCACGTCGAGATCGCGGAACTGCAGCGTCGGGCTCGCGCTGAAGTATTCGTCGCCGAGATTGCGGCCGCCGACGATCGCGATCTGGTTGTCCGCGATCATCGCCTTGTTGTGCATCCGGCGCGTGAAGCTGTCGATGCGCGTGAAGAAGTCGGTCGTGCGCTCGACCATGCGCTGCCGCGACGCGCCGAACGGGTTGAACACGCGGATCTCGATGTTCGGGTGCGTGTTCAGCGCGGCCATGATGCGATCGATGTCGCGGAAGTTCAGGTCGTCGACCAGCATCCGTACGCGCACGCCGCGATCGGCCGCGTACAGCGCCGCGGCGAGCAGCAGCTTGCCGGTCGTGTCCTCGGTCGCGATGTAGTACTGCATGTCGAGCGTCTTCGTCGCGGCGCGCGCAAGCGCAATGCGCATCTGCAGCGCCTCGGCACCGTCCGCCAGCAGCCGGAAACCCGACTGGCCCGGATGCGCAGCCTCGGGGGCAGCCAGCGCGTCGCGCAGCGGCGTCGCGGTATCGGACGGCAACGCATGGGAGATCGGGCGATCGAGCGTGGTGGCGGGCGGATGCGTCGCGCACGCGGCGACGAGCGACAGCAGCACGCAGACGGCCAGCGCGCGGGCCGGGCCGCACGCGGCGCGCCACGACAGCGCGGCCGGCGCGCGCCGGATGAAAGACCTGGGCACGGAAACTTCCTCGACTGGCGGAACAAAAGTCCGCATTCGCCGCGGCGCGCGGCTGGCGGGCGGTTCCGGCCGATTCTAGTGGGCGCCCGATGAACCGGTCAATCGCGCGGGCGGCGCAGGCAGCGCCCCGCTGCGGCAGCGGGCGGCCGGAGCACGACCGCGTGCCCGGCGTCGAAGTCCGATCACCCCGGATCCGCCCGCCGGGCGGCCCGCGCACCGAAGCGGTCCGACCAATCTCATTGCCCGTCGCCGCTGCGCTCGAAGTGGCTGCGCACGTAGTCGATATGCGTCTGCATCGCGGTGCGCGCCTCTTCGGGCCGGTGCGCGCAAATCGCGTCGCACACGACGCGGTGCTGCAGCAACAGCAGCTCGGACGCCTGCTCGTCGTGCGTCGTCATGCCCGCGGCGTTGATCGTGATGTGCTCGCGCAGCATCCCGATCACGCTCGCATGCAAGTGCAGGAACATCGTGTTGTGCGATGCGAGCGCGATCGCCTCGTGCAGCTTCGCGTCGGTCGCGGCTTCGACGGCCGCGTCGTCGTTCGCATGCGCGGTTTCGAGTTCGCGCAGCAGCGTGCGGATCCGGCGCCGGTCGTTCGCGTCGGCCCGCAGCGCGGCGAAATACGCGGTCGCACCTTCGAGCACGCGGCGGAATTCGAGGATGTCGTCGCGCAGCGCCGGATGATCGGCCACCAGCTGGCCCCACGGCGACGCGATGCCCGCGCGCAACTGGTCCGTCACGTAGACGCCCGCGCCGCGCCGGCTCTGCAGCAGCCCGCGCGCGACGAGCCGCTGGGTCGCCTCGCGCACCGTATTGCGCGCGACGCCGTACTGCTGCGCGAGCACACGCTCGGCCGGCAGGCGCGCACCGGCAGGCCAGGTGCCGTCGAGCAGCGCCGTCTCGATCTTGCGCATCACCACTTCGGTCCGGCCCCGTGCCGTCATCGCTGCCATCGTCGCGTCTCCCTCCGGAATGCCCATCGCGCCGATTGGCCCAACCAATTTGAGCTGCGGCGCCGTCGCGGGAATTATGCAGCGAAATCGTCGTCCCGCATCCGCATGCCGGGCCGTCGCCACTGGAGCGAGACATGAACGAAAGGCAGTACCCCGCCGCCGCCCCCGCGCACGTCTATCTGTTCGCGACCTGCCTGGTCGACCTGTTCGTCCCCGAAGCGGGGCTCGACGCGGTCCTCCTGCTGGAGCGCGAAGGCCTGACCGTCCACTATCCGCGTGGCCAGAGCTGCTGCGGGCAGCCGGCCTACAGCAGCGGCAATCCCGACGAAGCGCGCCGCGTCGCGGCCGCGCAGCTCGACCTGTTCGCCGAACCGTGGCCCGTGATCGTGCCGTCCGGCTCGTGCGCGGGCATGATCCGGCACCATTGGCCGGCGCTGTTCGCCGACGATCCCGTCCACGGCCCGAAGGCGCGCGCGATCGCGGACCGAACCTACGAACTCGCCGAATTCCTCGTCCATGTGCTCGACGTGCAACTCGACGCGGCCGCGGCAAATGCCGGGCCCGACGAGCGCGTCGTGCTGCACACGTCGTGCGCGGCGCGCCGCGAGATGGGCACGCGCGTGCACGGCGTCGCGCTCGTCGACGCGCTGCCGGGCGTGACGCGGATCGAACACGAACGCGAATCCGAATGCTGCGGCTTCGGCGGCACGTTCTCGTTGAAGCATCCCGACATCTCCGGCGCGATGGTGCGCGACAAGGTCGCGTCGGCCTGCGCGACCGGCTGCGACCGGCTCGTGTCCGCGGACTGCGGCTGCCTGCTGAACATCGGCCACGCTGCGACCAAGGCCGGCGCGCCGCTGCCCGTCGAACATCTCGCGAGCTTCCTGTGGCGGCGCACGGCCGGCGCCGCGTCGCTGCGCGGAGACAAGCGATGAGCGTGCGCGCCGCGATTCTCGCGCGCCTGCGCGCCGCCGCCCCGGGCGTCGCCGCGACGGCCGCCCCCGCGCTCGACGCGCGCATCGACACGCATTACGACACGCGCCGCGCATCGGCCGCGCACGATCCGCACACACTCGCACAGGCGATGCAGACCGCGCTCGCCGCATCGCACGCGGAGGTCTGGTGCGCGACCGACGACGAATGGCCCGCTCAGCTTGCCGCGCGCCTCGCCGACGCCGGCGTGCGCCGCCTGCTGCTCGACCCGGCCCGCGCCGAATCCGCGGCGCTCGCCCGCGCACTGCCCGACGCGGTCGCACCCGTGCCGTTCGACCGGCCGATCGATGCGTGGAAGACCGAACTGTTCGACACGATCGACGCGGGCTTCACCGTCGCACGCTCGGGCATCGCGGCAACCGGCACCGTCGTGCTCGCACCCGATGCCGGTACGCCGCGCACGGTGTCGCTGGTGCCGCCGCTGCATGTCGCGCTCGTCCACGCGAACACGCTCCATATAGACCTGCACGCGGCCGTGCATGCGGAGCGATGGCACGCCGGCATGCCGACCAATCTCGTGCTGGTGTCGGGGCCGTCGAAGACGTCCGACATCCAGCAGACACTCGCCTATGGCGCGCATGGCCCGCGCCGCCTGTGGGTCGTGATCGTCACCGATCCGGCTGCCAATGCCATGGCCACCCGGCCGGCCGCAACCGCTTGCGAGGAGCTGCCGCGATGAGCGACCACACGCTGCAATTCGTTGCCCCCGGCGACTTCAAGGCCCGCGCGCGCGCCGCGCTCGACGATCCCGCACTGCGCCAGAGCTTTCGCGGCGCGATGGATTTCCTGCAGGGCAAGCGCGCGACGCAATTCCCCGACGATGCCGAGCTGCAGCAGTTGCGCGATCTCGGCGAAGCCGTGCGCCAGCACGCGCTCGCGCAGTTGCCCGCGCTGCTCGAACGGCTCGAGGCGAAGCTCGTCGAAGCCGGCGTGCACGTGCACTGGGCCGAAACGGCCGCCGACGCGAACGCGATCGTGCTCGGCATCGCGCAGGCGAAGAAGGCGCGTCGCGTGATCAAGGGCAAGTCGATGGCGAGCGAGGAAATCGAGCTGAACCATTACCTCGCGGATCACGGCGTCGACTGCATCGAGTCCGACATGGGCGAATTCATCGTGCAGCTTGCGGGCGAGAAGCCGTCGCATATCGTGATGCCGGCGATCCACAAGACGCGCGGCGACATCGCCGGGTTGTTCGAGAAACACATCCCAGGCACGCGCTACACGGAGGACGTCGACGAGCTGATCCAGACCGGCCGGCGCGCGCTGCGCCGCGCGTTCGCCGACGCGGAGATCGGCCTGTCGGGCGTGAACTTCGCGGCGGCCGACACGGGCACGCTATGGCTCGTCGAGAACGAAGGCAACGGCCGCCTGTCGACGACCGTGCCCGACACGCACATCGCGATCATGGGGATCGAGAAGGTCGTCGAGAAGCTCGAGCACATCGTGCCGCTGTCGAGCCTGCTCACGCGCTCGGCCACCGGCCAGGCGATCACAACCTACTTCAACCTGATCTCGGGCCCGCGCCGCGCCGGCGAACGCGACGGCCCGCGCGAACTGCATCTCGTGCTGCTCGACAACGGCCGCACGCAGGCCTACGCGGACGAACAACTGCGAACGACGCTGCAGTGCATCCGCTGCGGCGCGTGCATGAACCACTGCCCCGTCTATACGCGCATCGGCGGCCACGCCTACGGGACGACCTACCCGGGGCCGATCGGCAAGATCATCTCGCCGCACCTGCTCGGCCTCGACGCGACGGCCGACCTGCCGACCGCGTCGACGCTGTGCGGCGCATGCGGCGAGGTGTGCCCGGTCCGGATCCCGATCCCGCAACTGCTCGTGCGGCTGCGCACCGAGGCGAACCGCAAACCCGACGAACCCGTCGCGCATCCGCTGCGCGGCCAGGGCGCGAACTACAACCGCGCGGAAGACCTCGTGTGGCGCTTCTGGTCCGGCGCGTTCGCGCATCCGCGCGCGTACCGCGCGTTCCGCTGGACCGCAACGCGCCTGCGCGCGCTGACGCCCGCGAAACAGATGGGCTGGACGCAACACCGCACGCCGCTCGAACCGGCGCCGCGCAGCCTGTCCGACCTGCTGCGCGCACGCGGCCAGCCCGAATAGCACCCCCGGCTTTCCCGCCAGTACCCATAGAGATACAGACACAGATGGAGGAGACACCCATGCAGGTTTGGCATCAGATCTACACCCCGCTCGGCAGCCTCGGGCTGTCGGCGTTCGTCGCCGCGATCCCGATCATCTTCTTTTTCGTCGCGCTGGCCGCGCTGCGGATGAAGGGCCATGTCGCGGCCACGGTCACGCTGCTGCTGTCGCTCGGCGTCGCGATCCTCGCGTACGGAATGCCCGTGCCGCAGGCGCTCGCGGCGGCCGCCTTCGGCTTCGCATACGGCCTGTGGCCGATCGCGTGGATCATCGTCGCGGCCGTGTTCCTGTACAAGATCGTCGTGAAGACCGGCCAGTTCGACGTCATCCGCGCGTCCGTGCTGTCGATCACCGACGACCAGCGCCTGCAGATGCTGCTGATCGGCTTCTCGTTCGGCGCGTTCCTCGAAGGCGCGGCCGGCTTCGGCGCGCCCGTCGCGATCACGGCCGCGCTGCTCGTCGGCCTCGGTTTCAAGCCGCTTCACGCGGCCGGGCTGTGCCTGATCGCGAACACCGCGCCGGTCGCGTTCGGCGCGATGGGCATCCCGATCATCGTCGCCGGGCAGGTGACGGGCATCGACCCGTTCCACATCGGCGCGATGGCCGGCCGCCAGCTGCCGCTGCTGTCGCTCGCGGTGCCGTTCTGGCTCGTGTTCATGATGGACGGGCTGCGCGGCGTGCGGCAGACCTGGCCGGCCGCGCTCGTCGCGGGCGGCAGCTTCGCGGTCACGCAGTACTTCACGTCGAACCACATCGGGCCCGAGCTGCCGGACATCACGTCGTCGCTCGTCAGCCTCGTCGCGCTCGCGGCGTTCCTGAAAGTGTGGCAGCCGCGCACCGCGCAGCAGCCGGCCGGCGGCCTCGTCGCGTCCGGCGGCGGCGCGGCGCTGGCCGGGTTCGGCGCGGGCGGCTTCGGCACGGGCACGAGCCGGCAGGCGTCGCCGTACACACTCGTGCAGACCGTGCGCGCGTGGTCGCCGTTCCTGATCCTGACGGCCGTCGTCACCGTGTGGAGCATCGCGCCGTTCAAGGCGCTGTTCGCCGCGCACGGTGCGCTCGCGTCGACCGTGCTGAAGTTTCACGTGGCCGGGCTCGACCAGCTCGTCGTGAAGACCGCGCCGATCGCCGCGACGCCGAAGGCGCTCGACGCCGTGCTGAAGATCGATCTCGTGTCGGCGGTGGGCAGCGCGATCCTCGTGACCGCGCTGATCTCGATGGCGCTGTTGCGGATGAAGCCGCGCGACGCGCTCGTCACGTTCGGCGAGACGCTGAAGGAGCTGACGCGCCCGATCCTGTCGATCGGCCTCGTGCTTGCATTCGCGTTCGTCGCGAACTACTCGGGGATGTCGTCGACGCTCGCGCTGATGCTGGCCGCGACCGGCGCCGCGTTCCCGTTCTTCTCGCCGTTCCTCGGCTGGCTCGGCGTGTTCCTGACCGGCTCGGACACGTCGTCGAACGCCCTGTTCTGCTCGCTGCAGCAGGCCACGGCCCATCAGCTCGGCGTGCCCGAGACGCTCGCGGTCGCCGCGAACACGACGGGCGGCGTGACCGCGAAGATGATCTCGCCGCAGTCGATCGCGGTCGCGTGCGCGGCGACAGGCCTCGTCGGCAAGGAGTCAGAGCTGTTCCGCTTCACGGTGCGGCACAGCCTGCTGTTCGCGGTGATCGTCGGGTTGATCACGCTCGTGCAGGCGTACGTGCTGCCGGGGATGGTGCCGTAAGCGGCACGCACCCAAAAAAACAAAACCCCACGCCCGGAAGAGCGTGGGGTTTTTCTTTTCGCCTGCCGATCGCCGGCGCTGGCCGGCGATCGGCTGCGCGATCAGTTGCCCTTCGCGATGCGATCCTCGATGTGCTGCGCACGGCTCGCCGACGACGGGTGCGAGCTCATCATCGAGCTCTGGCCGCCATCGAGCTTCGCGAGCTTCTGGAATCCGGTGACGAGGCCCTTCTGGGTCATGCCCTTCTGCTTCATCAGGTCGAACGAGTAGTCGTCCGCCGCGCTTTCCTGCGTCTGCGAGAACTGCGCGTTGATGAACTTCTCGGTGATGTCGCCGAGCTGCGAGCTCGACAGCGCCGCCACGCCCGGCGATGCCGCGCCGGCCGCGCTGCGCGCCGCGCTCACCGCGTACGCCGTCTGCATCGCCTTCTTCGAGTGACCCAGTGCGACGTGGCCCATTTCATGGCCGATCACGCCGCGCAGCTCGTCGTCGTTCATCATGTCCATCAGGCCGCTGTACACGCGCACGCAGCCGTTGCCCATCGCCCACGCGTTGACGTCCTTGGTCATGTAGACCTTGTAGTTGATCTTCTGGCCGTTCAGCGTCATGTCGCCGAAGCCCTTCATCACCTTCGTCAGGCGCTTCGAATACGCGCTGTTCGCCGGCGCGATCTTCGATTCGGCGTCGCTGGACTTGCACGAGTCGTTCGACAGCGCGGCGATGTCTGCATCCGACAGCGTCGCTGCCTTGAACAGGTTCGTCCCCGCCGACGTCAGGCTGTTCGCGTCGAGGCTCTGTACCCCGCCGCACGCGCTCAACAGAAACGCCACGCCACACGCTGCCACCGCTTTCTTGAGTTGCATCCCGGATCCCTCGATAGTTGTATTTGGGAGCGGCGATTTTGCATAATCCGGCAGAAAATTACCAGATGTTTACATCCTATGACACCTTAATTACTCATAGGATTGGTGCGAAGCGGCGATTTTCGGCGGAATTGACGATCAAAACAGGAGCAATCGCCCGCGAGCGGGCGACGATCGGGATGGAAAACGGGCGCGCCGCTCAGGCCGTCTGGTCGCGGCGGCGCGTCAGCCGCCGCGCGACCAGCATCGGCAGCCGCACCGCGAAACCGATGAAAAGCCGCAGGTGCATCCATGCAAGCAGCGCGTTGTCGCGGCCGTAGTGGAAATGCGACACGCCGCCCTCGTGCCGGCCGAAATAGCGCACCGGCGCGTCGATGCGGATCGGACGCACGCCGGCCCAGCACAGCCGCACGGCCGCTTCCGGATCGAAGTCGAAGCCGCGCATCCACGGCTGGCGCCGCATGATCGCGGCGAGCGGCGCGACCGGATACACGCGAAAGCCGTACAGCGAATCGCCGATCCCGGCCCACAACGTCTCGAGGTCGGCCCATGCGTTCGACAGCCGGCGCCCCTGCACGCGCAACTGCGGCGCACTCGCGTCGAACTTCGGCACGCCGAGCACCATCGCATCGGGCGCGGCCTGCGACGCGGCCATGAAAGCAGGAATCAGGTCGGCCGGATGCTGGCCGTCGGAATCCATCGTCAACACGTGAGTGAAGCCGCTCGCGGCAGCCGCGTCGAGCCCCGCGAGCACCGCGGCGCCCTTGCCGCGGTTCTCCGGCAGCACGATCACGCGCAACCCGGGATCGTCCTCGGCCATCGCCTGCAGCCGCTCGGCGCTGCCGTCGGTGCTGCCGTCGACGACGACCCATACCGGATTCCACTGCGCGCGGGCATTGCGCACGGTCGTGTCGACCTTGGCGCCCGGGTTGTAGCTCGGAATCAGCACAAGATGGGTGGACGAGGCGTGCAGCTTGGACATGGGAACGGCCGAATGCGAAGACGGGGATCCTGACAAAAGTTTATGACTTGCCGACGACTGGCGGCAGGCTTCGTCGACACCCGCAGGTTGCCGGATCGTGAGGTTCTCCCGCTTCATGACAGCCACTCCACTGCGTGCCCCGCGCTGGCTTCGATCTCGACCAGCAGGTCGTCGCGGCATACGTCCGCATGGACGAACAGCGGCCGCACGCCGGGGCCGGCCGCATCGCGCAGCACACGATCGATCCCGGCAAGCGCCGCGGCATCGCCGGCATCGCGCACGTAGACGCGATAGCTCAGGTCGGCGAGCGAGAACGGGCCATGCCCCTGCCGCGCGGCCTGCTCGAGCACGGCCGCGAGGTTCGCGACCGTCTCGCGCGTTTGCGCGACGACGTCGCCGTGATGCACGGTGCGGTGCCCGACGATGCTCGCGGTGCCCGATACGAACAGCACCGGCGCGGCGTCGCGATCCGCCCAGGCGGCTGCGCGCGCGAACGTCGGCGCACGCGGGCCGTACTGCGCCGGGTAGTGATACGCGCTGACCTGGCGCGGGTTCTCGACCGGATCGGCCGGCGTGCGGCTCGCGAGGAAATGGATCGCGAGCGGCGCGTCCGGCGACGCGTCGCCCGCGACCGGCACGACCGAACCGAGCGCGCACGCGGCCGGCACGCCGCCCGTCAGTGCGCGGCGGCACGCGTCGAAGGCGTGCTGGCGGCCGATATTGAACTGACGATAGCGTTCGATCCCGAACTGCACGGCATTGATCGCCGGCACGGTGTTCCAGATGCGCAGCGGATGCGGCATGCCGAGCGTATCGAGCACGTCGAACAGCGCGCGGTATGCATCGTGCGTCGCGCGCTCGAGCGGCGTGCCGCCGTCGCGCTGCGCGCCGGGCTTTTCCTGCACGACGATGCTGCCGAACACGAGCCCCGCCGCTTCGCTGTAGCGATAGTGCAGCCCGCCCCGCCGTTCGCTGCGCAGGTCGCGAGCATTGCATTGCCAGATTTCGCAGACGGCCTCGTCCGCTGCGACGCCGGCACCGAGCAGCGCCATCTGCACCGGCGCAACCGGCAGATCGGGCGCGGCATCGGTCAGCATCCGCGCTGCCGCATCGGCGTGCGACTCAGCCTGCGATTCTGCATACGATTCGCGCTGCAACCCGGCCGCGCCGATACACACCGCGCCCAACGCGCCCGGAAACGCACGGTCGAATCCTGCGCCACGCATGCGCGCATCGTGCAGCGACGCGGCGAGCCGCGCATGACTCATCTGGACGAGCCGCAGAGCGCGGTCGCCGCCGTGCGCGAGCGGCGCGCCCGATCGCAATGCGTCCGATCCGGCCGCCGCCTGCCCGCGCGCGACGGGCGCGGGAGCTGACGACAGGGAACACGGACGCCGTTCGGCGTCGACTGGATGCACGGACACTTCGATTTCCTCACTATGCGGCGCAGGCCGCGCGACATCGCGGCCAGCATTGCGTTGCGCGACGTCAGGCCGACGCCGCGCGTTTCGTCATGCGAGCCCGCCGTTGACGGACATCACCTGCCCCGTCACATAGGCCGCGGCGTCGGACACCAGATACGCGACCATCGCCGCGACTTCGTCGGGCCGGCCCGCGCGCTGCGCGGGCACGAGCTGCTTGATCCGTTCGGCGGGAAACGCCTGTTCGGCCATCGGCGATTCGATGATGCCGGGCGCGACCGCGTTCACGGTGATGCCGCGCGACGCGAGCTCCAGCGACAACGATTTCGTCGCGCCGATCAGCCCCGCCTTCGCGGCCGCGTAATTGACCTGTCCGCGATTGCCGGTCACGCCGGCCACCGACGCGATGTTGACGATCCGCCCGCGCCGCGTGCGGATCATCGGCAGCAGCAGCGGCTGCGTGACGTTGAAAAAACCGTTGAGCGTCACGTCGATCACGCTGTGCCACTGCTGGCGCGACATGCCGGCCATCGGCGCGTCGTCGTGGATGCCCGCGTTGTTGACGAGAATCTGCACCGGCGACTCGTCGGCGAGCGGCGCCAGCGCGGCGAGCGTCGCATCGGCGTCGGTCACGTCGAACGCGATCGCGCGCGCGGTGCCGCCGGCCGCGACGATCTGCTGCGCGACGGCCTCCGCCTGCGCGAGATGGCGGTTCGCATGGACCCACACTTCATGGCCGGCCTGCGCGAGCGCCGTGCAGATCGCCTGCCCGAGTGCGCCGCTGCCGCCCGTCACGAGCGCCCGCATCGAATTGCTCCGTTCATCGCGTTCCACCTTGATCGACGCGGCGGCGCATCGTCTGCCGATCGCCGCCGCGTGCCGTCTTCACCTGCGCGCCGCGCCCGTGCGCGACGCCGTCACTTCGTGCGATGCGCGGCGACGTACGCGGCCAGCGCGCCGAGCGTCGCAAAGATCTTCTGGTTATCCGGATTGTCCGAGCGCAGTTCGAAGCCGTATTTCTTCGAGATCAGCAGCGCGATTTCCAGGATGTCGATGGAGTCGAGCCCGAAACCTTCGCCATACAGCGGGGTCTCGTCCGTCACTGTTTCGAGCGGGACGTCTTCGAGATTCAGTTCGCCGATGATCAGCGTGGCGAGCTCTTGTTCCAGTGCGTTCATCATGCGTGCGGGCAGGCGGCCCATGGCAGCGGGAGGCGCCCGGAAACGGCAACCGTCGTGCACGCCCGGTGCGTGCAAATCTCCGTCCCTCCGGCGTCTGCCGGCTTCCCCGCCTGCGTTATTTGGGGATCGTTTGCAAAAGTTACGCGGATTCTAGACGATGGGTATCGGGTCGTATACCGGGAATGGTTACAGACTGGCGAGCCGGCGCCGCGGCCCGTTTCGGGACGCGAACGCACGAGACGCTTGAGCCGCTTTGGATGGAAATGGGCCGACCCCGCGAAACCGTTCGTCCGGTGCCATACAATCGGTTACAAAACCCGCACGCGCCCGCCCCGAACACGCCGTACCGCGGCCCTAAAATGAGCGTGCCCGACCACCGGCCCGGACCCGCGTCCCGGCCGCCATTCATATGATGTTTGACCGCCCGACCACCGCGTCCGGCTACGCTCCGCCCGATGTCTCCAGTCATGCCGCATCCGTCCTTCCGCTCCGTTCCGGTTCGTCCGCCCGTCAGTCGCTGCACCGCAGCTGCGGCCGGACGCGGATGCGCGCGCCGTGCGCCCGGAGGCCGCCGATGAGCCGGCTGCTGCCCGTCGTGCGCGGCGTCGCTGCGGTCGGCGCCGTGGCGGCCTACCAGGCCGGCGCGCACTACGCGGTCGCGACGCCCGGCGCGCACGGCTTCGGCCTCGCGATGGCGCTCGTGCCGCCGCTGCTGCTCGCGCTCGGCGTGGCCCTGCGCTCGCCGCATCGCGCATGGTTCGTGCCGGCATGGCTGCTGGCCGCCGCCGCGCTGTGGGCCGCGCGCGCGCCGCTCGCGCAGCACTTCGAATGGGGCCTGTATCTGGAACACGCGAGCTTCAACGTCGCGATGGCGCTGCTGTTCGGCCGCACGCTCGCGGCCGGCGAGGTGCCGCTGTGCACGCGCTTCGCGGCGATGATCCGCGGCACCGTCACGCCGGCCGTCGCACGCTATACGCGGCAGATCACGCTCGCGTGGACACTGTTCTTCGTCGCGATCGCCGCCGTGTCGACGCTGCTGTTCGCGACCGCGCCGATCGTCGCGTGGTCGACGTTCGCGAACTACCTGTCGCTGCCGCTCGTCGCCGTGATGTTCGCCGCCGAGCATGCGTGCCGGCGCTTCGCGCTGCCGCACGAGCCGCGGTCGCGGATGGTCGACGCGGTGCGCGCGTATCGTGCGACAACCCACGCGTCGCAGGCGTCACGATGAAATCACGGCCGGTGCGCGACCGCGCCGGCCTTCGCTCCCGTTTTTACCGATTTATGCCGACTTACCCGCTGGTATTCCATTCCTCGCCGGACCAGACGATCGCCTGGCGCGACGGTGCGCCCGTCACCGTGCGCGCGTTCGTCGCCGACGTCGCGCGCGTCGCGGCGGCACTGCCCGCCGGCGGCCACGTGTTCAACGTGTGCCGCGACCGCTACCGCTTCGCGGTCAGCCTGTGCGCGGCGCTCGTCGCCGGCAAGGTCAGCCTGCTGCCGTCGACGCACACGCCGGAAATGGTTCGCCAGCTCGCGTCGTTCGCGCCCGACGCGTTCTGCCTGCACGACGCGCCCGACTGCGCGATCGACCTGCCGCGCTTCGCGTATCCCGACGCCGCCCCCGGCGACCTCGCGAACGATGCGCCGTTCGCGGTGCCGCAGATCGATGCGGCGCGGATCATGGCGTATGTGTTCACGTCCGGCTCGACCGGCGCGCCGGTGCCGCACCGCAAGACCTGGGGCTTCCTGGTCGGCTGCGTGCGCGCGGCGGCCGACCGCCTCGGGCTGCTCGACGGCCGCGCGGCCACGCTGATCGGCACGGTGCCCGCGCAGCACATGTACGGCTTCGAGTCGACGGTGCTGCTCGCGCTGATCGGCGGCCTCGCGTTCAGCAACCGCCAGCCGTTCTACCCGGTCGACATTCGCGACGAACTCGATTCGATCCCGCAGCCGCGCGTGCTCGTCACGTCGCCGATCCACCTGCGCGCGCTGCTGTCGGCCGGCCACGCGCTGCCGCGCGCGGCGCTCGTGCTGTCGGCCACCGCGCCGCTGTCGGAGAAGCTCGCATGCGAAGCCGAGGGCGCGCTCGACGCACCGCTCGTCGAGATCTACGGCAGCACCGAGACCGGCCAGATCGCGACCCGCCGCACGTCGCAGGGCGCGGCGTGGGCGCTGTTCCCGGGCATCCGGCTCGACGCGCGCGACGAACCGGCAAGCGACGGCGCGGGCGACGACGGCGGGCCGACCGTGTGGGTATCGGGCGGGCACGTCGAGGCGCCCGTGCCGATGGGCGATGCGCTCGAACTGCTCGGCGACGGCCGCTTCCTGCTGCACGGCCGCAAGGCGGACCTCGTCAACATCGCCGGCAAGCGCACGTCGCTCGCGTACCTGAACCATCAGCTCAACGCGATTCCGGAGGTGGTCGACGGCGTGTTCTTCATGCCCGACGAAACCGCGCCGGCGCACGGCGACGCGAGCCTCGAACCGGTCACGCGCCTCGTCGCGCTCGTCGTCGCGCCGACGCTCGCGGCCGCCGACCTGCAGCGCGCGCTGCGCGAGCGGATCGATCCTGCATTCATGCCCCGCCCGCTCGTGTTCGTCGATGCGCTGCCGCGCAACGAAACGGGCAAGCTGCCGCGCGACGTGCTGGCCGCGCTCGTTGCACGACACGCACGTGCCGCGACTGCACCGATGCCCACCCGCGACGCGGCCGGCACACCCGCGCTCGCGTTCACGATTCCCGCCGACCATCCGGCGCTGCCCGGCCACTTTCCCGGCCATCCGGTCGTGCCGGGCGTCGTGCTGCTCGATCACGCGATCCATGCGATCGGCGCGGCGCTGAACCGCCCGCTGCACGCGTGGCGGCTCGGTTCCGCGAAATTCCTCAGCCCGGTCGCACCGGGCGAACCGCTCGATCTCGCGTTCGACGCTGCAGCCAGCGGCGCGATCCGCTTCACGCTGCGCGCCGGGTCGCGCGATGTCGCGACCGGCGTGCTGTCCGCGCCGCCGGCCGCGCCGGACGGTGCACAACCATGAAGCGCACCGCGTGGGCCGAACGCCAGGAGCGCAGCAACGCGGGATTGCTGCGCACGATGACGTGGATCTCGCTGCGCTTCGGCCGGCAGCGTGCGCGCATCGTGCTGCACCTGATCGCGACGTATTTCGTGCTGTTCTCGCCGGCCGCCTGCGCGGCGTCGCGTGACTACCTGCACCGCGTGCTCGGCCGCCCCGCGCGCTGGCGCGACGTGTACCGGCACGTGTTCACGTTCGCGGCGACGATCCACGACCGCGTCTACCTGATGAACGGGCGCTTCGACCTGTTCGACATCCGGCTGCACGGCGAAACGCTCGTCGACGATGCGCTCGCGGGCGGACGCGGCGCGTTCCTGATGGGCGCGCACCTCGGCAGCTTCGAGGTCGTGCGCGCGATCGGCCGCACGCACCCGGACCTGCGCGTCGTCGTCACGATGTACGAAAAGAACGCGCGCAAGATCAACGCGACGCTCGCCGCGGTGAATCCGGCCGCGAAGCCGGAAGTGATCCCGCTCGGGCAGGTCGACTCGATGCTGAAGGTGCGCGAGCGCCTCGACGCGAACTGCATGATCGGCATGCTCGCCGACCGCACGCTGCTCGACGATGCGGCTACGTCGCTGCGGCGGCTGCCGCTGCTCGGCGCACCGGCCGCGTTCCCGCTCGGACCGCTCTACATGGCCGCGATGCTGCGACGCCCGGTGATCTTCATGACGGGCCTCTATCGCGACGGCAACCGCTACGACGTGCACTTCGAGACGCTCGCCGATTTCTCCGACGTGCGGCGCGACGCACGCGCGGCGGCTGTCGACGCGGCACTCGCGCGCTACGTCGCGTTGCTCGACAAGTACTGCCGCGCGGCGCCGTACAACTGGTTCAACTATTTCGATTTCTGGCAAGTCGGCGACGCCGCGGCCACCGCGCGCCGCGACGCTGCACATGCCGCTGCCGACCTGCCCGCCACGAGGGATTCCGACGCATGACCGCCGTTCGCCGCTTCCTGCTCCCGTTTGCGCCCGCGCTTGGTCGTACCGTCCGTACGCTCGCTGCCGCCGCAACCGCAACCGCCGCCGCGATCGCGCTGGCCGCGCCCGCGCAAGCGGCCGACACGGGTTCCGCCTGGAACCTCGACCGGCTGATGTCGACGCTCGCGCAGCACAAGTCGGGGCGTGCGACGTTCACCGAGACGAAGTACCTGTCGATCGCCACGCAGCCGGTCGAATCGTCCGGCGAACTCGTGTTCGTCGCGCCCGATCACCTGGAAAAGCACACGCTGAGCCCGAAACCCGAGCACCTCGTCGTCGACGGCGACATGCTCACCGTCGAGCGCAACAACCGCAAGTACACGCTCGCGCTCGCGCGCTATCCGGAACTCGGCGCGTTCATCGACAGCATCCGCGCGACGCTCGCCGGCAACCGCTTCGTGCTCGAGCAGATCTACAAGGTCGCACTCGCCGGGCGCGGCGACGACTGGACGCTGACCCTCACGCCGCTCGATTCGCGGATGCTGAAGGTCGTCAGCACGATCACGCTCGACGGCACGCGCGACGTGTTGCGCAGCGTCGCGATCCGGCAGGCCGACGGCGACCATTCGGTGATGCGCCTGCAACCCGTTCCGGCGACCCCGAACTGATGGACGAACGCATCCGGCCCTCGCCCGTCAGCCACCGCCTGCACGCGTTGCGGCAGCGCGCGGTGCTCGTGTGGCTGCTCGCGCTCGTCGCGTGCGGCATCGCGATCGGCCGCGCGCACTTCACGGCCGACCTGTCCGCGTTCCTGCCAAGCTCGCCGAGCGCCGGGCAGCGCGTGCTCGTCGACCAGTTGCGCGACGGCATCGTGTCGCGGCTGATCCTCGTCGCGATCGACGGCGGCGATGCAGGCACGCGCGCCGCGCTGTCGCGGCGTATCGCCGGCACGCTGCGCACCGATCCGCAGTTCGCGGCGGTTCACAACGGCGAAGCGGCGAACGACGCGCGCGACCGGCAGTTCATCTTCGATCACCGCTACCTGCTGAGCCCGGCCGTCACGCCGCAGCGCTTCAGCGCCGACGGCCTGCACCAGGCGCTCGGCGACAGCCTCGACCTGCTGAGCTCGTCGGCCGGCCTCATGGCCAAGGCGATGCTGCCGCGCGACCCGACCGGCGAAGTCGCCGCGCTCGTCGACCAGCTCGACAGCGCGGCGCAACCGGCGAGCCGCGACGGCGTGTGGGCGTCGCGCGACGGCACGCGCGCGGTGCTCGTCGTGCAGACCGCCGCCGCCGGCTCCGATACCGACGCGCAGGCACGCGCGATCGACACGGTGCGCCGCGCATTCGCCGCCGCGACGCAGGCCGTGCCGAACGCGGCCGCGAGCACGCTCGCGATGACGGGCCCCGGCGTGTTCTCGGTCGACATGCGCGACACGATTCGCCATGACGTCGAGCGGCTGTCGACGGCAAGCGTCGTGCTGATCGTCGCGCTGCTGCTGACGCTATACCGCTCGCCGCGCACGCTCGCGCTCGGGTTGCTGCCGGTGCTGACCGGCGTTGCGGCCGGGATCGCGGCGGTCAGCGTCGTTTCCGGAACGGTCCACGGGCTGACGCTCGGCTTCGGCACGACGCTGATCGGCGAAGCCGTCGACTATTCGATCTACCTGTTCGTGCAATCGGCGCAGGCCGGCACGCGCGGCGCGTCGCGCCCGGCCGACGCGACGCGCGCATGGCTCGCCGCGTACTGGCCGACGATCCGGCTCGGCGTGCTGACGTCCGTGTGCGGGTTCGCGTCGATGCTGTTCTCCGGATTCCCGGGCCTCGTGCAGCTCGGGCTGTATTCGATCGTCGGGCTGACGGCCGCCGCGCTCGTCACGCGCTTCGTGCTGCCGCACCTGCGCGGCGAGCATGTCGCGATCCGCGACGTGTCGCGCGTCGGCGCCGTGCTCGCACGTGCGGCCGACGCCGCGCCGCGGCTGCGCTGGCCGCTCGCGG
This sequence comes from Burkholderia pyrrocinia, assembly GCF_001028665.1. Taxonomy (NCBI): domain Bacteria; kingdom Pseudomonadati; phylum Pseudomonadota; class Betaproteobacteria; order Burkholderiales; family Burkholderiaceae; genus Burkholderia; species Burkholderia pyrrocinia. The sequence goes on from NZ_CP011503.1 coordinate 833,819, forward strand.
TGCTCGTGGTCGCCGCGTGCGCGACGCTCGCGCTGCATCGCGACGGCCTGTGGAGCCGCGAGCTCGCCGCGCTCAGCCCGGTGCCGGCGCACGCGCAGGCGCTCGACGCGCGGCTGCGCGCCGATGTCGGCGCGCCCGACGTGCGCTACCTCGTCGTGATTTCCGCGCCGACCGAGCAGGCCGCGCTCGAAGGCGCCGAAAAGGTCGCCGCGCAGTTGCAGCCGCTCGTCGACCGCGGCGCGCTCGCAGGTTTCGAAAGCCCCGCGCGCTACCTGCCGAGCGACGCCACGCAGCGCGCGCGCCAGGCGAGCCTGCCGGATGCGGATGTGCTCGCCGCACGGATGCGCGACGCCGTCGCGAACCAGCCGATCGCGGTGAAGCCCGACCTGTTCGCACCATTCATCGCCAATGTCGAAGCCGCACGCCACGCGCCGCTGCTGACGCGCGCGGACTTGCGCGACACGTCGATGGCGCTCGCGGTCAACGCGCTGCTGACCGAACGCGACGGCCGCTGGAGCGCGATGCTGTCGCTGCGCGCGCCGGACGCCGCACGCGCGGCGCAATCGGCGCAAGGGCTCGACGCAACGCCGATACGCGCGGCCGTCGCGCAAGCGGGCGTGCCCGATGCGCTGTTCGTCGACATGAAGGCCGAAGCCGATCGCCTGTACGTGAGCTACGTGCACGAGGACATCCGGCTGTCGCTCGCGGGTTTCGCGGCGATTGCCGTGCTGCTGCTGATCGCGCTGCGTTCGCCGCGCCGTGCCGTGCGCGCGCTCGCGCCGCTCGTCGCAGCCGTGCTGGTCGTGACGGCCGGCTTCGCGCTCGCTGGCGTGCAACTGACGATCCTGCACCTCGTCGGCATGCTGCTGATCGTCGCGGTCGGCTCGAACTACGCACTGTTCTTCTGCAAGCGCGACGATGCGCAGCCCGTCACGCCGTACACGCTCGTGTCGCTGCTGGTCGCGAACCTCGCGACGGTCGCCGGCTTCGGGCTGCTGGCGCTGTCGCGCGTGCCGCTGCTCGAAACCTTCGGGCTGACCGTCGGCCCCGGCGCGATGCTCGCGCTCGCGTTCGCAGCGATACTCGCGCCGCGCGCCGCGGCGGCCGGCGATCGTCGTCAACGGAGCCCGTCATGAACGCGCCGTCGTCCGTTCCGCCGCGCCAGGCCGGCCAATCCGGCGTGCGCCGCTGGAAGCCGACGCCGCTGATCGCGGGCACGGCCGTGCTTCACGCGGGCGCTGCCGCCGCCGTCGTCGCGCAGCCGGCCGCGTGGCCGTGGGCCGTCGGCGGCGTGGTCGCATCGCATCTCGCGCTGACGGCCGCCGGCCTGTGGCCGCGCAGCACGCTGCTCGGCCCGAACTGGATACGCCTGCCGGCCGGCGCCGGCCGCCGGATCGCGCTGACGATCGACGACGGCCCGGACCCGGATGTCACGCCGCGCGTACTCGACCTGCTCGACCGTTACGACGCGCGCGCGACGTTCTTCTGCATCGGCGATCTCGCGCGCCGTCATCCGCGGTGGATCGAGGCGATCGTCGCGCGCGGTCACGCGGTCGAGAACCACAGCCAGCGGCACCGGCATACGTTCTCGCTGTCGGGGCCCGCCGCGCTGCGGCGCGAGATCGCGGCCGCGCAGCAGACGCTGACCGAGATCGCCGGCACGCGCCCGCAGTTCTTCCGCGCGCCGGCCGGCCTGCGCAATCCGTTTCTCGAGCCGGTGTTGTGCGAACTCGGCCTGCAGCTTGCGAGCTGGACGCGGCGCGGCTTCGACACGCGCACGCACGATGCCGCGACCGTCACGCGCCGCCTGCTGCACGGACTCGAAGCGCGCGACATCCTGCTCGTGCACGACGGTCACGCGGCACGTGACGCGCGCGGCGAACCGGTCGTGCTCGACGTACTGCAAGCGGTGCTGCGCGCGGCCGCCGATGCGCAGCTGCACTGGACCACGTTGCGCGCGGCGCTCGCGCCTGAACCACCCGGCCAGCCGGGCGTTCCGGCGCCCCCGTTTGATAAAATCTGACTTCGAACGGCGCGCCTGACAGCCCTGCTGCGGCGCCCGTTCCGGCCACCGGATGCGACCCTCGTGAAACCTCTCCTGCTCTCGCACTTCACCGCCACCAGCTGCATCGGCCGCGGCCTCGATGCGACCCTCGACGCGCTGCGCGATGCCCGCGGCGGGCTCGCGCCGTGCGACTTCGAGCGCGCGGAACTCGACACGTGGATCGGCGCGGTGGACGACGTCGATGCGCAACCCGTGCGCACCGATCTCGCCGACTTCGAATGCCGCAACAACCGCCTCGCACAGCTCGCCCTCACGCAGGACGGCTTCGACGCACGCGTCGCGGCGGCGGTGGCGCGCTACGGCGCGGCGCGCGTCGGCGTGTTCGTCGGCACGAGCACGGCCGGCATCCTCGAGACCGAACGCGCGTACCAGCGCCGCGACCCGGCGAGCGGCGCGCTGCCCGCCGACTTCCACTACGCACACACACACAACCCGTATTCGCCGGCCGCGTTCGTGCGCGCGTATTTCGCGCTGCGCGGGCCGGCGATGGCGATCTCGTCCGCGTGTTCATCCGGCGCGAAAGTGTTCGGCTCCGCGCGACGCATGATCGAAGCCGGGTTGATCGACGCGGCCGTCGTCGGCGGCGTCGATTCGCTGTGCCTGACGACGCTGTACGGCTTCAATTCGCTCGAACTGCTGTCGCGCCGGCCGTGCCGGCCGTTCGACGTTGCGCGCGACGGCATCTCGATCGGCGAGGCGGCCGCGTTCGCGCTCGTCGAACGCGTGCCCGACCCGCCCGCCGCGCTCGACGGCAACGCGATCCTGCTGCTTGGCATCGGCGAATCGAGCGACGCGCACCACATGTCGTCGCCGCATCCGGACGGGCTCGGCGCGCGCGTCGCGATCGAACAGGCGCTCGCGTCCGCCGGCCTCGGCGCGAACGACATCGACTACGTGAACCTGCACGGCACCGCGACGCCGAGCAACGACGCGGCCGAAAGCCGCGCGGTCGGCGCGCTGTTCGCGAGCACGCCGTGCAGCTCGACGAAGGGCGCGACCGGCCACACGCTCGGCGCGGCCGGCGCGCTCGAAGCGATCGTCGCCGCGCTCGCGCTGCGCGAGCAGTTCGTGCCGGCCGGCGTCAACACGACGCAACCCGACCCGGCGCTCGCCGCCGACTACGTGCTCGCGAGCCGCGCTACGCGCGTGCGCGCCGTCCTCTCCAATTCGTTCGGCTTCGGCGGCACGAATTGCAGCCTGATCCTCGGCCGCGCCGACCACGTACGCCGTTGAGGCCCGACATGACGCTCACCGCCTTCATCGAAAGCATCGGCCTCGTCGGGCCGGGATTGAACGACTGGCCGCATGCGGCCGACGTGCTCGCGGGCCGCGCGGCCTATGCGAGCGCCAGCACCGTGCTGCCGCCGCCGGCCGGCCTGCCGTCGGCCGAACGACGCCGCACGGGCCCCGTCGTGCGCGTCGCGCTCGCGGTCGGCCACGAAGCGGTCGCCGCGAGCGGACGCGACGCGGCCACGCTCGCGACCGTGTTCAGCGCGTCCGGCGGCGACGGCCAGAACTGCCACGCGATCTGCGAAACCCTTGCCGGCGACGATCGCCAGCTGTCGCCGACACGTTTCCACAACTCCGTGCACAACGCGCCGGCCGGTTACTGGAGCATCGCGACGCGCGCGATGGCAACGTCCAACGTACTGTGCGCTTACGACGGCAGCTTTGCCGCGGGCCTCCTCGAGAGCCTGTGCCAGGTCGCGGTCGATCGCGTGCCGACCCTGCTGATTGCGTACGACACCGACTATCCGGAACCGCTGCGCACGGTGCGGCCGATCGACGACGCATTCGGCGTCGCGCTCGTGCTCGCGCCGGAAGCAAGCGAGCGTTCGCTCGCCCGCATCGGCGTGCAGCTCACCGACGCGCCCGCCACGACACTCGCGAATGCCGAACTCGACGCACTGCGCACCGGCAATCCGGCCGCACGCGTGCTGCCGCTGCTCGATGCGCTCGCCGCGCGGCGTTCGACGCGCGTCGTGCTCGACTACCTCGCCGATTCTCGCGTGCAGGTCGACATCGCAATGCCGGATGCCTTCGCGGAGCGCGCGTGATGACCGCGACACCTCCGTTGACACCGCCGCTCGACCACGCGTGGATCGCCGCGCACATTCCGCACGGCGGCACGATGTGCGTGCTCGATACGGTCGATGCATGGGACGCCGAACGCATCCGCTGCACGGCGACGAGCCACCGCGATCCGCACAACCCGCTGCGCTCGCACGGCCGGCTCGCGTCGGTTTGCGGCATCGAATACGCGGCGCAGGCGATGGCCGTGCACGGCGCGCTGCTCGGTGCGCACGAAGAACGTCCGCGCGTCGGCTATCTGGCGAGCGTGCGCAATGTCGACGCGTTCGTCGATCGGCTCGACACGTTCGACCTGCCGCTCACCATCGACGCGGAACGCGTGAGCGGCGACGGCCGTTCGGTGCTGTACGGCTTCGCGCTTCGCTGCGGCGATCGCGTGCTGCTGTCCGGCCGCGCCGCGGTGATGCTCGACGCATCGGCAGCCGGCACGTTTGCCCCGCCGCCCGCCGGCAATTCGAATCCTCGATGAAGAGGCTTACTCAAGGAAACCAGGTCGTGAAAGTTCGTCAGTTCATTGGTACCGCACTCGTTCTGGCGCTGATCAGCCCGATCGCGCATGCGGACATGTCGGAAGTGAAGCAGGACATCAAGCGCGATTCGAAGGAAGCCGCGCACAAGACCGGCGAGGCTGCGCGCAGCTTCGGCCACGCGACCGCGAGCGCCGCAAAGACGGTCGGGCACGGGGTCGCACACGCGTCGCGCGAAGGCTGGGATGCCACCAAGCGCACGACGAAGCGGATCTTCCACAAGAACGACTCGGGCGAGTCGGGTGGAAAGAGCGAAAAGAGCAATTGACGATGCGCATCGCGCGCATCACCGACTGCATGCGCGCGATGCGTGACCGTTCGTCAGTCGTGGCGTCGCGTTAGCACGACGTCGCCGGCGTCAACGCGCGCCGCGCATGCGGCGTGCCGACCTCGCCCGCCTCGCCGGCCGGCGCGCGAAGCACTTGCCGTACGCGACAAGCCAGCAATCGCGATGATCGAAGTTCCGCAGCAGCCGCGCGCGGCGCCGCTCGAGCCAGTAGAGCGAGATCGCCATCGTCAGCGCGACGGCCAGTGCCGAGCCGCCGATCGCGAGTCCCATCCAGGTGTCGCCCATGCCTTCTCCGGAATGCGAGGCCGACGCGGCGTGCCTGCCGCCGCTCCGGCACTGGATATAGCGGAACGCGGCCCGAACGTGCGCGCACGCCGCCCGGGCCGCCGTGCGTCAGTGCATGTGCTGGCCGCCGTTGATCGCGATGTTGGAGCCCGTCACGAAGCCGGCCTCGTCCGAGCACAGGTAAGCGACCAGCGCCGCGACTTCCTCGGGCTTGCCGAGCCGGCCCGCAGGAATCTGCGGGAGGATCTTCGTGTCGAGGATGTCCTGCGGGATCGCCGTCACCATCTTCGTCGCGAGGTAACCCGGCGACACCGTGTTCACCGTCACGCCCTTGCGCGCGACTTCCAGCGCGAGCGATTTCGTGAAGCCGTGCATGCCGGCCTTCGCGGCCGCGTAGTTGGTCTGGCCGACCGAACCCTTCGAGCCGTTCACCGACGAGATGTTGACGATGCGGCCCCAGCCGCGCTCGACCATGCCTTCGCAGACGGGCTTCGTCATGTTGAACACGGAATCGAGGTTCGTGCGGATCACGGCATCCCAGTTCACCTTGTCGAGCTTGCGCAGCGTCATGTCGCGCGTGATGCCCGCGTTGTTCACGAGAATGTCGACCGGGCCGACGTCCCGCACGATCGTCTCGATGCATTGCTGGCACGAATCGTGATCGGCCACGTCCACCGGGTACGCCTGGAACTCGCGGCCGGCCGCGTGCATCTCGGACAGCCAGCGGTCGGCGCCGGTGTTGTTCGGCGAATACGTGACGACTACCCGGTGTCCGGCGTCGTTCAACCTGATGCTGACCGCTTCGCCGAGACCGCCCATTCCACCTGTCACAACTGCAATTCGCTTAGTCATCCTATAAATTACCGACAAAAAAGTAATCGATGAATGCGGGGCGACGGCATCGCACATGCTGCCGCCCCACCGCTTCGATGCGCAAAACCCGCGTCGCGGGTGCGGCACGCACCGGAACTTCGCGCTTGTTGTTGGCTGCTTGTCGTGCGCGAAAGCCACTTCGCGCGGATGCTGCGCTAGCCGGCGCCGCATCCGCGCGATGTCTTCAGCCCCTGCTCAGACGCGCTCGACCGCGAGCGCGACGCCCATCCCGCCGCCGATACACAGCGACGCCAGCCCGCGCTTCGCATCGCGCTTGGCCATCTCGTGCAGCAGCGTCACCAGGATCCGGCAACCCGACGCACCGATCGGGTGACCGATCGCGATCGCGCCGCCGTTCACGTTCACCTTCGACGTGTCCCAGCCCATTTGCTTGTGCACCGCCAGCGCCTGCGCCGCGAATGCCTCGTTGATTTCCATCAGGTCCAGGTCGCCCGGCGTCCAGCCCGCGCGCTCCAGGCACCGGCGCGAGGCCGGCACCGGGCCCATCCCCATCACGCTCGGATCCACGCCCGCGTTCGCGTACGCCTTGATCCGCGCGAGCGGCGTCAGGCCGAGCGCCGCCGCCTTCTGCGCCGACATCACCAGCACCGCCGCCGCGCCGTCGTTCAGGCCCGACGCGTTCGCCGCCGTCACCGAACCGTCCTTCGAGAACGCCGGCTTCAGCCCCGCCAGCGATTCCGCCGTCACGCCGTGACGCACGAATTCATCGGTCGCGAACTGCAGCGGCTCGCCCTTGCGTTGCGGAATCGACACCGGCACGATCTCGTCGTCGAAGCGCCCGGCCTTCTGCGCGGCTTCCGCCTTGTTCTGCGACAGCGCCGCGAACGCGTCCTGCTCTTCGCGCGTGATCCCGTATTCCTTCGCGACGTTCTCAGCCGTGATGCCCATGTGGTACTGGTTGTACACGTCCCACAGGCCGTCGACGATCATCGTGTCGACCAGCTTCGCGTCGCCCATCCGGAACCCGTCGCGCGAGCCCGGCAGCACGTGCGGCGACGCGCTCATGTTCTCCTGGCCGCCCGCGATCACGATCTCCGCGTCGCCCGCGACGATCGCATTCGCCGCCAGCATCACGGCCTTCAGGCCCGAGCCGCACACCTTGTTGATCGTCATTCCCGGCACTGCCGCCGGCAGCCCGGCCTTGATCAGCGACTGCCGCGCCGGGTTCTGCCCCGAGCCGGCCGTCAGCACCTGGCCCATGATCACTTCGCTCACCTGCTCCGGCTTCACGCCGGCGCGCTCCAGCACCGCGCGGATCACCGTCGCGCCCAGCTCCGGCGCCGCAATCTTCGCAAGCGAGCCGCCGAATTTGCCGACCGCGGTCCGCGCGGCCGATACGATCACTACATCCGTCATGTTCAGTTCCTGCATCGAAATCAGTTCGTCGTTCTGATGCCGGCACGCGCCGGCTGTCACTGGCGATGGCGCACGTCGGGCCATCCGGCGCGACAACGGTCGCACGCCGACGCGCCGCGAGCAGCGCCCGGTCGCACCGGCGGCACACCGGCACGGCCCGCACATGCACCGGCGCCTTGCGGCAAACCGGGGGTCGCCGTGCACCGCGCGGCACACGCGATGTACGGCGCCATCCGGCGCCGATCAATCGTGTCGCGCCTGCGCGCGACACGCTCACATCGTTACGCGGCCGATTCGCGCGCAGCCGCTGCGTCCTTGCGGCCGGCAGCCGTCTGCTTGGCGCCACGCGTGGCCGTTTCGCTGACCGCATCGAAACCGCTCTGGGCCGCTTCGATCGCCTGACCCGTCGCTGCGCGCACGGAGTCGGCCGCAGCCGTCGCCGCGGACAGCGCCGAATTCAGCGCGGCCACCACCGGCGCCGAGCCGGCCGGCGCATGCTTCGACAGTTCGCCGAGCGCGTCCTTCAGGCGCTTGTCGTTCTGTTCGTATTGCGCCTGCGCAACCTTCGCCCATTCGGATTGCGTCGACACCGCGATGTCGAACAGATGGCGGCCGTACGACACGACCTTGCCGGCCGCTTCCTGCGGTGCGGCGACCTGCTGCGCGAAACCCGCGGCCGGATTGCTGCTGTTGAAGGCGTTCTTCAGCTTGTCTTCGTATTCCTCGAGCGCCGTCCGGGCCGCTTGCAGGTTGAGTTCGACGACAGCCTCGAAACCTTGGATCGCCGGACGGGCGATCGCAAACCACGCGGCGATTCCGGATTGATAATCGGCGGTAAGTTTTTCGGGGGCAAATACGGACATCGGGCACGCTCCTGTTGGCAATGCGAGAGACGACGTAAAGAAAAATGGAAGCCAGATCGACAGCCGGCCTCCTTATTGACAACCCGTCACTTATTTAAGCACGGGAAGGTGAAGGAGGCCATTCTAGATCGATTAATTGTCAATTAAATGGCATTAATGATAGGTGTAAACCCTTATTTATCTTCGCGCGGCCGCTGGAACCTGCGCCGCGTCGACATCGCAGAGAAAGATACCGCAGCACTCTGTCCCGCAATGTCTTTTTACCTTTTTACAGCATAGCGCACCGTGACGTTGCGCAACATTTACCAATTCATTATTCCGTTTATTAGAAAACCGGCGCCGATTGAAAATGGAGCGACCGCTTATGCAATCGTTTTTTCTGGATTGATTATGAAATCGTTTCCGGGATTATTAATGTGGGAATCAATGATCGGATGAATTGCGGGTCGCAATGAAAATGCTGGTGCGGCCGCGTGAAGCGGCCACGGTCGGTTCCGGCGTGCGGGCGATCAGCCGGCCAGTTCGCGATGCAGTGCGAGGAATTCCTGCGCGAGCTTGTGCCCGGGTTCGAGATGGATCACGGGCTTGGACTGCTGATGCGACTCGCGGATCTTCACCGACGCCGACAGCTTCGATGCGAGCACCGGCAGCCCTTCGTCGACGAGCTCGTCGACCAGCCGTTGCGGCAGGCTCGCGCGCGGCTGGAACTGGTTGATGACGATCCCTTCGACCTCGAGCGCCGCGTTGTGGTCCTGCTGGATTTCCTTCACGTTCTCGAGCAGCGTGTACAGCGCGCGGCGCGAGAAATCGTCGCAGTCGAACGGGATCAGGCATCGCTCGACCGCGATCAGCGCCGAGCGTGTATAGAAATTCAGCGCGGGCGGCGTGTCGATGTACACGGCGTCGTAGGTGTCGAGCTCGTTCAGCGCGTCGCGCAGCTTGTAGATCTTGTAGCGCGATTCGAGCTTGCCGTGCAGCGTGTCGAGGTCCGGATGCGCGGGCATCACGTCGAGCCCTTCGAACGGGGTCGGATGGATGAACGACGCGACGTCGACCGGACGGAAGTTGAAGGTGAGCGCGGTTTCGAAGAAACCGGCGACGCCCGGTTGCGCGTCGGCTGCGGCGTCGCCGAGCAGGTAGCGCGTGGAGTTCGCCTGCGCATCGAGGTCGATGACGAGCGTGCGCAGCCCTTCGCTCGCGCTGATCGCCGCCAGGTTGCAGACGATCGTCGATTTGCCCACGCCGCCCTTCTGGTTGAATACGACCCGCCGCATTGTGTCCTCCTCGATCGAAACGTCGAAAGGACCAGCTTAGCCGGTCAATAATGGCGGCTGCGTGACGCAGATCGATTTACGCGCGATTGTGCGCGGCACGCATCAGGTGCGCGGCAGCGCCCCCGACACATACCGGTTGCCGGGCACGCTCCATCGCCACGGGAGATCCTTGCCGACGCGAATGCCGATGCGCGGCCCGCCCGCCAGATTCGCGGGCGGCGCCATGCCGTCGTCCACGACCGCGAACCCTTCGCGCGCGCCGACCAGATCGACACCATCCTGGGCGCCGCCGATCCCCATCGCCTGGGTCAGCCGCGCCGGCCCCCGGCACAGGTCGCGATCGCGCGTCAGCGGCGGCCGTGCCGCACGCATCCGTTCGAGCCCGTGCAGCGGTTCCAGCGCACGGATCAGCACGCCCGTTCCCGTGCCGTCCGGGCCGCACACGCAATTGCAGCACCAGTGCATGCCGTACGTGAAATAGACGTACAGGTGCCCGGGCGGCCCGAACATCGTCGCGTTACGCGGTGTCTTGCCGCGATAGGTATGCGCGGCCGGGTCGATCGCGCCGGCATAGGCCTCCACTTCGACGATGCGGCCGGCGCGGCCGTCGGCTGCCGCGAGGATCTTGTTGAGCAGTTGCGGTGCGACGTCGGTGGCGATGCGATCGAAGAACGCCCGCGGCAACACGGTGCCCGGCCATGGGGATGCCGTCTTACCGCGCCGCACCCGGCTGCCCCTCCGGTTGACGACCGGCAACGGTCTTCGCCTGCAGATAAAGCTGACGGTACGCGTCGACCAGATCGTCGAGGCCGAACGCAAGATTTCTCCCGCTGGGATTGGGCAGCACCCAGACGCTCGCGCGCTGCATGCGCGCCGGCTGCAATCCCCACGCGACTTCGCGTTGCCCCGCAAGCGCCGAATACGCCGCCTTGCCGAGAAAGGCGACGAAGCGCGGCCCATAACGCGCTACCTTCTGCTCGAACTCCGCCGCCGCGGCGATGAATTCCGCGCGCGAAAGCTGATCGGCACTCGCGGTCGGCCGCTTCACCACCGCCGTCAGGCCGCAGCCGTACCGGAGTATGGCGCGATCGTCCTGCGGACGAATTTCCGTTGGCGTGAAACCCGCGAGATGAATCACGCGCCAGAAGCGGTTGCCTCGCCCCGCGAAGTGATGCCCCGTCGCGGCGGCGGTCATGCCGGGGTTGATCCCGCAGAACAGCACGTCGAGATGCGCAGCGATGAGGTCGGGGAGTTCGTCAGCCACGGTTCGTCAGCAGTGCGAGGGACAAGGACGTAAACGAAGCAAGGCCCGAAGACCCGAGCCAAGCAACCGGCTTGACTCGGACATTCGGGCCCATCGCGATGCGGGATGCCGACTTGGCCGTCAGAACGGAATATCGTCGTCCATCTCGTCGAAGCCGCCGCCTGCCGGTGCACTCGGGCGGCTCTGCGCGCCGCCGCCAGCACCGCCACGCGCCGCGCCGCCGGCACGACCGCCGCCGCCACCGCCGCGTTCCGCCTGCTCGCCTCGGCCGCCACCGCCACCACCACCGTAGCCGCCGCCGTAACCGCCCTCGTCACCGCCACCGCCGCCGCCCGCACCGCCGCGGCCGCCGAGCATCTGCATCTGGTCGGCGACGATTTCGGTCGAGTAACGATCCTGGCCGTCCTGGCCTTGCCACTTGCGCGTGCGGATGCGGCCTTCGATATAGACCGACGAACCCTTCTTCAGGTATTCGCTGACGATTTCCGCCAGACGGCCGAAGAACGCGACGCGATGCCACTCGGTCATTTCCTTGAAATCGCCGCTTGCCTTGTCCTTGTAGCGGTCGGTCGTCGCGAGACGGATGTTCGCAACCGCGTCGCCGCTCGGCAGGTAACGGACTTCAGGATCGGCGCCGAGATTGCCGACGAGGATGACCTTGTTGACGGATGCCATGTGTTTCTCCAGTAAATTCGATGCCGGGCCGCCCGCGCATGCGTCGGAGCGGCTCGCCGGGCAAGCCGGCGAACGCCGCCGGTGCCTGCCCGAAAATTAGGTTCAGGCCTTGCGCGGCGGCGCTTTCATGCTGGCCGCGATTATAAGCCACGCGGCAACGAGCCCTGAACACGCGTAGAACACGGTGTTCGCGCCCCCGTGCTTCAGCAGCCAGCCGCCCGCGATGCCGCCGAGCGCGAGCCCGATCGACTGCGTGGTGTTGTAGACGCCCGTGGCCGCGCCCTTGCGCGAACCCGGCGCGAGCTTCGACACCAGCGACGGCTGCGACGCTTCCAGGATGTTGAACCCGAGGAAGTAGATGAACAGGATCGCCGCCACAATCAGGATGGTATGCGGCGCGCTGCCCAGCAGCAATTGGCCGATCAGGATAGCCAGGATGCCGCCGAGCAGCACCGGCTTCATCTTGCCCCGTTTTTCCGCGACGATGATCGCCGGGACCATCATCACGAACGCGAGCCCCATCACCGGCAGGTAGACCTTCCAGTGCGCGGCGACCGGCAGCCCGCCGTCGACGAGCAGGCGCGGCACGACGAGGAACAGCGCCGTCTGCGTCGCGTGCAGCACCAGCACGCCGAAGTTCAGGCGCAGCAGTTCGACGTTGTGCAGCACCTCGGCGAACGGCGCGGGCACGTGCACGGGCTTCGCCGCGTCGGGCACGATCCACACCACGACGCCGATCGCGAGGATCGACAGCACGCCGACGATCGTGAACAGCCCGCTCATCCCGACCCAGTGGAACACGATCGGCGCACCGACGATCGCGACCGCGAACGACACGCCGATCGAGCCGCCGACCATCGCCATCGCCTTCGTGCGGTTCTGCTCGGAAGTCAGGTCGGCGATGAACGCAAGCACCGCGGACGACACGGCGCCCATTCCCTGGATCACGCGGCCGACGATGATCCACGTGATGTCGTGCGCGAACGCGGCGACGAAGCTGCCGAGCGCGAAGATCACGAGGCCCGCGGCGATCACCGGCTTGCGGCCGAACTTGTCGGACGCCCAGCCGTAGAAAATGTAGAACAGCGACTGCGTGACGCCGTAGGCCCCGAGCGCAATGCCGACGAGCAGCACGTTGTCGCCGCCCGGGATGGTTTTCGCGTAGACCGAGAACACCGGCATGATCATGAACAGGCCGAGCATGCGCAGCGCGAAGATCGCCGCGAGCGACGTGGTCGCGCGCAACTCGGGCGCAGTCATGCGGGAAGACGTGGCGGACGGATTGGACATCGGGAATGAATTTCGAATGATCGGAATGTCCGCCCGGCAGCGGGCGGCGGAAGATCAGGACCGGCGGCCCGGCAGGCCTGGCAGGCGACGCGTCGGGGCAGGATTCGGCAGCCTGCAGGCCACCCGGAACCGCGCGGCGCGACCGCTTTCCCCGGCGCAGGCGCCGTCTTGCTGCCACCTGCTGTAAAGGCTGGGGACCCCAAACGACGGTCTCGAAAAGCCGTTATAGTAGCAGGTTTGGTTCCCTCCATTTTCGCCAGGTTCATGGAACAGATCCGCATCCGTGGGGCACGTACCCACAACCTGAAAAACGTCAATCTCGACCTGCCGCGCCACAAGCTGATCGTGATTACCGGGTTGTCAGGGTCGGGCAAGTCGTCGCTCGCGTTCGATACCCTTTATGCCGAGGGCCAGCGCCGCTACGTCGAAAGCCTTTCCGCGTATGCCCGCCAGTTCCTGCAGTTGATGGAGAAACCGGACGTCGACCTGATCGAGGGCCTGTCGCCCGCGATCTCGATCGAGCAGAAGGCGACGTCCCACAACCCGCGTTCGACCGTCGGCACGGTCACGGAAATCCACGACTACCTGCGACTTTTGTACGCACGGGTCGGCACGCCGTACTGCCCCGACCACGACATCCCGCTCGAGGCGCAGAGCGTGTCGCAGATGGTCGACGCGGCGCTCGCGCTGCCCGAGGAAACCAAGCTGATGATCCTCGCGCCCGTCGTCGCGAACCGCAAGGGCGAGCACGCCGAGCTGTTCGAGGAGATGCAGGCGCAGGGCTTCGTGCGCTTTCGCGTGCGCTCGGGCGGCGGCACCGCGAACGAAGGCGTCGCGAAGATCTACGAGGTCGAGTCGCTGCCGAAGCTCAAGAAGAACGACAAGCACACGATCGACGTCGTCGTCGATCGCCTGAAGGTGCGCCCGGACATGAAGCAGCGCCTCGCCGAATCGTTCGAGACGGCGCTGCGCCTCGCCGACGGCCGCGCGATCGCGCTCGAGATGGATACCGACCACGAGCACCTGTTCAGCTCGAAGTTCGCGTGCCCGATCTGCTCGTACTCGCTGCAGGAGCTCGAGCCGCGCCTGTTCTCGTTCAACAACCCGATGGGCGCGTGCCCGGAATGCGACGGCCTCGGCCAGATCACGTTCTTCGACCCGAAGCGGGTCGTCGCACACCCGTCGCTGTCGCTCGCCGCGGGCGCCGTGAAGGGCTGGGACCGCCGCAACCAGTTCTACTTCCAGATGCTGCAGAGCCTCGCGGCGTTCTACGAGTTCGACATCGACGCCGCGTTCGAGGATCTGCCGGAAAAGATCAGGAAGGTGCTGCTGTTCGGCTCGGGCAAGCAGACGATCCCGTTCTCGTACATCAACGAGCGCGGCCGCACGACGATCCGCGAGCACGTGTTCGAAGGGATCATCCCGAACCTCGAACGCCGCTACCGCGAGACCGATTCGGTCGCGGTGCGCGAAGAACTGTCGAAATACCAGAACAACCAGCCGTGCCCGTCGTGCGAAGGCACGCGCCTGCGCCGCGAGGCGCGCCACGTGCGCATCGGCACCGGCGACTACGCACGCGGCATCTATGAAATCAGCGGCTGGCCGCTGCGCGACGCGCTCGGCTATTTCGACGGGCTGACGCTCGAAGGCGCGAAGCGCGAGATCGCCGACAAGGTGATCAAGGAAATCGTCGCGCGCCTGACGTTCCTGAACAACGTCGGCCTCGACTACCTGTCGCTCGAGCGCAGCGCCGAAACGCTGTCGGGCGGCGAGGCGCAGCGGATCCGGCTCGCGTCGCAGATCGGCTCGGGCCTCACGGGCGTGATGTACGTGCTCGACGAGCCGTCGATCGGCCTGCACCAGCGCGACAACGACCGCCTGATCGGGACGCTCAAGCACCTGCGCGACCTCGGCAACTCGGTGATCGTCGTCGAGCACGACGAGGACATGATCCGCACGGCCGACTACGTCGTCGACATGGGCCCCGGCGCGGGCGAGCACGGCGGCGTGGTGGTGGCCGAAGGCACGCCGAAGCAGGTGCAGTCGAACCCGCAGTCGCTGACGGGCCAGTACCTGCTCGGCAAGCGCACGATCGAGTATCCGGACGAGCGGATTTCACCCGACGCCGAGCGGATGCTGCGCATCGTCGACGCGCACGGCAACAACCTGAAGCACGTCGATCTCGAACTGCCGGTCGGCCTGCTGACCTGCATCACCGGCGTGTCGGGCTCCGGCAAGTCGACGCTGATCAACGACACGCTGTATCACGCGGTCGCGCGCCACCTGTACGGCTCGTCGGCCGAGCCGGCGCCGCACGAGGCGATCGAGGGCCTCGAGCACTTCGACAAGGTGATCAACGTCGACCAGTCGCCGATCGGCCGCACGCCGCGCTCGAACCCGGCCACGTACACGGGCCTGTTCACGCCGATCCGCGAGCTGTTCTCGGGTGTGCCGACCTCGAAGGAGCGCGGCTACGATCCGGGCCGCTTCTCGTTCAACGTGAAGGGCGGCCGCTGCGAATCGTGCCAGGGCGACGGGGTGCTGAAGGTGGAGATGCACTTCCTGCCGGACGTCTACGTGCCGTGCGACGTGTGCCACGGCAAGCGCTACAACCGCGAAACGCTCGAAGTGCAGTACAAGGGCAAGAACATCAGCGAAGTGCTCGACATGACGGTCGAGCATGCGTACGAGTTCTTCAGCGCGGTGCCGGTCATCGCGCGCAAGCTGAAGACGCTGCTCGACGTCGGCCTCGGCTACATCCGCCTCGGCCAGTCGGCCACGACGCTGTCGGGCGGCGAGGCGCAGCGCGTGAAGCTGTCGCTGGAGCTGTCGAAGCGCGACACGGGCCGCACGCTGTACATCCTCGACGAGCCGACCACCGGCCTGCACTTCCACGACATCGCGCTGCTGCTCGAGGTGATCCACCGGCTGCGCGACCAGGGCAACACGGTCGTGATCATCGAGCACAACCTCGACGTGATCAAGACGGCCGACTGGGTGATCGACCTCGGCCCCGAAGGCGGCGCCGGCGGCGGCCAGATCATCGCGCAGGGCACGCCCGAGCAGGTCGCGAAGACGAAGGCGAGCTTCACCGGCAAGTACCTCGCGCCGCTGCTCAAGCGTTCGGCCCGCAAGGTCGCGGCCGGCTGACGCCCGCCGCGCTTGCGCTACCCTTCCCGCGCGCGGCCGCCCGGCCGCGCGCGACCGTTGGCGGTACGCCGCCCGCCCCCTCGTTTTCCCTTCTGCGTTTACACCACGCGCCAAACGGCCCGATTGCGGACCATAATGGCGGCTATACTTTACGGTCGTAAGGTTCGCCGTCCGCACCAATCCGGTGCGCCCCGGGCGGGCACGGCTCTGTCGCTCATTGCGCGGCATGACACACGAACGACAGGAATCCACGATGGAGAAGCAACCAGACTCGTCGCGCGATGCGCAGAACCGCGAGCCGCACCTGCGCAGCGTGCGGCTGACGAGCGACTTCAGCCTGCCGAAGCTGTCGGCACTCGAGATCGGCAGCTATCTCTTCACGATCGTCATGATGTGGCTCGTCCTCGAGCTCAAGCTGCTCGGCGGGCTGCTGGCCGGCCTGCTCGTCTACCAGCTGATCCACACGATCGCACCCGTGATCGAACGCCACACGACGAGCATGCGCGCGCGCTGGGTCGCCGTCGTGCTGCTGGCGATCGCGATCGTCGGCGCGCTCACGGGCCTGACGATCGGCATCATCGAGCATTTCGAGCGCACGGTGCCGAACCTGCAGAGCCTGCTCGACCAGCTGATGCAGATCGTCGAGCAAACCCGCGCACGCACGCCGGCCTGGATCGCGAACCTGCTGCCCGTCGACGTCGAGCAGATGAAGACGAAGGCGGCCGTGCTGATGCACGCGCATATGGAAGAGCTCCAGCAGAGCGGCAAGAGCGTCGCGCGCGGCTTCGGCCACGTGCTGTTCGGGATGATCATCGGCGCGATGATCGCGATCGGCGTCGAGCACGGCAAGGTGCGCCGGCCGCTGTCGACCGCGCTCGTCACGCGCGTATCGCGCTTCTCCGATGCGTTCCGCCGGATCGTGTTCGCGCAGATCAAGATCTCGGCGATCAACGCCACGTTTACGGGCATCTACCTGCTCGTCGCGCTGCCGATGTTCCACGAGCGGCTGCCGCTGTCGAAAACGCTCGTGCTCGTCACGTTCATCGTCGGCCTGCTGCCGGTGATCGGCAACCTGATCTCCAACACGCTGATCGTCGCCGTGTCGCTGTCGGTCAGCATGGGCACCGCGATCGCGTCGCTCGCGTTCCTCGTGATCATCCACAAGCTCGAATACTTCCTGAACGCGAAGATCATCGGCGGCCAGATCGAGTCGCGCGCGTGGGAGCTGCTGCTCGCGATGCTGGTGATGGAGGCCGCGTTCGGGCTGCCGGGCGTGATCGCCGCGCCGATCTTCTATGCGTACCTGAAACGCGAGCTGTACCTGCTGCGGCTGATCTGAAACCCGCGTATCAGGCGTAATAAACGCCGCGCCCCGTAAAGGGCGCGGCGTTTTTGTTTGTGGGGGCCGGCCATCCGGGGGCCGGCCATCCGGGGCCGGCGATCCTTGGGCCGATGGCCGGCCGACGCGAATCAGCGGAACACGACCGTCTTCGTCCCGTTCAGCACGATCCGGTGCTCGACGTGCCACTTCACCGCGCGCGCGAGCGTCACGCACTCGACGTCGCGGCCGATCGCGGTCAACTGGTCGGGCGTCATGCTGTGGTCGACGCGCTCGACTTCCTGCTCGATGATCGGACCTTCGTCGAGATCGGTCGTCACGTAGTGCGCGGTCGCGCCGATCAGCTTCACGCCACGGTCGAACGCCTGGTAGTACGGCTTCGCGCCCTTGAAGCTCGGCAGGAACGAATGGTGGATGTTGATTGCGCGCCCGGCGAGCTGCTGGCACATGTTCGGCGACAGGATCTGCATGTAGCGCGCGAGCACGACGAGATCGGCCCGGTGCTCGTCGATCACTTCCAGCACGCGCGCTTCCTGCGCGGCCTTCGCGGCATCGGACGAACCGCCGATCAGCGGGAAGTGATGGAACGGGATGTTGTAGCTCGCGGCGAGCTGGTAGAACTCCTTGTGGTTCGACACGATCGCCGGGATCTCGATCGGCAACTGGCCGGTGCGATAGCGGAACAGCAGGTCGTTCAGGCAGTGGCCGATCTTCGACACCATGATCACGACGCGCGGCTTCACGGCCGCATCGTGCAATTCCCAGCGCATCGAGAACTGCTCGGCGAGCGGCGCGAATTCCTTGCGAAGCGTGTCGAGCGCCGACGCGACATCCGTGCCGTCGCCGTCCTGCTCGAAGTGCACGCGCATGAAGAATTCGCTGGTGCGGCTGTCGCCGAACTGCGCCGAATCGAGGATGTTGTTGCTGCGCTCGAACAGGAAGCCCGAGACTGCGTGGACGATGCCGTGCCGGTCGGGGCACGACAGTTTCAAGATAAAGCTGTGATCGGTCGACATGACCGCGACTCCCTTTGTTTCCGTATTCGTCAAATTGCCCGTTCGCGCCGCCGGACTGCGCGTCGCGGCGCGCGTCACGCGGCCGGTGCGAACAGCGCGTCGATGCCCGCCGCGTCGGCAGCGGAAAGCCAGCGGTGGCGCAGCAGCGTGTCGAGCGTCGCAAGGCTCGCATCCATCGTCGCGCGGCCTTCGCGCAGCCAGCCGATCACCTCGGGCACGCCGGCCAGCAGGTGCTCGGCCACTTCGCCGTCCTGGTTGCGCGGCGCGAAGTCGTGCGGCAGCGGCAGGTCGTACACGAAGATCAGTTCGGACTGCGTGCCTTCCGGCAGCGAGCACAGCACCTGCACCGCGCGGCCCGCGATCGCACGCACCGCGAGTTCGGCCGGAATGCCGGCTTCTTCCCAGCACTCCTTCGCGAGCGTCTCGTGAACGCCCAGGCCCCAGCCGATGCCGCCCGCGACGACGTTGTCGAGCATGCCGGGGTCGGTTGCCTTGGTCGCGCTGCGGCGGCCGAGCCACATCTGCGGCACGGTCGCGGCGGGCGCCTCGCCCGGCGCGATCGCATATTCTACGATGCCGTTCAGGTGCACCGCATAAGTCTGCGTGCCGAAGAACCGCGACGCGGCGCGCTCGATGTACGCGAGCGGCGCATCGTCGAAGCGGTTGCGGATCGCGTAGATCTCGTCGCGCCAGCCGGGAATCGCGCCTTCGGCCGCGAGTGCGCCGATCGCGCTCGCCAGCGCCATGCTGCGCGCGTCGACCGAGTCGTAGCGCGCCGACAGCACGACGCGCTCGCCGGTCAATTCGAACACGTCGGGCCAGCGCGCGAGCTTCGCGACATCCTGCCGGCGCACCCAGCCGACCGCCTGGCCGGCGATCTCGAAACGCAGGTGCGCGGCCGGATCGAAGCGGCGGGCGGCCGCGATGCACGGAAACGTCATCACCGTCAGTCCTTCAGCGCGACACGGATGCCGATCGCGATGAACGTCGCGCCGGCGATCCGGTCGAGCCACACGCCGGCCTTCGGGCGGCGCTTCAGCCATGCGCCGATCATCCCGGCGCCGACGCCGAACAGCGAGAAGATCGCGGCCGTCTGCAGCATGAACAGCGCGCCGAGTTCGAACATCTGCAGCGTCACGCTCTGCGTGCCGTGCGGATCGACGAACTGCGGCAGGAACACGACGAAGAACAGCGTGACCTTCGGGTTCATCAGGTTGCCGATCACGCTCTGCCGGAAGATCGTGCCGAGCGGCTGCGGCGGGCGCGCGTGCGCATTCGCGAGGCCCTGGCTGCGCAGCGCCTTGATGCCGATCCACACGAGGTACGCGGCGCCCGCGAGCTTCAGGATCTCGAACGCGACCGGCGACGAACGCAGCACGGCCGCGACGCCGAGCGCCGCGAGCGTCGTGTGGAACAGGATCCCGGCCGTGAAGCCGAGCGCGGCGACGAAGCCGGCCGCGCGGCCCTGCGAGATCCCGCGTGCGAGCACTTGCAGGTTGTCGGGACCCGGCGCGAACGTAATCGCGATCGACGTGGCGAGAAACAGCATGAAGTTGGGCATCGTGACCTCGCGGCGTAACGTGAGTAGGCAGGCCGGCGTTCAGTGGCCGGCGAATTCGGTGACGGTATAGACGGGCAGTCCCGCGTTGCGCAGCAGCGCCGAGCCGCCGAGATCGGGCAGGTCGATGATCGCCGCGCCTTCGACGACCACCGCGCCGAGCCGCTGCAGCAGGTTGCGTCCCGCCATCATCGTGCCGCCGGTCGCGATCAGGTCGTCCATGATGATCACGCGATCGCCGGGGCGGCACGCATCCTCGTGGATCTCGACCGTCGCGCTGCCGTATTCGAGGTCGTACGATTCCGAGCGCGTCTTGTACGGCAGCTTGCCGACCTTGCGGATCGGCACGAAGCCGACGCTCAGTTCGTACGCGACGATCGGCGCGATGATGAAGCCGCGCGCGTCGAGGCCCGCGACGTAGTCGAGCTTCGCATCGACATAACGTTCGACGAACAGGTCGACGAGGATGCGCAGCGCCTTCGGGCTCTGCAGCAGCGTCGTGATGTCGCGGAACATCACGCCCGGCTGCGGCCAGTCGGGCACCGTGCGGATCTGGCTGTGGATGAAGGCGACCGGATCGAGCGGCGCGCCCGACGACGAATGCGGCATGAAACTCTCCGAAAAAAACGGTGCGCGAAGATCGGGCACCGTTTCGAATAAATACGGGTCAGATTATTGACCGCAACTCACGCGGCCGCGGCCGGCGGATCGCGCCGATGGCGCGACAGCCGCTCCTCCGCGAGCGCGAGCGCCTCGGGCAGCCCGCGCAGCACGACGATGTCGCTCGCGCGCAGCTTGGTCTGCGGATCGGGTTCGACGCCGCGGATGCCGTGCCGGCGGATCGCCGTGACTTCCAGCCCGAGCGCGTACAGCCCGAGCTCCTCCAGCGAGCGCCCGACCGCGTCCGCGCGCGCATCGACCGGCACCGATTGTAGCCGCACCTGCTCGTGGTCGTCGTCGTCCGCGTCGTCCGCGCCGCGGAAATAGCCGCGCAGCAGGCTGTAGCGCTCGTCGCGCATCTCCTCGACGCGCCGCACGACCTTGCGCATCGGCACGCCGACCAGCACCAGCGTATGCGACGCGAGCATCAGGCTGCCTTCGACGATCTCCGGAATCACCTCGGTCGCGCCGGCCGCGAGCAGCTTCTCGAGATCGGCATCGTCGACGGTGCGCACGATCGCCGGCAGCGTCGGTTCGAGCTCGTGCACGTGATGCAGCACGCGCAGCGCGGACGGCGTGTTCGCGTAGGTGATCGCGACAGCCGCCGCGCGGTGGATGCCGGCCGCGAGCAACGACTCGCGGCGCGCCGCGTCGCCGAACACGACCGATTCGCCGGCCGCTCCGGCCGCGCTCACGCGGTCCGGGTCGAGGTCGAGCGCGACATACGAAATGCCTTCCTGTTCGAGCATGCGCGCCAGGTTCTGGCCCGCGCGGCCGTAGCCGCAGATGATCACGTGACCGCGCTGCTTCAGGCTCTGCGTCGCGATCCGCGTCATCTGCAGCGACTGCTGCATCCATTCGGTCGACGACAGCCGCATCACGATCCGGTCCGCGTTCTGGATCAGGAACGGCGCGGCGAGCATCGACAGCAGCATCGACGCGAGGATCGCCTGCAGCAGCGTCGAATCGACGAGATGGCGGTCGAGGATCAGGTTCAGCAGCACGAAGCCGAATTCGCCGGCCTGCGCGAGGCCGATGCCCGTGCGCATCGCGACGCCCGGCGTCGCGCCGAACAGCCGCGCGAGCCCCGCGATCATCGTCCCCTTGAACAGGATCTGCCCGACGAAGAAACCGAGCACGAGCAGCGGGTGCTCCCAGATCACGCGCGGATCGAGCAGCATCCCGGTCGTCACGAAGAACAGGCCGAGCAGCACGTCGCGGAACGGCTTGATGTCCTCTTCCACCTGGTGACGGAACGGCGTCTCGGAGATCAGCATCCCCGCGATGAACGCGCCGAGCGCGAGCGACAGGCCGAACTTGTCGGTGATGAACGCGGCGCCGAGCGTGACGAGCAGCAGGTTCAGCACGAACAGTTCCTGCGAGCGGCGCCGCGCGACGACGTTGAGCCAGCGCGTCATGAAGCGCTGCCCGATGACCAGCAGCAGCGTGAGCGCGATCACGATCTTGACGGCCGCGAAACCGAGCGTCAGCGCGAGATCCTTCGACGATTCGGCGCCGAACGCGGCGATCACGATCAGCAGCGGCACCACCGCGAGATCCTGGAACAGCAGCACGCCGAAGATGTTGCGGCCGTGCTCGGTCTCGATCTCGAGCCGCTCGGCGAGCATCTTCGACACGATCGCCGTCGACGACATCGCGAGCGCGCCGCCGAGCGCGACGGCGCCCTGCCACGTGATGTGCACCCAGCGCTCGAACAGCGCGCCGAGCACGAGCGCGAGCACCAGCGTCGCGACGACCTGCAGCAGCCCGAGGCCGAACACGAGCCGCTGCATCGACCTCAGTTTCGCGAGCGAGAATTCGAGGCCGATCGAGAACATCAGGAACACCACGCCGAATTCCGCGAGATGCTCGGCGCGCTCGAGATCCGCCGCGATCCCGAGCGCGTGCGGGCCGACCAGGATGCCGACGGTCAGGTAGCCGAGCATCGGCGGGAGGTTCAGCGAACGGAACACGACGACGCCCACCACCGAAGCCAGCAGCAGCATGAGCGTCATTTCGAGCGGGGAAATCACGGGCAAAGCGTCCTCGTTCGTCGGGGCCACCGCAAAGCGGGCACGGTGGCGTAGCGTGGGATAGGCGACTTCGGACGAGTCCGAAGGCCCGGCGCGGCGAACAAACGCCTTTGCTATACTCCGCGCATGATAGCGAAAATCAATGACAACCGCGCGCTCGCGCTCGCCCGCGACGTGCTCGACATCGAGGCGGACGCCGTGCGCGCGCTGCGCGACCAGCTCGACGGCGACTTCATCCAGGCCGTCGCGCTGCTGCTCGGCTGCCGCGGCCGCGTGGTGGTGTCCGGTATCGGCAAATCGGGGCATATCGCCCGCAAGATCGCAGCAACGCTGGCCAGCACCGGCACGCCGGCCTTCTTCGTCCACCCTGCCGAGGCCAGCCACGGCGACCTCGGGATGGTCACCGCCGACGACGTCTTCATCGGCATCTCCTATTCCGGCGAATCGGAAGAGCTCGTCGCGATCCTGCCGCTCGTCAAGCGGATCGGCGCGAAGCTGATCGCGATCACGGGCCGTGCGGAATCGAGCCTCGGCACGCTCGCCGACGTGAACCTGAACGCCGCGGTCTCAAAGGAAGCGTGCCCGCTGAACCTCGCGCCCACCGCGAGCACGACCGCCGCGCTCGCGCTCGGCGATGCGCTCGCCGTCGCCGTGCTCGACGCGCGCGGCTTCGGTTCGGAAGATTTCGCGCGCTCGCACCCGGGCGGCGCGCTCGGCCGGCGCCTGCTCACCTACGTGCGCGACGTGATGCGCTCGGGCGACGACGTCCCGTCCGTCGGGCTCGACGCGACGCTGTCGGACGCGCTGTTCCAGATCACCGCGAAACGCCTGGGCATGACCGCCGTGGTCGACGCCGACGGCAAGGTCGCGGGCATCTTCACGGACGGCGACCTGCGCCGCGTGCTCGCGCGCGACGGCGACTTCCGCACGCTGCCGATCACCGACGTGATGACGCGCGCCCCGCGCACGATTGCGCCGGATCACCTGGCAGTCGAGGCCGTGGAACTGATGGAGCGCCACCGGATCAACCAGATGCTGGTCGTCGATGCCGACGGCGCGCTGATCGGCGCGCTGAACATGCACGACCTGTTTTCGAAGAAGGTGATCTGATGAGCGCAGCGCTGACTGCGGCCGAACGCGCAAGCCGCGTGAAGCTGATGATTTTCGACGTCGACGGCGTACTGACCGACGGCGGCCTGCTGTTTACCGCGGCCGGCGACGCGATGAAGTCGTTCAATTCGCTCGACGGCCACGGCGTGAAGCTGCTCGGCGAAGCCGGCATCGCAACCGCGATCATCACGGGCCGCCGCTCGGAAATCGTCGCGGCGCGCGCGAAGGAAATGAAGATCACGCACCTGTTCCAGGGCGTCGAGAACAAGCTCGCCGTGTTCGCCGACCTGATCGCATCGCTCGGCCTCACCGCCGACGCATGCGGCTACATGGGCGACGACTGGCCCGACCTGCCGGTGATGCTGCGCTGCGGCTTCGCGACCGCACCGGCGAACGCGCACCCCGAGGTGATCGCCCGCGCGCACTGGGTGGCCGAGGCCCGCGGCGGCCACGGCGCCGTGCGCGAAGCCTGCGACGCGATCCTGCGCGCGCAGCACCGCTACGACGCGCTGCTCGCAGCCGCCTGCGGAGCCTGACGGATGAATACGCATTTCCGCTGGACCCAGTTGCTGCCGCTCGCCGCGGTCGCCGCGCTTGCGGGCGTCACCTGGTGGCTGCTGCAGGCGACGCTGCCGCCGCCGGGCGAAGGCACCGTGCAGCCGAAGCGCCATACGCCCGACTATTTCGCGGACAACTTCTCGGTCACCGAACTCGACCAGTCCGGCACGACCCAGTACCGGCTGACGGCCGCGAAGCTGATCCATTACGAAGACACCGAAAACAGCGACCTGACCGATCCGGCCATGCGCGCATTCCAGCCCGGCAAGCCGGTCGTGACGACCACCGCGAAGCGCGGCACCGTCAACGGCGACGTGTCGATCGTCGATTTGTACGACGACGCGCGCATCCTGCGCGCGGCCGGCGGCGGCGATCCGCAGATGCAGGCCGATTCCCAGCATTTCCGGATCTTCGTCAATGACGATGTGATCCAGACCGAAAAGCCGGTTAAACTTCAGCGCGGCCTGTCGCTCGTCAACGCGACCGACGGCATGAAGTACAACAACGTCACCCGGGTCATCGAGCTTTACGGCAACGTGCGCGGCACGATCGCCGCGGCGGACACGTCCGGCGGCTCGAAAGGTCAACCCAAGTGACGCTTCCCTCACGTGACTGCATGAACGAACCGTTCCCTCGACAGAATTCCGGCGGCGCTGCGCGCGCCGTCCGCGCCGCGCTCGCCGCGACGCTCGTGGCGCTCCCGCTGATCGGGCTGGCGCCGCTCGCCCATGCCGAGAAGGCCGACCAGAACAAGCCGATCAACGTCGAAGCCGACAACCTGACCTATGACGACCTGAAGCAGGTCACGGTCGCGACCGGCAACGTCGTGATCACGAAGGGCACGATCATCATCAAGGGCGATCGCGTCGAAGTTCGCCAGGATCCGGAAGGCTATCAGTACGCGACGTCGTTCGGCAGCGGCAAGAAGCACGCGACGTTCCGCCAGAAGCGCGAAGGCCTCGACGAATACATCGACGGCGACGCCGAGCGCATCGACTACGACGGCAAGCAGGACCTGACCACGCTGACGACCGCCGCGACCGTACGCCGCCTGCAGGGCGCGTCGACGATCGCCGACACCGTGCACGGCAGCGTGATCACGTACGACGGCCAGCGCGACTTCTACACCGCGAAGGGCGGCAAGGACGTCGCGGCGCCGGGCAACCCGAACGGCCGCGTGCGCGCGATGCTGTCGCCGAAGAACGGCGGCCCCGCGCCGCTGAACGGCGCGCCGGCGAAGCTGTCGCCGTCGACCACGATCCAGGGAGCGCCGGGCCAATGAACGCGCTACCGAACCGCCAGCCGGCCGGCACCACGAGCTCGCTCGTCGTCCGCAACCTGAAGAAGCGCTACGGCTCGCGCACGGTCGTCAAGGACGTGTCGCTCGACGTGAAGAGCGGCGAAGTCGTCGGGCTGCTCGGCCCGAACGGCGCCGGCAAGACCACGTCGTTCTACATGATCGTCGGCCTCGTGCCGCTCGACGCGGGCGAGATCTCGCTGAACGGCAGCTCGATCAGCCTGCTGCCGATCCACAAGCGCGCGTCGCTCGGCCTGTCGTACCTGCCGCAGGAAGCGTCCGTGTTCCGCAAGCTGACCGTCGAGGAAAACATCCGCGCGGTGCTCGAGCTGCAATACGGCGAAGACGGCAAGCGGCTGTCGAAGGACGCGATCTCGTTGCGTACCGAAGCGCTGCTCGACGAACTGCAGATCGGCCACCTGCGCGAGAACCCCGCGCTGTCGCTGTCGGGCGGCGAACGACGCCGTGTCGAAATCGCGCGCGCGCTCGCGACCAACCCGAACTTCATCCTGCTCGACGAACCGTTCGCCGGCGTCGACCCGATCGCGGTGCTCGAGATCCAGAAGATCGTCAAGTTCCTGAAGCAGCGCAACATCGGCGTGCTGATTACCGATCACAACGTCCGCGAAACGCTCGGCATCTGCGACCACGCCTATATCATCAGCGACGGCTCGGTGCTCGCCGCCGGCGCGCCGAGCGACATCATCGAAAACGAAAGCGTGCGCCGCGTGTACCTCGGCGAACACTTCCGCATGTAACTTCCTCCTCGTGGCTGGCTGCACCCCGCCCGGCATCGCCGCGCGGGGCCGCGCCCCGCTTCGCGGCCATGCCCGCGACCGGGCGGCGCGCCGCGCGTAATCGCGGATGGCTCAACGCGCCTGGGTCGTGGCACACTGCCGGTATGACTCCCTCCTTGCCATGAAAGCCAGCCTTCAACTCCGCCTGTCGCAACATCTGGCGCTGACGCCCCAGCTACAGCAGTCGATCCGGCTCCTGCAGTTGTCGACGCTCGAATTGCAGCAGGAAGTCGCGATGGCCGTCGCGCAGAACCCGCTGCTCGAGAACGACGACGAATGGATCGCGAGCCCGCTGCGCGTCGCCGCGGACGGATCGCTGATCGCGCAGACACCTCCCGGCCAGAACACCGATCCGGCCCCGGCAAACAGCGGCAGCAGCACGTCGGGCGATCGCGCGGAGCGCGACGAGCGGGCCGGTGCCGACGACTACGACGGTTATGGGTCCGGCGACGGCAACGACGGCCCGCAATGGAATCTCGACGAATTCGGCCGCTCGAGCGGCGCGTCCGACGACGACGACCTCCCGCCGCTGCAGGTGCAGGAAGCCGCGACGTCGCTGCGCGACCACCTGTCCGCGCAGTTGCGCGTCACGCAGGCCAGCCCGCGCGATCGCGCGCTCGTGATGTTCCTGATCGAATCGCTCGACGACGACGGCTACCTGACCGCCACGCTCGACGAAGTGCTCGCCGACCTGCCGTCCGAGCTGGAGATCGACTGCGACGAACTGAACGCGGCGCTCGCGCTGCTGCACAGCTTCGACCCGGCCGGGGTCGGCGCCCGCTCGGCATCCGAATGCCTGAAGCTGCAGTTGCTGCGCCTTGATCCGTCACCGACGCGCACGCTCGCGCTCGAGATCGTGTCGCAGCATCTCGAACTGCTCGCCGCACGCGACTTCACGCGGTTGCGCAAGCACCTGAAGGCGAGCGACGACGCGCTGCGCGACGCGCACGCGCTGATCCGCTCGCTGGAGCCGTTCCCCGGCGCCGCGTACGGCAAGGCCGAGGCCGACTACGTCGTGCCCGACATCATCGTGAAGAAGGCCGGCCAGGGATGGCTCGCGGAGCTCAATCCGGAGGTCGTGCCGCGCCTGCGGATCAACAACCTCTACGCGAACATCCTGCGCAACAGCCGCGGCGATCCATCCGCCGGTTCGCTGAAGCAGCAGCTCCAGGAAGCACGCTGGCTGATCAAGAACATCCAGCAGCGTTTCGACACGATCCTGCGTGTCGCGCAGGCTATTGTCGAGCGTCAGAAGAATTTCTTTGCGCACGGTGAAATTGCCATGCGCCCCTTGGTTTTGCGGGAAATAGCTGATACGCTGGGCCTACACGAGTCGACTGTCAGCCGTGTGACAACAGGCAAGTACATGCTGACCCCGTTCGGGACGCTTGAATTTAAGTACTTCTTCGGATCACACGTTTCAACCGACACCGGTGGCGCCGCCTCGTCGACCGCCATCCGAGCCCTGATCAAGCAACTGATAGGAGCTGAAGACCCAAAATCGCCACTTTCGGACAGCCGCATTGCCGAGCTGCTGGCAGAACAGGGTTTCGTAGTCGCGCGCCGCACGGTTGCCAAATATCGCGAAGCCCTCAAGATCCCGGCAGTGAATCTGCGCAAGTCTCTTTAGCCTGCTGCCTGCCCGGCGGCAGGCGTGTTCCGGCCACCGCGCACACGGGGAACAGGCCGGGCGACCTGTCCGCGATACACCGCCTCGTGCGGTACGGGCAAGTCGACCGGAGCGCCGCCTCGATGCGGCCGGGTGGTCACTCGCTTGGAGAAGCACTATGAACCTGA
The DNA here is from genome assembly GCF_001028665.1 of Burkholderia pyrrocinia. Lineage (NCBI taxonomy): Bacteria > Pseudomonadati > Pseudomonadota > Betaproteobacteria > Burkholderiales > Burkholderiaceae > Burkholderia > Burkholderia pyrrocinia. Next base: position 862,007 of record NZ_CP011503.1, read on the forward strand.
AGATCAGTGGACATCATCTCGAAGTCACGCCTGCAATTCGCGAATACGTGATCACCAAGCTGGACAGGGTGCTACGGCATAGCGATCAGGTGATCGATGGCACTGTGATCCTCTCGGTCGACAACCACAAGGAAAAGGACAAGCAGCAGCGCGCAGAAATCAACCTGCACCTGAAGGGCAAGGACATCTTCGTCGAAAGCGCAAACGGCAATCTGTACGCCGCGATCGATCTGTTGATCGACAAGCTGGATCGCCAGGTCGTCAAGCACATGGAGCGCCTGCAAACGCACGCGCACGACCCGATCAAGCTTCAACCGTCGATCGACCAGATCGAACTGCCGCCGCAGTAACCGTCACCGCAACACGCACGCCGCCCGGTTCGCCGGGCGTTTTTTTTGCGACTCCTCGCCCGTGGTGCGACCGGTCCGTCCATGCTGCGCCGCGCACGCGGCTGTGCTCTATAATGTTCCGGTTATCGCCGGGGGGCGTTGGGTGCGGTAGCTGCGTTGCAGGTTGCCGATGCCAAATGCCTTGATATCGCCGAACATGGATAATCAGTCTGCCGCCGCAAGGAGACCCCAGGCCGCCCAATCGCCTGCCAACATGAATCGCCTAGCCAAAATCCTGCCCATAGAGAACGTCGTCATCGACCTCTCAGTCACCAGCAAGAAACGCGTGTTCGAACAAGCCGGGCTGATGTTCGAGAATCAGAACGGCATCGCCCGCAGCACCGTCACGGACAACCTGTTCGCGCGCGAGCGCCTCGGCTCGACCGGGCTCGGCGAAGGCGTCGCGATTCCGCACGGGCGCATCAAGGGTCTCAAGCACCCGCTCGCCGCGTTCGTCCGGCTCGCCGACGCGATCCCGTTCGAAGCGCCCGACGGCCAGCCGGTCGGCCTCCTGATTTTCCTGCTCGTCCCCGAGCAAGCCACCCAGCAGCACCTCGAAATCCTGTCGGAAATCGCGCAACTGCTGTCCGATCGCGACGCGCGCGAGCGTCTGCACAACGAAACGGATATCGCCGAGTTGCATCGCCTGCTCACTCAGTGGCAACCTTGAGTTGATCCGGGCGGAATATTTTCCCGTACGAGGCGGCATACGCCGCCGTCCAGGGCCGCCCGGCGCCGGCCCGGCATGGCGACGTCCGTCGCCGCGCGCATGCACCGGCCCATTGGAGTGACGAAAGTCATGGATACGTCCAGCATCAACGCCCAGAGCATCTTCGACGACAACGCGGCCACGCTGAAACTGAGCTGGCTGACGGGGCATGAAGGCTGGGAACGCGGCTTTTCGGCCGACACGGTCGGCAACGCGACGTCGAGCGCCGACCTCGTCGGCCACCTGAACCTGATCCACCCGAACCGGATCCAGGTGCTGGGCGAAGCCGAAATCGACTACTACCAGCGCCAGACCGACGAAGACCGCTCGCGCCACATGGCCGAGCTGATCGCGCTCGAACCGCCGTTCCTCGTCGTCGCCGGCGGCGCCGCGGCGCCGCCCGAACTCGTGCTGCGCTGCACGCGCTCGTCGACCCCTCTGTTCACGACGCCGATGTCGGCCGCCGCTGTGATCGACAGCCTGCGGCTCTACATGTCGCGGATCCTCGCGCCGCGCGCGACGCTGCACGGCGTATTCCTCGACATCCTCGGGATGGGCGTGCTGCTGACCGGCGATTCGGGCCTCGGCAAAAGCGAACTCGGCCTCGAGCTGATCAGCCGCGGGCACGGCCTCGTCGCCGACGACGCGGTCGATTTCGTCCGTCTTGGCCCCGATTTCGTCGAAGGGCGCTGCCCGCCGCTGCTGCAGAACCTGCTCGAAGTGCGCGGCCTCGGCCTGCTCGACATCAAGACGATTTTCGGTGAAACCGCCGTACGGCGAAAAATGAAGCTGAAGCTGATCGTCCAGCTCGTGCGGCGCCCCGACGGCGAATTCCAGCGCCTGCCGCTCGAAAGCCAGACCGTCGACGTGCTCGGTTTGCCGATCAGCAAGGTCACGATCCAGGTCGCGGCCGGCCGCAACCTCGCGGTGCTCGTCGAGGCTGCAGTCCGGAACACGATCCTGCAGTTGCGCGGAATCGACACGTTGCGCGATTTCATGGATCGGCAACGACTCGCGATGCAAGATCCCGACAGTCAGTTCCCCGGCAAACTGGTGTAACCCGCACGCGCCGGCCGCGCACCGCCGACGCGTCGAGCCGGTGCTATGATGAAACGTCAGGATTCTCTGCTTCCCATGCGCATCGTCCTAATCACCGGCATCTCCGGCTCAGGCAAGTCCGTCGCGCTGAACGCGCTCGAAGACGCAGGCTATTACTGCGTCGACAACCTGCCGCCGCATGTGCTCCCCGAACTCGCCCGCTACCTCGCCCAGGACGGTCAGCACCGGCTCGCGGTCGCGATCGACGCGCGCTCGAGCGCATCGCTCGATGAAATGCCCGGCCTGATCCGCGAGTTGTCGCGCGAGCACGACGTCCGCGTGCTGTTCCTCAACGCGAGCACCCCGGCGCTGATCCAGCGCTTCTCCGAAACGCGCCGCCGCCATCCGCTGTCCGGCTCGCTGTCGCACGATGCGGACGTCGGCCTGCTGTCGTCGCTCGAGGAAGCGATCGAGCGCGAACGCGACCTCGTCGCGCCGCTCGCCGAGTTCGGCCACCAGATCGATACGAGCACGCTGCGCGCGAACGTGCTGCGCACGTGGGTCAAGCGCTTCATCGAGCAGAAGAACAACGACCTGATGGTGATGTTCGAATCGTTCGGCTTCAAGCGCGGCGTGCCGCTCGACGCCGACCTGATGTTCGACGTGCGCGCGCTGCCGAATCCGTACTACGACCACGAGTTGCGCCCGCTCACCGGGCTCGACCAGCCGGTCATCGCCTTTCTCGACGCACTGCCGATCGTCCACCAGATGATCGACGACATCCATGCGTTCCTGATGAAATGGCTGCCGCACTTCCGCGATGACAACCGCAGCTACCTGACCGTCGCCATCGGCTGCACGGGCGGCCAGCATCGCTCGGTGTTCATCGCGGAAACGCTCGCCGCGCGCCTCGCGCACGAGGCGAACGTGATCGTGCGGCATCGTGACGCGCCAGTGGATGTCGACGCGTCGTCGCGGCTCGTCTCCGAGGTCGACCGACCCTAGCGACACCCGCCCTTTCGTCAGCGCGCCATGTCCTCCCTATCGACCACCCTGATCGACCTGCCGCTGTTTCCGCTGCACACGGTGCTGTTTCCGGGGGGCCTGCTCCCGCTCAAGGTGTTCGAGGCGCGCTATCTCGACATGTCCCGCGCGTGCCTGCGCGACGACGCGCCGTTCGGCGTGTGCCTGCTGAAGAGCGGGCCCGAAGTCGCACAGGACGGCGCCGTGTCGGTGCCCGAGACCATCGGCTGCATGGCGCGCATCACTGAGTGCGATACCGGCGAATTCGGGATGCTGTTCCTGCAGGCGGTCGGCACGCAGCGTTTCGAACTGCTGTCGTATCGCGTCGAAGGCAACGGGCTGCTGGTCGGCATCGCGGAGCCGCTGCCCGACGACATCCCGCTCGAAGGCGAGCAGGCACTCGCGCAGTTCGGCTCGTGCGCCGAGGTGCTCGAGCGCATCATCGACGCGCTGAAGAAGTCCGAGCCGGGCAAGCTGCCGTTCGGCGAACCGTTCCGCCTCGACGATCCGAGCTGGGTGTCGAACCGCCTCTCGGAACTGCTGCCGCTCGACCTGCGCGCGCGGCAAAAGCTGATGGAGTTTCCGGACGTCGGCGCACGCATCGACGCCGTGCATCACGTGCTCGGCCGGCACGGCTGGCTGTGAGTGCCCCCCAAAACCTGTCGCTTCGCGCCAGCCTCTCTGCCGAAGAAGCCTTTCCCCAACGGGATTTCCTTCTGAGCGGAGAACATGGGGCGACCCGGCGTTTTCTTGAGCGCGCGGCCCACGCCCTTCCCTGTTCGTTAAAGCAGCGGCCCGCTCAGTGCATCGAGCAGCTTGCGCACGGGCGCCGGCACGCCGTACGCATCGAGCCGGCTCAGCGGCACCCACGCGGTTTCCGCGTCCCGTGCGTGCGACGGCAAGCCGCCGCCGTCCGCCATGTCGCTCAGCCGCGGCTCGATCTCGAGCCGGAAGTGCGTGAACGTGTGCGTGAACGACGCAAGCGGCACCGGGCCCCCGCCGCCGAAGCCGTGCGCAAGCTCCGCGAGTGCGGCATCGCCGTCCGCTTGCGGCAGGCTCCACAGGCCGCCCCAGATGCCGGCCGGCGGCCGCCGCTCGAGCAGCACAGCGTCGCCATCGCGCAGCACGAGCATCCAGGTCTTGCGGGTCGGCACGGCCTTCTTCGGCCGCGCGGCCGGCAGTTCGCGCTGGCGACCCGTCGATTGCGCGACGCAGTCGCCCGCGAACGGGCAACGCGCGCAATCGGGCTTGCCGCGCACGCACAGCGTCGCGCCGAGATCCATCAGGCCCTGCGTATACGCGCTCACGTCGGCTGCGTTCGCGGCGTCGGGCAGCAGCGATTCGGCGAGCGCCCACATGTCGTTCTCGACGCGCTTCTCGCCCGGAAAACCCTCGACGCCGAACACCCGCGCGAGCACGCGCTTCACGTTGCCGTCGAGGATCGTCGCGCGCGCGCCGTACGCGAACGACGCGATCGCCGCGGCCGTCGAGCGGCCGATGCCCGGCAGTTCGGCCAGCGCGTCGGGCGTCGCCGGGAACGCGCCGCCGTGCTCGGCGGCGACGACCTGCGCGCAGCGGTGCAGGTTGCGCGCGCGCGAGTAGTAGCCGAGCCCTGCCCACAGCGCCATCACGTCGTCGATCGGCGCGGCCGCGAGCGCGGCGACGTCAGGGTAGCGTTCGAGAAAGCGTGCGTAATACGGGATGACGGTCGACACCTGCGTCTGTTGCAGCATGATTTCCGACAGCCAGATCCGGTACGGATCGCGGGTGTTCTGCCACGGCAGGTCATGGCGACCGTGCTCGCGCTGCCACGCGATCAGGCGCGTGGCGAACGTGCGGTGCAGCGGCGTGACGGGAAACGGAGCGGGGGCGATGCGGGGCGGCTTCAAGTTATCTAATCGCGGAAAAAGGTTTCAACGCTGGCAAGTCGGACAGAAATAGGTCGACCGCTGGCCCTGCACGATCTGGCGGATCGGCGTGCCGCATGCGCGGCAAGGCTGGCCGGCTCGGTCGTAGACGAAGCAGTCGAGCTGGAAATAGCCGCTTTCGCCGTTGCTGCCGACAAAGTCGCGCAACGTGCTGCCGCCGCGCTCGATCGCATCGGCGAGCGTCGCGCGCACCGCGTCGGCCAGCCGCTCGTAGCGCGGCAGCGACACCTTGCCGGCGGCCGTCGTCGGCCGGATGCCGGCGCGAAACAGGCTCTCCGACGCATAGATGTTGCCGACGCCGACGACCATGTCGCCCGCGAGCAGCGCCTGCTTGACCGACACCGTGCGGCCGCGCGTGCGCGCATGCAGCAGCGCGCCGGTGAACGCCGGCGAGAACGGCTCGACGCCGAGGCTCGCGAGAAGCGGATGCGCATGCACGTCGCCCGCTTCGCGCGGGTGCCACAGCACGGCGCCGAAGCGGCGTGGATCGCGGAACCGCAGCACGAATTCGTCGAAGATCCAGTCGATGTGGTCGTGCTTCGCGGCGACCGGCACGCCGGCCGCGGGCAGCACGCGCAGCGTGCCCGTCATGCCGAGATGGACGATGAACCAGCCCGCGTCGACCTCGAACAGCAGGTACTTGCCGCGACGCTCGACGGCGAGCACCTCGCGCGCGCGCAACTGCTCGGCGAGCCCCGCCGGCACGGGCCAGCGCAGCATCGCGGTACGGACGTCGACACGCTCGACGCGGCGGCCCGCGACAAAGGGCTCGATGCCCCGGCGCGTGACTTCGACTTCTGGCAACTCTGGCATGTTTTGCGGGTCTGAGACTCGATTTACGATCGTGCGTGTATTGTAGCGAGCGCGTTACAATCGGTTGAAACATCGAACGGATTTCCATGACTCTGCCCTCGAAGCTGCTTCAGAAGCGCCCCGCCGCCGTGCGCGGCGTGCGCGCCTTCCCGGTCCGCCGTGCACTCGGCGCCGCGCTGTTTGCCGCCTGGACCCTCACCGCCTTCCCGGCCCACGCGCAGGATCCGGCATCGGACGACGCGGAGCCGCAGGGTGCGTTCGAGCATGTGATGCCGGACGAGCAGAAGAATCTCCCCGGTGTCCCGCTGACGAGCCAGATCGTCTACCAGGTGCTCGCCGCCGAGGTCGCGCTCCAGCGCAACCAGCCGGCGCCGGCGTACCAGACCTACCTCGCGCTCGCCCGCGACACGCGCGATCCGCGCATGGCGCAGCGTGCGACCGAGATCGCGCTTGGCGCACAGAGCCCGGCCGATGCGCTGTCCGCCGCGAACCTGTGGCGCCAGTACGCACCGGACTCGAACCGGGCGTCGCAGGTCGACGCCGCGCTGCTGGTGCTCGCCGGCAAGCCGGCCGACGCGCAGCCGATGCTCGCGCGCGAGCTGGCCCGTGCGACCGGCGAGACGCGCGGCCCCGCGATCCTCGCGCTGCAGGCGCTGCTCGTGCGCGGCTCCGACCGCGTCGGCGGCCTCGCGGTGCTGAAGGACATGCTGAAGAACGACATGAGCCGGCCCGAGGCGCAGCTCGCGATCGCGCGGCAACAGCTCGCGGTCGACGACAAGGAAGGCGCCGCACAGTCGCTGAAGCAGGCGCTGCAGCTCCGCCCCGACTACCTGCCGGCGGCGCTGATGCTGTCGCAGATGGGGCCGGCGGAACGCGCGGCGGGCATCGCGTCGTTCGAGAAATATGTTCAGCAGAATCCGAGGTCGCGCGACGCACGGCTCGCGCTGTCGCAGCTCTATCTCGCCGACGATCGCCTCGACGACGCGCAGAAGCAGTTCGAGACGATGCGCAAGCTCGACTCGAAGGATCCGACGCCGCTGATGGCGCTCGCGCTGATCAAGATCCAGCTGAAGAAACTCGACGAAGCGACCGCCTACCTGAAGCAGTACGTGCAGCTCGGCAACAAGCAGCCGAACCTCGACGTCGGTCAGGGCTACATCTACCTCGCGCAGATCGCGATCGACCAGGACAACGACGCGCAGGCGTCGCAATGGCTCGACAAGGTCGACCAGACGAGCCAGCACTATCTCCCCGCGCAGATCACGCGCGCGCAGTTGCTGCAGAAACAGGGCAAGACCGACGAGGCGCGCAAGGTGCTCGACGACCTGCCGATCACGGATCCGCGCGACGCGGCCGTGGTCGCGCGCACCGACGCGTCGATCCTGTTCACCGCGAAACGCTATCCGGAAGCCGAGGCACGGCTCGGGCAGGCGGTCCAGGACTTCCCCGACGATCCCGACCTGCGCTACGACTACGCGATGGCGGCCGAAAAGACCGGCCACTACACGACGATGGAAAAGCAGTTGCGCGAGCTGATCCGCACGCAGCCCGACAACCCGCAGGCGTACAACGCGCTCGGCTATTCGCTCGCCGACCGCAACCAGCGCCTGCCCGAAGCCAGCAAGCTGATCGACAAGGCGATGACGCTCGCGCCGAACGACGCGTACATCATGGACAGCCTCGGCTGGGTGAAGTACCGGATGGGCGACACGGCCGGCGCGACGAAGGTCCTGCAGCGCGCGTACGAACTGCAGCCGAACGCCGAAATCGGCGCGCATCTCGGCGAAGTGCTGTGGAAGAGCGGCGCGCAGGACGACGCACGCTCCGCGTGGCGTGCCGCGCAGAAGCTCGAGCCCGACAACGAAACGCTCGTGCAGACGCTGAAACGCCTGCAGATCAACGGCCTCTGATGCAGATGTTCCCGATGCTTTCCCTGTCCTCCCGCGCGCAGCGCACGCTGGCCGCGGCCGGCGCGGCGCTCGCGCTCGCCGGCTGCGCGAGCACGCCGCCATCGGCAAGCGCGCCGACAGGCGCGGTGCTGCAGACCACCGCGACGCACGCTTACCATGGCCGCTTCGCGGTACAGTACGACGACCGTCTCGGCAGGCAACAGAACGTGTACGGCAACTTCGACTGGCAGGAGCACGGCGACGACGTAGCGCTCGAACTGCGCAGCCCGCTCGGCCAGACGCTCGCAGTCGTGAAATCGACGCCGCAGGCAGCGTCGCTCGAGCTGCCGAACCGTCCGACGCAATATGCGGCAGACGTCGGCGACCTGATGCAGCGAACACTCGGCTTCGCACTGCCGCTCGCAGGCCTGCGCTACTGGCTGCTGCCGACGCCTGCGCCCGCGACGCCCGCGGAAACGCTACGCGATCCGGCCGACGGCACGCGCGTCAAGCAGATCCGCCAGGACGGCTGGACGATCGACTACCTTGCCTACGCGGATGCCCCGGCCACGGGCGTCAAACGCGTCAACCTCGTGCGTGCGACACCGCCGCTCGACATCAAGCTCGTGCTCGATCAGTGAGCACGAGCGCCTAGCCCCGACATACGCATGACCGATTCGACCCGCTCGCTGCGCAACTGCCTTGCGCCCGCGAAACTCAACCTGTTCCTGCACATCACCGGCCGCCGCCCGAACGGCTATCACGATCTGCAGAGCGTGTTCCAGCTGCTGAACTGGGGCGACACGCTGCACTTCACGCTGCGCGACGACGGTCGTGTCGCGCGCGTCACCGACGTACCCGGCGTGCCCGAGGAAAGCGATCTCGTCGTGCGCGCGGCCAACCTGCTGAAGGCGCATACGGGCACCGCGTTCGGTGTCGACATCGAGATCGACAAGTGCCTGCCGATGGGCGCCGGCCTCGGCGGCGGCAGCTCCGACGCGGCGACGACGCTGCTCGCGCTGAACCGGCTGTGGCAACTCGACCTGCCGCGCGCGGAGCTCCAGTCGCTCGCGGTAAAACTCGGCGCAGACGTCCCGTTTTTTATTTTTGGAAAAAATGCGTTCGCAGAGGGTATCGGAGAAGAATTAGCTGAGGTAGAATTGCCGACTCGCTGGTTCTTGGTTGTGACGCCACGCGTTCATGTCCCGACCGCTGAAATATTTTCAGATGAGTTGTTGACAAGAGATTCGAAGCCCGTCACAATTGCTGACTTTCTTGCACAGCAAAACAGCGATGCGGGATGGCCAGACAGCTTCGGCCGGAACGATATGCAGCAAGTTGTGACAAGTAAGTACGCGGAAGTTGCGCAGGTGGTCAAATGGTTGTATGATGTGACCCCCGCGAGGATGACCGGCTCCGGAGCAAGCGTGTTTGCAGCGTTTCGCAGCAAGCACGAGGCAGAAGCGGCGAAAGCCAAGCTGCCCGCCAGTTGGAACGGCGCAGTTGCCGAGAGCCTGAACGAGCATCCGCTCTTCGCTTTCGCGTCATGAAGTTTTACTTTGCCGGACGGCCTACACAAGTCCGGTGAAGTTATCAGTTAAGTGTAGGGGAGTCGCCAAGTTGGTCAAGGCACCGGATTTTGATTCCGGCATGCGAGGGTTCGAGTCCTTCCTCCCCTGCCAAAAATTTTCCCGCATTTCCCGCCTAAGCCTGAAGCAGGTGCACGATGAGCAGCCATGACGGCCTGATGGTTTTTACTGGCAACGCGAATCCCGCGCTCGCCCAGGAAGTCGTCAACATTCTTGGAATTCCCCTCGGCAAAGCGATGGTCAGCCGTTTCTCCGACGGCGAGATCCAGGTCGAGATCCAGGAAAACGTGCGTGGCAAGGACGTCTTCGTCCTGCAATCCACGTGCGCACCGGCGAACGACAACCTGATGGAACTGATGATCATGGTCGATGCGCTCAAGCGCGCATCCGCCGGCCGGATCACTGCAGCCATCCCCTACTTCGGCTACGCCCGTCAGGATCGCCGCCCGCGTTCGGCGCGCGTCGCGATCTCGGCGAAGGTCGTCGCGAACATGCTGGAAATCGCCGGCGTCGAGCGGATCATCACGATGGATCTGCACGCCGACCAGATTCAGGGCTTCTTCGACATCCCGGTCGACAACATCTACGCAACGCCGATCCTGCTGGGTGACCTGCGCAAGCAGAACTACTCGGATCTGCTGGTCGTGTCGCCGGACGTCGGCGGCGTGGTGCGTGCCCGGGCACTCGCGAAGCAGCTCAACTGCGATCTCGCGATCATCGACAAGCGTCGTCCGAAGGCGAACGTCGCCGAAGTGATGAACATCATCGGTGAAGTCGAAGGCCGCACCTGCGTGATCATGGACGACATGGTCGATACGGCCGGCACGCTCTGCAAGGCCGCGCAAGTGCTGAAGGACCGCGGTGCGAAGCAGGTGTTCGCGTACGCGACGCACCCCGTGCTGTCGGGCGGCGCCGCCGACCGCATCGCCGCATCGGCACTCGACGAGCTGGTCGTCACCGATACGATCCCGCTGTCGGCCGAATCGCTGGCGTGCTCGAAGATCCGCTCGCTGACGAGCGCGAGCCTGCTGGCCGAGACGTTCTCGCGGATCCGCCGCGGCGATTCGGTGATGTCGCTGTTCGCGGAATCCTGATCGCAAGTCGACGCAACAAAGCATGCGCAGAAAGCGAAGCGGCAACGCTTCGCTTTTTGCACAATCGGACGGGATAGACGAAACCCCGGCCGTTTAATCGGGGGCCGCCGTTTGACGGCCCCGTTTTACTGCCTGGTCGCGGGCAGCCATTGGAGAATCATATGAAAGTCGTCGCTTTCGAGCGCCAACAGCAAGGTACGGGTGCGAGCCGCCGCCTGCGCAACGCCGGTAAGACCACGGGTATCGTTTACGGTGGCGAAGCAGCCCCGCAAAAGATCGAACTCGATCACAACGCCCTGTGGCACGCCCTGAAGAAGGAAGCCTTCCACTCGTCGATCCTCGACCTCGAAGTGGCCGGCCAGTCGCAACAGGTTCTGCTGCGCGACGTGCAATACCACCCGTTCAAGCAACTGGTGCTGCACGTGGACTTCCAGCGCGTTGACGCATCGAAGAAGCTGCACACGAAGGTGCCGCTGCACTTCCTGAACGCTGAAATCAGCCCGGCCGTGAAGCTGTCGAGCGCGATCGTTTCGCACGTCGCGACGGAAATCGAAATCGAGTGCCTGCCGGCTGCCCTGCCGGAGTTCCTCGAAGTCGACCTGTCGAAGATCGAAGCCGGTCAGTCGCTGCACGCGAAGGACATCACGCTGCCGAACGGCGTCGCGCTGGTCGCACACATCGACGCGGAAAACCCGGTTGTCGCATCGGCGACGGTCCCGGCTGGTGCCGTGTCGGACGCAGCCGAAGGCGAAACGCCGGCTGCCTAAGCGGCTGCCTACGCGCCCCATCGATCCGTTTCACGAAACGGTCGACGCAACCCGCCGCGGCTTGCCCGGCGGGTTTTTCTTTTTCTGCGCCCAGGCGGCAGCCGCCGCCTTCGAAACGTCATGATCAAACTGATCGTCGGCCTCGGCAATCCCGGGGCGGAATACACCGCGACGCGCCATAACGCAGGCTTCTGGCTGATCGACCAGCTCGCCCGCGAAGCCGGCACGACGCTGCGCGACGAGCGCCGCTTCCACGGCTTCTACGCGAAAGCGCGCCTGCACGGCGAGGAAGTGCACCTGCTCGAGCCGCAGACCTACATGAACCGCTCCGGCCAGTCGGTCGTCGCGCTCGCGCAATTCTTCAAGATCCTGCCCGACCAGATCCTCGTCGCGCACGACGAGCTCGACCTGCCGCCCGGCACCGTGAAGCTGAAGCTCGGCGGCGGCAGCGGCGGCCACAACGGCCTCAAGGACATCTCCGCGCACCTGTCGACGCAGCACTACTGGCGGCTGCGGATCGGCATCGGCCATCCGCGCGACCTGATTCCGGAAAGCGCACGCGCCGGCGCGAAGCCCGACGTCGCGAACTTCGTGCTGAAGCCGCCGCGCCGCGAGGAACAGGACGTGATCGACGCGTCGATCGAACGCGCGCTCGCCGTAATGCCGATGGTCGTCAAGGGCGAACTCGACCGCGCGACGATGCAGCTGCATCGCAACTGATCGCGTCGCACCGGCCCGGTGCATCGGGCCGTCCGGCGCCGCCGGGCGGTACCGCCTTCCCCACCGCGACGCGCACATGCGGTAATCTCGTCGTTTTGCCCGACAGGAGCCAGCGGTGAGCCGTTACTGGAGCGACGTCGTTCAGCAACTCGTGCCTTACGTGCCGGGCGAACAGCCCGCGCTCGCGCACCCCGTCAAGCTGAACACCAACGAGAATCCCTATCCGCCGTCGCCGCGCGTCGTCGCGGCGATCGCACGCGAACTCGGCGAGACCGGCGACACGCTGCGCCGTTATCCGGATCCGGTCGCGCGCGCGCTGCGCGAGACGGTCGCGGCCCATCACCGCATCGAGCCGGAACAGGTATTCGTCGGCAACGGCTCCGACGAGGTGCTCGCGCACACGTTCCAGGCGTTGCTGAAACACGACCGGCCGCTGCGCTTTCCCGACATCACGTACAGCTTCTATCCGACCTATGCACGCCTGTACGGCGTCGAGACCACGGTCGTGCCGCTCGCGGACGATTTCTCGATCCGCGTCGACGACTATCTCGACGACGCCGGCGGCGTGCTGTTCCCGAATCCGAACGCGCCGACCGGGCGCGCACTGCCGCTCGCGGACGTCGAGCGGATCGCGGCCGCGAATCCGTCGTCGGTCGTCGTGATCGACGAGGCGTATGTCGATTTCGGCGCGCAGTCGGCGATTACGCTGATCGACCGCCATCCGAACCTGCTCGTCGTGCACACGACGTCGAAGGCGCGCTCGCTCGCGGGCATGCGCGTCGGCTTCGCGTTCGGCGATGCGGCGCTGATCGACGCACTCAACCGCGTGAAGGACAGCTTCAACTCCTATCCGCTCGACCGGCTCGCGCAGGTCGCCGCGCAGGCCGCGTACGAGGACACCGACTATTTCGGCGCAACCTGCCGGCGCGTGATCGACAGCCGGACGCGGCTCACGCACGCACTCGACGCGCTCGGCTTCGACATCGTGCCGTCGGCCGCGAATTTCGTGTTCGCGCGCCATCCCGCGCACGATGCGGGCACGATCGCGGCGAAGCTGAAGGAACGGGAAATTTTCGTGCGGCACTTCCGGCTGCCGCGGATCGACCAGCACCTGCGCATCACCGTCGGCACCGACGCCGAATGCGACGCGCTCGTCGCGGCGCTGCGCGAGCTGCTTGCCTGAAACGGAAGAAGCAGCGCCGGACGGCGCCGCTCGGGAAGCGTGACGCGTGCGCCGATAGCCTGAAGCGCGCGCGTCACCGCAGGGTCACGACGCGTCGTCGCCCTTCACGGCGATCAACGCGTGATACTTCTCCATCAATTGCGCGTGCGATTCGTCATGCTGCGGATCGCGCGGAATGCATTCGACCGGACACACCTGCTGGCACTGCGGTTCGTCGAAATGGCCGACGCACTCGGTGCACTTGTTCGGGTCGATCACATAGATGTCCGGGCCCATCGAAATCGCGCCGTTCGGGCACTCGGGCTCGCACACGTCGCAATTGATGCACTCGTCGGTAATCATCAAAGCCATACTGATCTCACTTCTTCAGGCCGCCGGCCGGCTTCGCAACGAAACCGGCCGGCGCCGCGTCACGCGGCAGGGCCTCCCATCGCGGTGACTTTCTCGGTCAGCCATTTCTCGACGGACGGGAACACGAACTTGCTGACATCGCCGCCCAACTGCGCGATTTCGCGCACGATCGTCCCCGAGATGAATTGGTACTGATCGGACGGCGTCATGAACATCGTCTCGACGTCGGGCAGCAGGTAGCGGTTCATCCCCGCCATCTGGAACTCATATTCGAAATCGGACACGGCGCGCAGGCCGCGCACGATCACGCGTGCGTTGTTGGTACGGACAAAGTCCTTCAGGAGACCGGTGAAACTCATCACCTTCACGTTCGGATAATGGCCGAGCACCTCGTTCGCAATCGTCAGACGTTCTTCGAGCGAGAAGAACGGCTTTTTCGCGCGGCTGTCGGCGACGCCAACCACCAGCGTATCAAAAATGCTCGACGCACGCCGCACGAGGTCTTCGTGCCCGCGCGTCAGCGGATCGAACGTACCGGGATACACGGCGACTACCATGTCGCTCCTCCTGTCATCACGCAAACGGGATGGCAGCCGTGCGATGCGCACGCCACTGCCGAGATGGGCATGCGTCGCCTTTGCGGCGCGCCGCCTCGTATCGAACGCGCATTATTCATCATTTTCGCGCCGCAGCAAATGATAGTGAACCGCACCCGCCTTGCCGTGCTTCACGACCTGCCAGCCCGCGAGCGCGTCGTGCGAGGCCGGATCGAGTTCCGCCCCCGTCTCGACGTACAGCGCGCCGTCCGCCGCGACGAGCGGCGCCGACAGCGCGATCGCGCGCTCGAGCGCAGCGGAATCGTCGAACGGCGGATCGAGAAACACGACGTCGAACGCGCCCGGCGTGAGCCCGGCCGCGAGCCGCAGCGCATCGGCTTCGGCGACCTCGACCGAGCGGGCGCCGAGCTTGTCCTTGATCGCACGCAGTTGCTGCGCGGCGCGCGGATGGCGTTCGACCATCACGACGCTCGCCGCGCCGCGCGACGCGGCTTCGAAGCCGAGCGCGCCGGTGCCCGCGAACAGGTCGAGGCAGCGCCGGCCTTCGAGATCCTGGCCGAGCCAGTTGAACAGCGTCTCGCGCACGCGATCGGGCGTCGGCCGCAGGCCGTCGAGATCGAGCACCGCGAGCGGCGTGCGTTTCCAGTCGCCGCCGATGATGCGGATCGTGTGCGGCTTGCCGCGGCCAGGAGGGGCCGCCGGGCGGCCGGAAGAGGAACGGGACATACGGAATATAGACAACGGAGGGACCGGGCGCGCGCAGGGGCGCACCGCCAAACAGGCGCACGTTACCACAGCGGCGGCGCACACTGACGCGAGCGCCGCGCCGCACTGATAAAATGCACGGTTTCGGCCGCCGTGCGCCGCGCCCGCGCGAACGCAGAACGGCCCCTCCGGCGCCCCGCCTCTGGCGGCGGCCCGCCCTCTTCCCGACGTCAGACCATGTTCAGCTTCTTCAAACGATTCAAGAAAACGCAGGAGCCCGATCCCGCGGAATCGCAATCGGCCGACGCGTCGCAAACGGACGAGCCGTCCGATGCGCCCGCGGTCGACGCTCCGCCCGCGGCCGACGTGCCGCAGGCGCCCGTGCAACCGGCCGCGCCGGCCGTCGTGATGACGGTCACGCCGACCAACGACGGCCGCGACGAAGTCGTCGAGACGGTCGAGATCGTCCCGCCGCCGCTGCAGGACGCATCCGCGAAGAAATCGTGGCTTGCGCGCCTGAAAACGGGGCTCGCGAAGACCGGCTCCAGCATCACCGGCGTATTCGTCAACACGAAGATCGACGAGGATCTGTACGAGGAGCTCGAAACCGCGCTGCTGATGTCCGACGCGGGCGTCGACGCGACCGAATACCTGCTCGACGCGCTGCGCGAAAAGGTGCGCACGGGCCGGCTGACCGACCCGCAGCAGGTGAAGAGTGCGCTGCACGACCTGCTCGTCGAGCTGCTGAAGCCGCTCGAGAAATCGCTGATGCTCGGCCGCGCGCAGCCGCTCGTGATGATGATCACGGGCGTGAACGGCGCGGGCAAGACGACCAGCATCGGCAAGCTCGCGAAGCATCTGCAGAGCTTCGACCAGTCGGTGTTGCTGGCCGCGGGCGACACGTTCCGCGCGGCCGCGCGCGAACAGCTGGCGGTCTGGGGCGAGCGCAACAACGTGACGGTCGTGCAGCAGGAAAGCGGCGATCCGGCCGCGGTGATCTTCGACGCGGTCAGCGCCGCGCGCGCGCGCAAGATCGACGTGATGATGGCCGACACGGCCGGCCGCCTGCCGACGCAGCTCCACCTGATGGAAGAGCTGAAGAAGGTGAAGCGCGTGATCTCGAAGGCGCACGACGGCTCGCCGCACGAAGTGCTGCTGGTGATCGACGCGAACACCGGCCAGAACGCGCTCACGCAGGTGAAGGCATTCGACGACGCGCTCGGCCTCACGGGCCTCATCGTCACGAAGCTCGACGGCACCGCGAAGGGCGGGATTCTCGCCGCGATCGCGCGGCAACGCCCGGTGCCCGTCTACTTCATCGGCGTCGGCGAGAAGGTCGAGGACCTGCAGCCGTTCAGCGCCGTGGAATTCGCGGACGCGCTGCTCGGCTGAACGCCGCCGGCACGCATCGCACGGGGCGCCTTCGGGCGCCCTTTTTCATGCACGCCCGGGGCGCGCTGAACTCATTCGGCGTCGGGCTGCGCGCCGGGCTCGGCGGCCTTGAACGCGTCGAGCGTCGACGCATGGTCGACGATCCGCTGGATCGTCGGATAGCGCGTCGTGTCGACCGAGAAGCGGTTCGCGTTGAACACCTGCGGCACGAGACATACGTCGGCCAGCGTCGGCATATCGCCGAAGCACAGCTTGCCGGTGCGCGGATCGTTCGCGAGGCGCGTCTCGAGCGTTTCGAAGCCCGCCTCGATCCAGTGCCGGTACCACGCGTTCTTCGCCTCTTCGGGCACCTGCAGCATGTGCTTCAGGTACTTCAGCACGCGCAGGTTGTTGAGCGGATGGATTTCGCAGGCGATCTGCAGCGCGATCGCGCGCACATACGCGCGATCGACCGGCTGCTTCGGCAGCAACGCGGGCTCGGGATGGGTTTCTTCGAGATATTCGATGATCGCGAGCGACTGCTGCAGCGTCGCGTCGCCGTCGGTCAGCGTCGGCACGACCGCATCCGGATTCAGCGCGCGGTACTCGTCCTTCAGTTGCTCGCCGCCGTTGCGCAGCATGTGCACGGGGACATAGTCGAACGGCAACTGCTTCAGGTTCAGGGCGATCCGCACGCGGTACGACGCGGAACTGCGGAAATAGCTGTAGAGCTTCATGGGATGTCTCTCGTAGTCGTATTCGGCCGGCAACGGCACAGACGCGGCGCAGCCGGCGCGCCCACCGCCGGTAATCGGAGTGTAGCGCGACGCGATGCGCGGCCGCGCTTGCGCCGGCCGCGCCCGTGCGATACTCGGGGCATTCCTCACCGCTCACCGCGCGGCCCGATGCCGGCCGCCCGCCCCACGCCCCGATGACCGCTTCCCACGATCCCGCCGCCGTTCCGTTCCCTTGCGCCCGCTTCATCAAGGAAATCGGCCGCGGCCCGCACGGCGCGCGCGCGCTGTCCGCCGAGGACACGTTCGAGCTCTATCGCGCGATGCTCGACGCGCGCGTGTCGGACGTCGAGCTCGGCGCGATCCTGATCGCCTATCGGCTGAAGGGCGAAACCGCCGACGAACTGGCCGCGATGCTCGCCGCCGCGCAGGCGTCGTTCGAGCCGGTGCACGTGCAGGACGCCGCGTTCCGCCCCGTGTCGATCCCGAGCTACAACGGCGCGCGCAAGCAACCGAATCTCGTGCCGCTGCTCGCGCTGCTGCTCGCGCGCGAAGGCGTGCCGGTGCTCGTGCACGGTGTCGAGCGCGACCCGGGCCGCGTGACGAGCGCCGAGATCTTCTCCGCGCTGTCGCTCGCGCCGTCGACGTCGCACGATGCGATCGAGGACATGCTCGCCGAGCGCCGCGTCGCGTTCGCGCCGATCGAAGCGCTGGCGCCGCGCATCGCGCACCTGCTGTCGATGCGCCGCGTGCTCGGCGTGCGCAACTCGACGCACACGCTCGTGAAGATCCTGCAGCCGTTCGCGCCGGCCGGCTTGCGGCTCGTCAACTACACGCACCCGCCGTACCGCGACAGCCTCGCTCAACTGTTTCGCGACCATCCGGACGCCGCGCTCGGCGGCGCGCTGCTCGCGCGCGGCACCGAAGGCGAAGCCGTCGCCGATACGCGGCGCCAGGTGCAGGTCGACTGGCTGCACGACGGCGTGTGCGACACGCTGATCGAGGCCGAACGTTCGTCGAGCGACGCGCCGCCCGTCACGCTGCCCGAATCGCGCGATGCGGCGGCGACGGCCGCATGGACGGACGCCGTGTTGCGCGGCGAAGTGCCGGTGCCCGACACGGTTGCGCGGCAGGTCGCGACGATCGTGCAGATCGCCCGCATCGCGCGCTGACGGCGCGGCGACGACCCGCCCCCCCGCCCCGACCATTTGACACGCGCACGCATCCTGGCATAGAGTTGTCGTCATGCGTTCCTTTCCGAACACCCTCCGAATTACCTCCGGCCGCCTAGCGCGGCCGCTATCGCTACGACTAGCCTAAGGCTGTCGTAGCGCCGTGTGTTGTCCGCACGGTCCCTCCCAGCAGTTCCTCGCAGTACCCCTCTCGCAGTTTTTACAACCCGAAGTCGTCAGCATTCGTCCGTCTATCCGTCGGTCGATTCGCGAAGATCATCCGCATCCGCAGCGCGATCGCGCGCGGCGGTGCTAGGCAGCGCCAACCGTCGCCCATGCCGCCCGTCTTCGCTCGCGACTTGAGACCCGAGGTCCAGAAGATGAAGCGCAATCCGCAAGACAAGTACCGTCCGTTCGAGCCCGTCCGCATCAATGGCCGCCGCTGGCCGACCCGCACCATCGAGCGCGCGCCCGTCTGGATGAGCACCGACCTGCGCGACGGCAACCAGTCGCTGATCGAGCCGATGAGCATCGAACAGAAGCTCGAGTTCTTCGAGATGCTGGTCGCGATCGGTTTCAAGGAGATCGAAGTCGGTTTTCCGTCGGCGTCGCAAACCGACTTCGATTTCGTCCGCAAGCTGATCGACGACCAGCGGATTCCCGACGACGTGACGATCGAGGTGCTCGTGCAGTCGCGCGAAGACCTGATCGCCCGCACGTTCGACGCGCTCGAAGGCGTGCCGCGCGCGATCGTGCACCTGTACAACGCGGTCTGCCCGTCGTTCCGCCGCATCGTGTTCGGGATGTCGAAGCACGACGTGAAGGCGCTCGCGGTCGACGGCACGCGCATCATCAAGGAGCACGCCGCCGCGCGCCCCGACACGCACTGGACCTTCCAGTACTCGCCGGAAACCTTCAGCATGACCGAGCTGACGTTCGCACGCGAGATCTGCGATGCGGTCGCGCAAACCTGGCGGCCGACCCGCGACCACAAGATGATCGTCAACCTGCCGGCCACCGTCGAAGCCGCGAGCCCGAACGTGTTCGCCGACCAGATCGAATGGATGGACCGCAACCTCGCGTATCGCGACAGCATCGTGCTGTCCGTGCATCCGCACAACGATCGCGGCACCGCGGTCGCGGCGGCCGAGCTCGCGCTGCTCGCGGGCGCCGACCGCATCGAGGGCTGCCTGTTCGGCAACGGCGAGCGCACCGGCAACGTCGATCTCGTCACGCTCGCACTGAACCTCTATACGCAGGGCATCGACCCGGGCCTCGATTTCTCCGACATCGACGCGGTGCGCCGCATCGTCGAACGCTGCAACCAGATTCCCGTGCATCCGCGCCATCCGTACGCGGGCGACCTCGTGTTCACCGCGTTCTCGGGCTCGCACCAAGACGCGATCCGCAAGGGCTTCGCACAGCAGCGCCCCGACGCAGTGTGGGAAGTGCCGTACCTGCCGATCGACCCGGCCGACCTCGGCCGCAGTTACGACGCGGTGATCCGCGTGAACAGCCAGTCCGGCAAGGGCGGCGCGACGTTCCTGCTCGAACGTGGAATGGGCTTCACGCCGACGCGCCGCGTGCAGATCGAATTCAGCCACGCGGTGCAGACGCTCGCCGACGCATCCGGCGAGGAAGTGACAGGCGACGCGATCTGCGCGCTGTTCGCCCGCGAATTCTTCGAGACCGACGGCCCGGCCGCGCGGCATGGCGACAGCGCACGCTGGCAGAACCGTGAGATCGCGGCAGCGCCGGCAGCCGACGCGACGCCCGAAGACACCGTGCGACGTTTGGCCGCGGCATTCGCGACGGCCGCGGGCGCCGCGATCGATATCGCGTCGTGTGAACCCGCGCGCACGACGGACGGCCGGATCGCGGTATCGGTCGGCTGCCGGGTCGGCGATGCGCCGCTGCGGCACGGCGTCGGCCTGCACGCCGATGCGGCAAACGCCGCGCTCGATGCAATCGTCAGTGCAATCAACCGTTCGGCATGGCATTGCACGGATCGCCGCGCAGCGGCCTGACGCTCAGCGTTCGACAGTCAGCGAGCGGTGCGTGACCGCCCGTGCACCGCGCGATCCGCGCCGCACGGGCCAGCAAAAAGCGGCCCAGAAGGCCGCTTCGATGGGGACATGAAAAGGAGCGCCACGCGCGCTCATGTGTCGGTTGCGCACCGCGTCGCCTGCCACGCGAGCAGGCACCAGCGGCCCTGCTCCTCGGTGTGGACGGACGTATAGGCTATCGGGAAGACCAGGCCGCCGTTGTTCGTTTCCATCTCGATCAACGCGCGCCCGGTGACGACGCAGGTTTCGCCGCCGACGGGCAGCACGTCCTGCGACTGGATTTCGATCTGACGATAGCGGCGGCGGCCGGCGACGATGGCGTCGATGAACTGCTGCTTGGTTTCACGTTTGCCGTTGGTGTGCACGAAGAACACCTTGTCCGACAGCAGCGCGTCGAGCGCCTCGCCGTCCCCGTCCACCATCGCCCGGAACCGATCGCGCTCGAGCGCGCGGATCGCATCGACCACCTTCGCCATCGCCTGACTCCTCGGCAACGCGCACGCCGTGCGCGGGCATGCGGATCAGAAGTTGTACTGCACGTAGAACTGGTGGAAATTTATACCAGGATTCGGCTCTTTGATACCCGCGTTAGACACATGTTGAAAACGGTAACCGACCTGATACTGTTGCCGTTCTCCGAACTGTGCGCCGACGCCGACGACGTCCACGAACTGGAACGACGTCCCCAGCGAAAGATTGTGGGAGATCGTCGGGGAAGTCAGGAGCCGGATGCCGGCGCCGGCCTCGACGAACGGGCGCACCTGGCCCGCACTCTTGATGAAGCGGAACATCGGCGTCGCGCCGATCTCGCCGAGGCTGCCGTGGACGTTGCCGCCCGTGTGCCAGTAGCCGACGTGGCCTTCCATCACGAACGCGAAGTGCCAGCCGCCGATTTCCCACCAGTTCCAGCCCGGATCCCACACCACGCCGAGATCGGCCTTGTCGATCCCGTGACGATCCGAAAACCCGCCGCCCGCCTGGATCCCCCATCGGTCCGCGAACGCCGCACCCGATCCGCCCAGAAGTGACGCCGCCAGCATCGCATGCAGCGCAAGCCGGCTGCGGGGCCGGCGATTCTTCTTATTGTTCATCTGACACTCCAACTTTTTGGGTTGAATGGAGCCTGCCGCGACGGCCTGGCCCGAGCGAACTGAATGGTATGGTAAAGGACTTTTCCGATCGGCATCATGAAGCGAAATGGCTTCCTTCCAAAACGACAAAAATCGAAATCGTCTACTGATTCCTATCAGAAACAACGGTTTACGGAACTTCGATTCGCCGCCTTGGTCGCAGATTAGACTATCGACTCGACTATCTCGATAGAAAAATCGGGAACTCGGATGCCCACGCCCGCTCTAAGGAATTAGCACTCGGTTTGCGGGAGTGCTAAGATTGGCCCCGGTCTCTCATCCGAGACCCGGGGTTTGTCCCTGATTCCAAAGGAGTTTTTAGTGAGCAACGCCCTGACCCTTCCGAACATCCTGAGCCCGACGCCGGCCAAGGCCGAATCGGCAGGCTCGCTGGCGCTCGCAGCTCAATCGATGTTGCCAGGCCAGCTTGGCAACATCGATTCGTATATCCAGGCCGTCAATCGCATTCCGCTGCTGACGGCCGAAGAGGAACGCCAGTACGCAACCGAGTTCCGCGAAGACAACAACCTGGATTCTGCGCGCCGCCTCGTGCTGTCGCACCTGCGCCTCGTCGTGTCGATCGCGCGCAACTATCTCGGTTACGGCCTGCCGCACGGCGACCTGATCCAGGAAGGCAACATCGGCCTGATGAAGGCCGTGAAGCGCTTCGATCCGGCCCAGAACGTGCGTCTCGTGTCGTACGCGATCCACTGGATCAAGGCCGAGATCCACGAGTACATCCTGCGCAACTGGCGCATGGTGAAGGTCGCGACGACGAAGGCGCAGCGCAAGCTGTTCTTCAACCTGCGCAGCCACAAGAAGAGCATGCAGGCGATGACGCCCGAGGAAATCGACGGCCTCGCACAGGAGCTCAACGTCAAGCGCGAAGACGTGACCGAGATGGAAACGCGCCTGTCGGGCGGCGACATCGCGCTCGAAGGGCAGGTGGAAGACGGCGAGGAGTCGTACGCGCCGATCGCCTACCTGGCCGACTCGCACAACGAGCCGACCGCCGTGCTCGCCGCGCGTCAGCGCGACACGCTGCAGACGGACGGCATCGCACAGGCACTCGACGCGCTCGACGCGCGCAGCCGCCGCATCATCGAGGCGCGCTGGCTGCACGTCGACGACGACGGCTCGGGCGGCTCGACGCTGCACGATCTCGCCGCCGAGTTCGGCGTGTCCGCGGAACGCATCCGCCAGATCGAAGCGAGCGCAATGAAAAAGATGCGCACCGCCCTCGCCGAATACGCTTAAATCCCGGCGATTCAGAGCGCTTCATCGAAAACCGCTGCCTAACCGGCAGCGGTTTTTTTTCGTCCGCTTTTTCCGCTGCTTTTCGCCCGCTTCTCCGCTCGTTTCTTCTCCGATTAATTGACCTGATTCATCAGGTAATAAGCGGTTTTCGGCCCCCTTCCGCATAACCTTGATCTGCCTCAAATTTTGGCCCGCGGTTCGCGACGGTCTGCCGCAGCGCAGCACTCGGCATCGGAAAGCCGTCCTTTTAAAATTGGCATGTCAGGCGCAAAAGGATTAAAACAGCTTCACGGCCGTCATAAATCCGACGTAAAGTCGCCCCCAATCCGACCTAAATCGATTCAGGATAATCGCCTTGATCTCGATCAATAAAGAGCCTGCGCCGCCCTCTCCCCCGCGGCCAGCCGGCACGATCGGCTGGCGAGCGCGCATCGCCGCGTGGGCTCGCGGGCCGACCCTCGCCCGCGACATCACCCTGGTGCTGATCGTCAAGCTGATCCTCCTGATGTCGCTCAAATACGCATTCTTCAATCATCCGCAGGCCGAGCACATGTCGCTTCCGCCTGCCGCCGTCGCCGAGAAACTGCTCTCGGTACCGGCGCCTGCATCTACCGAGGGAGACCACCATGATAAGTAGTGAAGTCGTCGATCTGTCACGTCTGCAGTTCGGCATCACGGCGCTCTACCACTTCCTGTTCGTGCCGCTGACGCTCGGCCTGTCCTGGCTGCTCGTCATCATGGAAGCCGTCTACGTGATGACCGGCAAACAGGTCTACAAGGACATGACCCAGTTCTGGGGCAAGCTGTTCGGGATCAACTTCGCGATGGGCGTGACGACCGGCATCACGCTCGAATTCCAGTTCGGCACGAACTGGTCGTACTACTCGCACTACGTCGGCGACATCTTCGGCGTGCCGCTCGCGGTCGAAGGCCTGATGGCGTTCTTCCTCGAATCGACGTTCGTCGGCCTGTTCTTCTTCGGCTGGAACCGCCTGTCGAAGGTCAAGCATCTGATCGTCACGTTCCTCGTCGCGCTGGGCTCGAACCTGTCCGCGCTGTGGATCCTCGTCGCGAACGGCTGGATGAACAACCCGGTCGGCGCCGAGTTCAACTACCAGACGATGCGCATGGAGATGACGAACCTGTTCGACGTGCTGTTCAACCCGGTCGCGCAGGTGAAATTCGTGCACACGGTGTCGGCCGGCTACGTGTCGGCCGCGATGTTCGTGCTCGGCGTGTCGTCGTGGTACCTGCTGAAGAAGCGCGACATCGACTTCGCGCTGCGCTCGTTCGCGGTTGCGGCCGGCTTCGGCCTCGCGGCGACGCTCTGCGTGATCGTGCTCGGCGACGAATCGGGCTATACGACCGGCGAAGTGCAGAAGATGAAGCTCGCCGCAATCGAATCCGAATGGGAAACGCAGCCGGCACCCGCGTCGTTCACGCTGATCGGCATTCCGAACCAGGAGGAACAGCGCACCGACTACGCGATCAAGATCCCGTATGCGCTCGGCCTGATCGCGACGCGCTCGATCGACGAACCGGTGATCGGCCTGCGCGATCTCGCGAAGCACAGCGAGGAGCACATCCAGAGCGGGATGATCGCGTACGGCGCGCTGCAGAAGCTCAAGCAGGGCGACACGAGCGCCGCGACGCGCGAACTGTTCGACCAGCACAAGCAGTATCTCGGCTACGGGCTGATGCTCAAGCAGTTCACGCCAAACGTGACCGACGCGACGCCCGAGCAGATCCAGGCCGCCGCGAAGAAGACGATCCCGCCGGTCGCGCCCGTGTTCTTCTCGTTCCGGATCATGGTGTTCCTCGGCTTCCTGTTCGTCGCGACGTTCATCGCCGCGTTCTGGTTCTGCGCGCGCCGCGAACTGCTGCAGGACAACCGCCGCTGGTTCCTGCGCTATGCAGTGTGGGCGATCCCGCTGCCGTGGATCGCGATCGAATTCGGCTGGATCGTCGCCGAGCTCGGCCGCCAGCCGTGGACGATCGCGGGCGTGCTGCCGACGCACCTGTCCGCGTCGAGCCTGACGCCGACCGACCTGTACCTCAGTCTCGCGGGCTTCGTCCTGTTCTACACCGTGCTGTTCGTCATCGAGATCAAGCTGATGTTCAAGTACGCGCGCCTCGGCCCGTCGTCGCTGCATACCGGCCGCTACCACCACGAGCTGGCGGCCGCCAGCGAGCGCGCGTCGGCCTGAGCACGCACCCGAAACCGAACAAGGAATCGCTATGGACTATGCAACTCTCAAGCTGATCTGGTGGCTGCTCGTCGGCGTGCTGCTGATCGGCTTCGCCGTCACCGACGGCTTCGACATGGGCGCGACCGCGCTGCTGCCGTTCCTCGGCAAGACCGACGAGGAGCGCCGCATCATCGTCAACACGGTCGGCGCGACGTGGGAAGGCAACCAGGTGTGGCTGATCACGGCCGGCGGCGCGATGTTCGCCGCCTGGCCGCTCGTCTATGCCGCGTCGTTCTCCGGCTTCTACTTCGCGATGCTGCTCGTGCTGTTCGCGCTGTTCTTCCGGCCGGTTGGCTTCGACTACCGCAGCAAGCGGCCGGACCCGCGCTGGCGTGCCGGCTGGGACTGGGGCCTGTTCGCCGGCGGCTTCGTGCCTGCGCTCGTGTTCGGCGTCGCGTTCGGCAACCTGCTGCAGGGCGTGCCGTTCAAGTTCGACAGCGACCTGCGCGTGACCTACTACGGCAGCTTCTGGGCACTGCTGAACCCGTTCGCGCTGCTGTGCGGGCTCGTCAGCCTCACGATGCTCGTCGCGCACGGCGCCGCGTTCATCAAGATGAAGACCGACGGCGTGATCGCGCGCCGCGCATCGATCGCGCTGCGCGTGGCGTCGTTCCTCGCGGTCGTGCTGTTCGTGCTGGCCGGCGTGCTGATCGCGTCGACCATCGGCGGCTTCCACATCACGAACGCCGCGCCGACCGATACGGTCGCGAACCCGCTGCTCAAGGACGTCGCCGCCGGCTCGGGCCTGTGGCTCGCGAACTACGGCGAGTTTCCGTGGATGATCGCAGCGCCCGTCGTCGGGATCGCGGGCGGCCTGCTCGCGTTGCTGCTCGCCGGCTCGAAGCAGGAGAAGACGGCGTTCTTCTGCACGGGCCTGATGATCGTCGGCGTGATCCTGACCGCGGGCTTCTCGATGTTCCCGTTCATCATGCCGTCGTCGCTCGACCCGCGCAGCAGCCTGACCGTGTGGGATTCGACGTCGAGCCACAAGACGCTGCAGGTGATGCTGTTCGCGGTGATCGTGTTCCTGCCGATCGTGCTGCTCTACACGAGCTGGGTGTATCGCGTGATGCGCGGCAAGGTCACGCGCCAGACACTCGAGGAAAACAAGCACTCGATGTATTGAACCGGGCCGGGGCGCGCTGGCGCCCCCCGTCCACCGTTTCGCAAGGAGTCGGATCATGTGGTATTTCAGCTGGATTCTCGGTATCGGCGTCGCGCTGTCGTTCGGCATCGTCAATGCGATGTGGCTCGAAGCGCGGCAGAAGACGCAGGAAGCGCCCGCGCGCGTGCGCCGCGACTGACGCAGGACGCGCGGCGCGCGGATCGCACCGCCGCTGCCCGGAAAGAACCTCGCTACACGCGAGGTTTTTTTTCGTCCCGGCTCCCCGGACAGGCCCCGCCCACCGATGCCAATTTAGCTCCAGATTGATACCACTTGAATACCAATAAAAGGTTTCATAAGATCTTTGGACACGGCCGCTGACAGGCCGAATCCTTCTGGGTGGGAGAGACATGCGAATCCCGTGTGTGGCGCGCACCTGCGCGCCGTGTCGCCGGGCGGCGGCCGGTTGCCGTTCGGCGGCGCCGGTTGTCGCCGTCGTGCGCGGCCGGACGAACTCCGGCGGCTGCGGCTGCCTCGTCGCAGCCGCCGCGGCCGTTGCCGCGCGCCGACGATGAACGCGCGTACGCCGCCCCGCCGATCCGATCGGCACGCCTGCCCGCCTCCCGTTCCGTAACGCACGCCCCCGCGTGCCGAATGCGCACGGTGCGGCCGCATCGCCCCGTGCGCGGGTATCTCCCGCAGCTCCATTGAAAGCCCGATCGCAGCGACGTAACCCATGACGCCGCTACGCCCCCCTTTTTTCTCAGGAGTTCGAATGAAGCGCACCTTGCCATCCCTCTTTGCCGGCGTGTTGATCGCGGCGCTGTCGCCGGCCGCGATCTCCGCCCAGCCGGCGTCGACCGTATCTGGCGCGACCGCGGGCACCGCGCAGCCCACCGCGCAAGCGGCCAATCTCGCGGCGCTGCTGTCGAACGGCCTCGCATTGCGCGTCGCCGTCGACAACAACCACGCGGCCGCAGC
This sequence comes from Burkholderia pyrrocinia, assembly GCF_001028665.1. Taxonomy (NCBI): domain Bacteria; kingdom Pseudomonadati; phylum Pseudomonadota; class Betaproteobacteria; order Burkholderiales; family Burkholderiaceae; genus Burkholderia; species Burkholderia pyrrocinia. Next base: position 888,827 of record NZ_CP011503.1, read on the forward strand.
CGGCGTGCCGTGCGCCGATCTCGGCGCCGACGGCGCGGCCTGCGCGACGGGCCGCCTGATCCTGCAGAACCGCGGCCACCAGGCGATCGCCGACGGCGGCTGGAAGCTCTACCTGCACAGCATCCGCCGCCTGCTCCGGATCGACCGTCCGGGCTTCGCGCTGCGGCGGCTCACCGGCGACCTTTACGAACTGACGCCGCAGCCGGGCTCGGTGCGGCTTGCGCCCGGCGAGCGCATCGAGCTGCCGTTCGTCGCCGAATACTGGCTGCTGCGCTACAGCGACGTGATTCCGCGCCCGTATGTCGTCGTCGACGGTGCGCCGCCCGCCGTGCTCCGCTACAACGACACCGACGACGAGCTGCGCTACGTCGAATCGCTGCCGGCCGACGCGCAGAACAACTCGACCGGCAATGCGCCGCCCGTGGCCGCACGGCCCGACGCGACCCGTGCGCTGCCGAGCGTGAAGCGCGAGCAGCCGCTGCCCGGCACGCTCGACCTGCGCGGCGTCGAACTCGCGCTGCCCAACCTGCCGGACGCGCAGGTCGCGGCGTTGCGCGAGCGCGCGACGACCCTCGGGCTCGACGGCGTGCGCGTGCCGGTGTGGGGCGCCGTCGCGCCGCGCCGGCTGCCGGCCGACATCGCGACGCCGGGCGGCTACCGGCTCGCGATCGGGCCGCGCGGCGTGTTCATCGAAGCCTACGATCGCGCGGGCCTCTACTACGGCGTGCAGACGCTCTTCTCGCTCGCGCCGGCCGGCGGCGGCCCGATCCCGGCGATGCTCGTCGAGGACGCGCCGCGCTTCACGCATCGCGGGATGCACGTCGACCTCGCGCGCAACTTCAAGCACCCGGCGACGCTGCGCCGCCTGATCGACCAGATGAGCGCGTACAAGCTCAACCGCCTGCACCTGCATCTGTCCGACGACGAAGGCTGGCGCATCGAGATTCCCGGCCTGCCCGAGCTGACCGAGATCGGCTCGCGCCGCTGCCACGACCCGAGCGAGACGCGCTGCCTGCTGCCGCAGCTCGGCTCCGGCCCGGACAACCGCTCGGGCGGCGGTTACCTGACGCGCGACGACTACGTGTCGCTCGTGCGTTACGCGGCCGCGCATTTCGTCGAGATCATCCCCGAGATCGACATGCCCGCGCACGCGCGTGCGGCCGTCGTGACGATGGAAGCGCGCTACCGCCGGCTGCATGCGGCCGGCCGCGAGCAGGAAGCGAACGCGTACCGGCTGCTCGATCCGCAGAACACGTCGAACCTGCTGACGGTGCAGTTCTACGACCGCCGCAGCGACCTGAACCCGTGCGTGCCCGGCGCGCTCAATTTCGCATCGAAGGTGATCCGCGAGATCGCGGCGATGCATGCGGACGCGCAGGCGCCGCTGCACACCTGGCACTACGGCGGCGACGAGGCGAAGAACATCCTGCTCGGCGCGGGCTTCCAGCCGCTGAACGGCACCGACCCGAACAAGGGCCGCATCGATCTCGCCGCGCAGGACAAGCCGTGGGCGCGTTCGCCCGCATGCACGGCGCTGCTCCAGCGCGGCGAGATCAAGTCGATCGACGAACTGCCGACGCGTTTCGCGCAACAGGTGAGCGCGGCGGTCAACGCAAACGGGATCGACACGATGGCCGCGTGGCAGGACGGCATCAAGCATGCGAACGGGCCGCAGGACTTCAGCACGCGTCATGTGATGGTGTCGCTGTGGGACACGATCTTCTGGGGCGCGTCGGACAGCGCGCGCGACCTGAGCGGCAAGGGCTACCTGACGGTGCTGGCGCTGCCCGACTACCTGTACTTCGACTTCCCGTACACGCTCAACCCGCGCGAGCGCGGCTACTACTGGGGTTCGCACGCGACGGACGAGTACAAGGTGTTCTCGCTCGCGCCGGAAAACCTGCCGCAGAACGCCGAAGTGATGGGCGACCGTAACGGCAACGCGTTCGAAGTAACCGGCACGGGGCCCGCGCCGCGTCTCGAAGGCATGCAGGGGCAGGCGTGGGGCGAGGTGATGCGCAACGACACCTTCCTCGAATACATGGCCTATCCGCGGCTGCTCGCGCTCGCCGAGCGCGCGTGGCACCGGGCCGACTGGGAGCTGCCGTACGCGGCCGGCGTGCGCTACAAGCGCGGCGATACGCATCACGTCGACACGGCCGCGCTGCAGCGCGACTGGGCCGGTTTCGCGACGCTGCTCACGCAGCGCGAATTGCCGAAGCTCGACCGCGCGGGCATCGGCTACCGGAAGCCGACCTTCACGCTGACGAACCCGTGAACGGTTGAGCGGCTGAACGATCGAGCAGCTGAGCCATGCGCGATGCGGACGAATGCATCGCGCAATCGCCCGCACCAAAGAAAAACGGCTTGCGACGCATCGCAAGCCGCTTTCGTTTCTGCCGACCGGCCCGAACCCGCAGCGCGGATCCTGCCGGCCTTATTGCGTCATGCCGGTTGCGCAGCCGCCCCGCCGCCCGCCGGCGGCAGGCGCGCGCCAAGCTGCTCGGCATAACGTGCCGCCGCGTTGCCGCAGACGATGTGGAACGTGTCGAGCGACACCCACGCGACGTCGAGCGCACCGAGACGATCGCGATCGACCGCCGACGGATCGCGCACGACGACACGCAGGCGCGTGGTCGCGATCGCGTCGAGCGACGCGACGTTGGTCGCCCCGCCGAACACCGCGAGCCAGCGGGCCGGTTCCGGATCGAGCGGGCCGGCGGCCGCGCCCGTGACGGGCTGCGCCGCGGCGGCCGTCGCCGTCGACGCCGCGCCGGTCGCGCCGCTGCCGATCGCGGTACGCATCTCGTCGGCAATGAGGTCGGCCTCGGGCCCGATGATCACCTGCACGCTGTTGCCGCCGCGCTTGAGCACGCCGCGCGCGCCGATCGACTTCAGTTCCGGCTCCGATACCTTCTCCGGATCGACGACGGTCAGACGCAGGCGCGTCGTGCATGCGTCGACGACCGTCAGGTTGCCCGCACCGCCGAGCGCGGCGATGTAGCGCTGCGCACGCGGCGCAGCCGCAGCAGCGCCCGCGGCCGGCGCGACGAAGCCGCCCGATGCGTACGATTCCGCCGCCGCATCGGCCGATGCCGGCTCGCGGCCCGGCGTCGCCATGTTGAACTTGCGGATGAAGAAGCGGAACAGCCCGTAGTACGCGGCGCCGTACGCGATGCCGAGCGGAATCGCGATCCAGCCCTTCGTCGACAGCCCGTAGTTCAGTACGTAGTCGATCGCGCCGGCCGAGAACGTGAAGCCGAGCTTCACGCCGACGATCTGGCAGATCGCGAGCGACAGCCCCGTCAGCACCGCGTGGATCACGTACAGCACCGGCGCGAGGAACATGAAGCTGAATTCGATCGGCTCGGTCACGCCGGTCAGGAACGACGTCAGCGCCATCGAGAACAGCAGGCCGCCGACCATCGCGCGGCGCTCCTTCGGCGCTTCGTGCAGCATCGCGAGACACGCAGCCGGCAGGCCGAACATCATGATCGGGAAGAAGCCGGCCATGAAGGTGCCCGCGGTCGGGTCGCCCGCGAAGAAGCGGTGCAGGTCGCCGTGCACGATGTCGCCGCCGGCGGCCGGCGTGAAGTTGCCGAACACGAACCACGCGAGCGAGTTGATGATGTGGTGCAGGCCCGTGACGAGCAGCAGGCGGTTCAGGAAGCCGAACACGAACGCACCGATCGCGCCCGCCGTCGTCAGCCACTGGCCGGCCGCGTCGATCACATGCTGAACCGGCTGCCACACGTACCCGAACACGATGCCGAGTACCACGCAGACCAGCCCCGTGATGATCGGCACGAACCGTTTCCCGCCGAAGAACGCGAGGTAGTCCGGGAGCTTGATGTCCTTGTAGCGGTTGTACAGCAAGCCCGCGACCACACCCGCGATGATCCCGGACAGCACGCCCATGTTCAGCTTGGGATCGATGTCCTTCATGATCGCGGTTTCGATCAGGTAGCCGATCGCGCCCGCGAGCGCAGCAACACCGTTGTTGTCCTTCGCGAAGCCGACCGCCACGCCGATCGCGAACAGCAGCGGCAGGTTGTCGAAGATCGCACCGCCGGCGTCGGCGATCATCTTGATGTTGAACACGTCAGGCTGACCGAGTCGCAGCAGGATGCCGGCAACCGGCAATACCGCGATCGGCAGCATCAGTGCCCGGCCCAGGCCCTGTATTTTCAGAAACGGATTCCCGTTCATTCAGTCCTCCAATCCTTGTCTCGTCGTTAAGCGTCGTTGACCTAATTGCTTTCGTAGTGAAACGGGTCGCGAGCCTGCCGTCGACGTTCAGTCGAGCGGCCAGACCTCGCGGCTTGCTGCCCTTACCGCCTGTGCCGAATCGAGCGCGAGCAGATCCTGCGCGCGCTGACGGCACAACTGGTAATCGAGACGGCGCACCCGCGCCTTGATGCCCGGCACCGCGACCGGGTCGACCGACAGTTCGGTCACGCCGAGGCCGACCAGGATCGGCACCGCGAGCGGATCGCCGCCGAGCGCGCCGCACACGCCGACCCACTTGCCGTGCTTCGCGGCGCCGCGCACCGCGATGTCGATCAGGCGCAGCACGGCCGGATGCAGGCCGTCGGACTGCGCGGCCAGATCGGCCTGGCAGCGGTCCATCGCGAGCGTGTACTGCGTCAGGTCGTTGGTGCCGATCGACAGGAAATCCGCGTGCTGCGCGAGCTGGTCGGCCAGCAGCGCGGCCGACGGCACCTCGATCATCACGCCGACCTCGATCGGCTCGGTGCGGCCCTGCGCGCGCGCGAATTCGTCGATGCGCTTTCTGAGCCGCACGAGCTCGCCCGCGTCGGTGACCATCGGCAGCAGGATGCGCACCGCGCCGAACGGCTTCACCGCCAGCAGGCCCTGCAACTGATCGTCGAGCAGATCGGGGCGCACCTGCGCGAGGCGGATGCCGCGCAGGCCGAGCGCCGGGTTCGGTTCGGGCGGCAGCGTCAGGTAGTCGACTTCCTTGTCGGCGCCGACGTCGAGCGTGCGGATGATCGCCGTGCGGCCCTGCAGCGCGTCGACGATCGACTGGTAGCTCTGCTGGTGTTCGACGACCGTCGGCGCGGCCTGGCGATGGATGAACATCAGTTCGGTGCGCAGCAGGCCGACCGCGTCCGCGCCGTTGTCGACCGCGGTGTTCGCGTCGTCGAGCGTCGCGATGTTCGCGGCGACCTCGATCGCGCGGCCGTCGGCCGTCGTGGCGGCAACGCCGGCCAACTGCCGGTTCGCCTCGCGCACGCCGTCCAGGCGCTGGCGCTCGTGCCGCGCGCGTTCGACGTCGAGTGCGGTCGGCGCGTGTTCGAGACGGCCCGCGCTCGCATCGACGACGACCTGCGTGCCGTCCGGAATCGCATACAGCGCATCGCCGACCGCGACGAGCGCCGGGATGCCGAGCTGCCGCGCGATGATCGCCGCGTGCGACGTCGCGCCGCCGCGCGCCATCACGAGCGCGGTCACGCGCTGGCGATCGAGCGACGACAGGTCCGACGGCGTGAATTCCTCGGCCGCGAGCACCGCCTCGTCGGGCAGCGCACGCGCCGCGCCGTTCGTGTGGCCGAGCGCGCGCAGCACGCGCTTCTCGATGTCGCGCAGGTCGGCCGCGCGTTCGGCAAGCAGCGCGTCGTCGAGCTTCGACAGCGTGTCGATCTGCGTGCGGATCGTCGCGCGCCATGCGAAGCCCGCGCTCTTGCCGAGGCTGATCAGGTCGCGTGCCGCGTCGATCAGCGTCGGGTCCTCCAGCAGCACGCGATGCACCGCGAAGATACCCGCTTCGCCGACCGCGCCGCGCGCCGATGCGCTGCGGACCGTTTCGTCGAGTTCGCCGTCGACGGCCTTCAGCGCCTGGTCGAGCTGGCGGCTTTCCGCGGCCGGCGTGCCGGATGCCGGTTCGGGCGGCACGATTTCCGCATCGTCGAGACGCACCAGCGTGCCGACTGCGATACCCGGCGCCGCGCATACGCCCGCGAGCGTGTTCGGATCAATCGAAGCGCCGACGTTGCGCGCGACCGTCTGCGGCGCGGGCGACCTCAGCCGCGCCGGCTTTTCCTCGACTTCGCCGTGCGCTTCGCGCAGCAACTCGTGCTCGACCGCATCGACGGCCTGCTGCGCGTGCGCGCCGCGGCCGACCAGTTCGACCGTCGCGCCTTCGCCGGCACCGAGGCCGAGCAGGCCGACGACGCTTGCGATCGATGCCTTGCGGCCGTCGAACAGCACGTCGACGGTCGCGTCGAACCCGCGCACGGCTTCACGCGCACGTGCGGCCGGCCGCGCATGCAGGCCGCCCGGCTGCGCCAGCACGATCTCGCGGCGCACTTCGTGGTGCGCCGCCGCGCCGGCCTGCGCCGCTTGCGCGGCCGCTTCGCCCTTGCCGCGCAGCGCGAGCAGCGGCGTCTCGCCGGCCGTCGCGAAACCGCTCGCGCGATCGACGACGTCGAACGCGTCGGAGTTCGCGATCGCGATCACCGACACGAGCGAGTGCGCGCTGCGCGCGACCGCGTCCTGGTCGAACTCGATCAGCAGATCGCCCGCTTCGACGCGCGCGCCGGCCTCGACGTGCGCGGCGAAACCCTGCCCGTTCAGCTCGACGGTGTCGATGCCGATGTGCAGCAGCACTTCCGCGCCTTGCGGCGTCGTGATCGTCACCGCGTGGCCCGTGCGCGCGAGATGCGACACGATGCCCGCGCACGGCGCGACGAGCTTGCCCGCGAGCGGGTCGATGCCGATGCCGTCGCCGAACATCCCGCCGGAGAACACCGGATCGGGCACGTCGGCCAGCGGAACGATCGGCCCCGTCAACGGAGCAAGCAGGACGATCTGATCGTGGGTGGGGCTCTTCAACTGGGACTCCTCGGCGCGTCTCATCGGCTGTCTCGGCTATCAGTGCGTTTCGGTGACTTTGTTCAGGTGGCGCGGCGTGTCGGGATTGCGGCCGCGCGCGACGGCGAGATCCGCCGCCATCACGTAGAACGAAAGAATGGCGGCGATCGGGTCGAGCGCCGGATGGGCGGACTGCGCGAGCGGCAACGTCGCACCGGGCGTGCCGGCGGGCGCCGCGAGCAGCACGGCGGCGCCGCGAGCGCGCATGTCTTGCGCGAGCTGCAGCAGGCCGGCCTGTTCGGGCCCCGGCGGCGCGAACACGAGCAGCGGATAGTCGCGGTCGATCAGCTCCATCGGGCCGTGACGGACTTCGGCGCTCGAGAACGCCTCGGCCTGGATGCCGGACGTTTCCTTCAGCTTCAGCGCGGCTTCCTGCGCGATCGCGAGACCGAGGCCGCGGCCGATGACGATCATCCGCTCGACACCCGCGAGCGCGGCAACGGCCTGCGACCAGTCGAGCCGGCCGGCCTGCGCGAGCACGTCGGGCAAGCCGCGCAGCGCGGTCATCAGCGCGGCGTCGCGCTGCCAGTAAGCGACGATCTGCGCGGACAGCGACAGCATCGCGATATAGCTCTTGGTCGCGGCGACCGACAGTTCGGGGCCGGCAAGCAGCGGCAACTGGTGCTCGCACGCATCGGCGAGCGGCGACGGCAGCACGTTGACGGCGGCGACGGTGCGCGCGCCGGCTTCGCGCAGCGCGGCCATCGTGTTGACGAGGTCGGGGCTCTTGCCCGACTGGGAGAAGGCGATCGCGAGTTGATCCTGCACCTTCAGCGGCGCCTGCTGCAGCGTCGCGACCGACATCGGCAGCGACGCGACCGGCACGCCGAGGCGGCTCATCGTCAGGCTCGCGAAATAGCTGGCGGCGTGATCCGAGCTGCCGCGCGCGACCGTCAGCGCGACGGCCGGCGGGTGATCGAGCAATTGGCCGGCGAGCGCTTCGACGCGCGTGGTGTCGGCGATTTGCGCGGCGACGACCTGGGCGGACTCGCGCGCTTCCTTAAGCATATTCGACAATCGATTCTCCTTCGACGTAGGTCGCGGTGAGGTTCAGGTCGCGATCGAACACCGCGAGGTCAGCCCATGCGCCGCGCTCGAGGCGGCCGCGATCGGCGATGCCGAGGTAGTCGGCCGCATAGCGCGACATCCGGTTCGACACGTCGGCGATCGGCAGGCCGAGCGACACGAGGTTGCGCAGCGCCTGGTCCATCGTCAGCGTGCTGCCGGCGAGCGTGCCGTCGGCCAGCCGCACGCCGCCGAGGCACTTCGTCACGTGCTGGCTGCCGAGCCGGTATTCGCCGTCGGGCATGCCCGTTGCGGACGTGCTGTCGGTCACGACGTACAGGCGCGGGATCGCACGCAGCGCCGCACGAATCGCACCCGGGTGCACGTGCAGCAGGTCGGGAATGATTTCCGCGTATTCGGCATGCGCAAGCGCCGCGCCCACCAGGCCCGGGTTGCGGTGATGCAGCGGCGACATCGCGTTGAACAGGTGCGTGAAGCCGCATGCGCCGTGCTTGAGCGCGGCGACGGCATCGTCGTAGGTCGCGAGCGAGTGGCCGAGCTGCACGCGCACGCCGCGCGCGGCCATCTCGCCGATGATCTCGATGTGGCCGGCGATTTCCGGCGCGAGCGTGACGACGCGGATCGGCGCGATCGACAGGTACTTCAGCACTTCGTCGAGCACGGCCGACACGGCCGCGTCGGGCTGCGCGCCGAGCTTGCCGGGGTTGATGTACGGCCCTTCGAGGTGCACGCCGAGCACGCGCGCGCCGCCCGGCGTGCGGGTACGCGCAACGCTGCCGAGGTTGCCGACGACCTTCATCAGTTCGTCGCGCGGCGCCGTCATCGTCGTCGCGAGCAGGCTCGTCGTGCCGAATTGCGCGTGCGTGCGGGCGATCGTCTCGATCGCGTCGCCGCCTTCCATCACGTCGGCGCCGCCGCCGCCGTGCACGTGCAGGTCGATGAAGCCGGGCAGGATGTACGGCGCGCCGTTCTTCGCGGGATCGGCGGGCGTGCCGTCGAGCGTGGTGATGCGGCCGTTCTCGCTGTCGAGCGAACCGTGAATCCAGCCGGCGGGGGTGAGGATGTTTCCAGTCAGCATGACGTTCTCTTGATGATCTGGTGACGCGGGCATCCGCGTCGTGATTTGCAAATTCGTGTCGTTGCTTCGCGCCCATCGCGTTGCTTGGCGCGCGGGCAGTCTCGCGCGTCAGCGTTTCAGTTCGGCGACGAAGTCGTAATAGTCGTCGCGGCAATACGATTCGGTCACTTCGATCGCGCGCTGATCGGCACCGTAGCCGATGCGCGTGATCACGAGGAGCGCCGCGCCCGGCTTCACCGCCATCCATTTCGCGATCTCGCGCGTCGCGTTCACCGCGCGAAAGTGCTGCAGCGCGCGCACGACGACCATGCCGCGCGCTTCCAGGTATTCGTACAGCGACGCGCCGAGCGCCTGCGGATCCGGCACCACCGCGGCCGGCAGCGTCGAATGCTCGACGGCCATCACGATGCCGTCCGCGCGGCGCAGCCGTTCGAGCCGAGCAACGGTCGCGCCCGGCGCGAGGCCGAGATGCACGATCTCGTCGCGGCTCGCGGCGCGCAACTTGCGCGACAGCCACACCGAATCGGGCATGAAGCCGCGCTGCTGCATCTTCGCGGTGAAGCCGACGAGACGCGACAGCGGATCGGCGACGCGCGGCGTGATGAAGCTGCCCGCACCGCGCGCCCGCGTGATCAGCCCCTGCTCGACCAGCAGCGCGAGGGCGCGGCGGGCCGTGATCCGCGATACGCCGACCGACACCGACAGCAGCCGCTCCGACGGCAGCGCCTCGCCGGCCCGCCACGCGCCGCCGTGAATCGCGCTCGCCAGGTTGCGGGCGAGCTGCAGATAAAGCGGGGTGTCGCTGAGGGGATCGGGCGCCAGTTCGGACCAGCCGGTTTCCATGTGCCTCCGGGTGTCGGACGACGACCTCGGGCCGTCGAAAGTGAACGCATTATATAACCACCATAATACCAGTCAACGAACTGGTATTAGAGGCGCAAAAATCGCCGGGAGCCTTGCTGCGCAAGCGTTTTAGTGCCGGGAAATCCTTTGTTTACAACGCAGTGCGGGATAGGGATTTACCCGGAGTGGTATGCAAGGGGACAGTTCCTGTGCACGTTTTAGCCAGGTTTCGGGTTCGAATATGAGACCGGAATAGAACCAGTTGAGCCGACTGGTATGCATCGTCTCGCGAAGCGCCGCGCGTGCCGGCGGCACGCATCGGTGGCGTCAGTGGAACTCGCGGCTCGACGTGCGCAGGCCGCCGAGCAGCGGCGTCAGATCCTCGAAATGCTGCGCGACGAGGTGCCTCACGTCGCTCACGACCTGCCACACGCCGGATGCCGCGAGCAGCCGCGAATCGAGGGTTTCGCGGCGCTGCCGCGCGAGCAGTTCGGGCCGGACGATCACGTTCACGCAGCCCGTTTCGTCCTCGAGCGTCATGAACATCACGCCTTTCGCGGTGCCCGGCATCTGCCGCGCGGTCACGAGCCCGCACGCGCGTGCGAGCCGGCCGTCGGGGCGGTCGCGCAGTTCGGCCGCGGACGACAGCCGCTGCGCGCGCAGCGCGGGCCGCAGCAATGCGACCGGGTGGCGGTTCAGCGTGAGGCCGGTGGTGTGATAGTCGGCGAGGATGTCGTCGGCCTCCGACGGCGCGCCGAGCGTGGGCTTCTCCGCTTCGTCGATCGGCGCGACGGCGAGCAGGTCGCGCTCCGGCGCCGCGGCGACGGCTTGCCACAGCGCGTCGCGGCGATGGCCGGCCAACGTCGCGAGCGCGTTCGCGGCGGCGAGCGCTTCGAGGTCGCGGCGTTCGAGCTGCGCGCGGCGGGCCAATGTGTCGACGTTCTCGAACGGGCCGGCCGTGCGCGCGATTTCGATGCGCCGCGCGGCCGCCTCGCCGAGACCGCGCACGAGCGACAGGCCGAGCCGCACAGCCGGCTGGCCGTGTGGAGGCAGCTGATCGGGCAGCGCTTCGAGCGACGCTTCCCAGCCGCTTTGCGTCACATCGACCGGCAGGACCTGCACGCCGTGGCGCTTCGCGTCCTGCACGAGTTGCGACGGCGGGTAGAAGCCCATCGGCTGGCTGTTCAGCAATGCGGCGAGGAAAATCGCCGGTTCGTGGCATTTGAGCCAGCTGCTGGCGTAGGCCAACTTGGCGAAACTCGCCGCGTGGCTCTCGGGGAAACCGTATTCGCCGAAGCCCTTGATCTGCTCGAAGATCTGCTCGGCGAATTCGCGTGTGTAGCCGCGTTCGAGCATGCCGTGGACGATCTTGTCGTGATACTTCTCGAGGTTGCCCTTGCGCTTCCATGCGGCCATCGCGCGACGCAGTTCATCCGCTTCGCCGGGGGTGAAACCCGCGGCGACGATCGCGATCTGCATGACCTGCTCCTGGAAGATCGGCACGCCAAGCGTACGAACGAGCACCTCCCTGAGTGCCTCGCTCGGATACGTCACCTCGCCCTCTTCCTCGCCAGCAATGATCCTGCGCCGCTTCAGGTACGGATGCACCGCGCCGCCCTGGATCGGCCCCGGCCGAACGATCGATACCTGGATCACGAGATCGTAGTAGTTGCGCGGCCGCAGACGCGGCAGCATCGACATCTGTGCGCGCGATTCGATCTGGAACACGCCGACCGTGTCGGCGCGGCAGATCATGTCGTAGGTCGTTTCATCCTTTTGAGGAATGTTTTTCAGCGTGAACGGTTTTCCGTCGCGCAGCGGCGGCCCGCGCCACGAGGTAACCATATCGAACGCGCGATGCAGCGCCGACAGCATGCCGAGCGCGAGCACGTCGACCTTCATCAGCTTGAGCGATTCGAGATCGTCTTTATCCCACTGGATCACGCGACGCCCGTCCATTGCAGCGTTCTCGACCGGCACGAGCCGCGTGAGCTTGCCTCGGCTGATCACGAAGCCGCCCGAGTGCTGCGACAGGTGGCGCGGAAAGTTGAGCAAGCGCCCCGACAATTCGGCCCATGCGCGAATCATCGGCGTCGCCGGGTCGAGCCCGGTCGTCGCGAATTGCTGCAACAGGTCACGGCTGCCGTCGAACCAGCGATGCCCCTTCGCGACTCGGTCGATCAGCATCGGATCGACACCGAGCGCCTTGCCGGTTTCGCGCAGCACGCCGCGCGGACGATAGGTCGAAACGGCCGCCGCGAGTGCCGCGCGATCCTTGCCGTATTTCTTGTAGATATGCTGAATGACTTCTTCCCGGCTCTGATGCTCGAAGTCGACGTCGATATCGGGCGGCTCGCCGCGCTCCACGCTGATGAAGCGCTCGAACAGCATCGTGCTCTGTTCGGGATTCACCTCGGTGATGCCAAGGCAGAAACAGACGACCGAGTTCGCTGCCGAACCGCGTCCCTGGCACAGGATGTTCTGGCTGCGCGCATATTTGACGATGTCGTAGACGGTCAGGAAGAACGGCTCGTAGTTCAGCTTTGCGATCAGGCCGAGTTCATACCGGATCTGCGTTGCCACCTTGGGCGGCACACCGTTCCGATAACGACGGAATACGCCGGCCCACGTTTCCTGTTTCAGGAAACTGGTCGGCGTATGCCCGCGCGGCACGAGTTCGAGTGGATATTCATACTTCAACTCGTCGAGAGAGAAATCGCACGCATCGAGAATCGCGCACGTCTCCGTGATCTCGTCCGACGAAAACAACTTCGCGATCCGCCCGCGCGAACGCAGGTGCTGTTCCGCATTCGGTGCGAGCGCATAGCCGCATTCCGACACCGGCATCCCGACGCGAATCGCCGTCATCACATCCTGCAGCGCCTTGCACGAGCGCCGGTGCATTGTCACGTCGCCGAGCGCAACGACGCGTACACCACGTCGCTCGCCCGCCGCACGAATCTCCTCGCGTTGCACACCGTCCAGCGCGCGCTGCAGTTGCACGAGCCCGAGCCGGGCCCGCTCGCCGAATGTCGCGCGAAACCATGCAACCTGCGCATCGAGTACATCCGCACGCACCGGATACGTGGGCACGAGAACCGCGAAGCAATCGGGCATGCCACGCAAGTGCGCAAACTCCTCGGGCGGCACCGACAGCATCCGCGACGTCAGCCGGTACGTACCCTTCGGCGACGCCATTCGCCGCCACGAAATCAGCTCGGACAGGTTGCCGTAGCCCTCGCGGTTCTGCGCGAGCAGCACGAGCCCGAACGCGCCGGGGCCCGGATCGTGGCCCGGTGCGACTTCATCCGGCGTGACTTCGAAATACGAACCGATGACGAGCGGCAGCCCTTTCGCCTTCGCCGCGACATGCATCCGCGGCGCACCTGCGAGCGAACATTCGTCGGTGATCGCGATCCCGCGATAGCCGAGTTCGAACGCACGCTCGACCAGTTCCTCCGCATGCGACGCGCCATGCAGGAACGAGAAGTTCGAACGGCAGAACAACTCCGCGTAATCGGGCAGCCAACTGAATTCCGCAGCCATCACCACTCACCCGAACAGGCCGTGCAGGAACCAGCGCGGCTCGGACTCGCTCCCCGCTCGCTCCCTGAACACCCAGTAGCACGCACCGGCTTCATCTTGCGCAACGTGGTAATCGCGCGCGGCAAGCTGACCATCGAACCACCCTGCCTCGATCCGCTCGGGCGACGACATCATCCTGAGCGGCGTATGAAATACCGGCCGCTCCCCGCGCATCAGCAACGGCAGCGGCTCGGCCAGCAGCCATGCGGGACGCGGCGGCACGGCCGGCGGACCACCGGCCGGCTTGCCGGCCTGCGCATCGAGCGGCAGCCAGCGGTTCGCGGCCTCGGGCCGGTGATCGGCGACGGGCGCCGCGCGCAGTACGTTCTCCCCGCCGAGCCGCGCGACCAGCAGCTCGAACAGCCGCGCACGCGTCTCGCGCGTGCCGCCCGGCTCGGGAAACAGATCGTCGGCCGGCGGCGCGACCGATTCGACGCGCGTGGCCTTCAGACGCACCGCGATCACCGCGGCCGGCAACTCGACGCGCGCGAGCCGCTCGCCGAGCAGCCGCATGAAGTGCGCCTCGTCGCGCACGGGTGCGGCGAACCCGAGTTCGAGCGGCGTCGGCGGCACGGCCTGGCGGCCGCGCTCGTGCTCGAGATCGAACGTCATCGCGGCCAGCGACAGTTGCCGCGCGGCCAGCCAGCCGCAGAGCTGCACGACGAGCCGCCCCGCGGCGAACAGCACGGCTTCCGCGTATTCGACACGCTCCGGCAATTCGAGCCGCACGTCGAACACGGGCGGCACCGCCATCCACGCAAGCGGCTCGACTGCATCGCCGTACGCGCGATCGAGCGCGGCCAGCAGCGCGGGACCGCAGCGGCGCTGCAGCCCCGCGCGCGGCAAGCGGCGCAGATCGGCGAGCGTGCGGCAACCGAGGCCGTCGAACCAGCCCGCATACGGACGCGCATCGGGCAGCAGCACGCACGGCAGCCCATCGAGCGCGCGAACCAGCGACGCAGGGGCGGCCACCCGGCGCCGGATCCGCGCGCGGGCCGAGACACGCGCGAGCAGCCACGCACCGCGCCCGGTCGGCGCGGCGGACAAGCGCGCCGCATAACCGAGCGCCGCGAGCGTCGCACGCACCTGGCGGCACAGCGACGGCAAGCCGCTGAACAGGCGCAGGCTCGGGCCGACGTCGACGATCAGCGTGGCTTCGTCGTCGAGCGCGACGCATGGCGAGAAGCGCAGCAACGCGAGCGCGACCGCGCGCAGCGCATCGGCCTCGCGCGCGGGATCGCGTTCGACGAGCTGCGTCTCGGGTGCGAGCGTCAGCACGCCGCCGCGCTTCATGCCCGCGCGCACGCCTTGCCGGCGCGCGGCTGCATCGGCGATCAGCACGACGCCCTGCTCGAGCACCGCGCAGCCGGCGCCGCCGGCCGCTGCGTCAGACGGCTGCGGGGCGCACACGTCGAGCGGCAGGCGCGGCAGATGGATGCCGAGCAAGACGCGCATAACGACTCTCCACGATGGGCGACGGCAGGTCGAGCACGAGCGGCTCGCCGCGCGCAGGCCCGCGACGCTTGACGATATCGAGCGACACGCCGCCCGGCACGGGATACAGCGCGACGCGCAGCACGGCCGGCGACGGCTGCCGCGCAGCCGACAGCGGGCGCAGCATCACGAACAGCGTGTCGCCCGTGCGCGCGGCCGCGAGATGCAGGCGCCGCAGCGCATCGGGCCGCGGATCCTGCCAGAGCAGCAGCGCGCCGCAACAGCCGGTCTTGAGCGCCTGCTCGGCGGCCCACAACGCATCCGTGCGGCTGCCGGCGCGCAGCCACAGCAACGCGTCGGCCGGCACGCCGAGACTGGCGAGCGCGGTCGCATGCGGAGATTGCGGCGGCGCGACGAGCGCGAGCGGACGCCGGGCGCTGACGGTGCGCGCGAGCGCGGGCGCAAGCAGCCGCATCTCGCCGCAGCCTGGCTGCGCGGCCAGCAGTTCGACGAGCCCGCCGACCGGCCAGCCGCCGCCCGGCAGCTCGGCGGACAGCGGCGCGAAGCCGGTGTCGATCGTGCGCGGACCGCCGCGTGCGAGCTGCGAGCCGCGCCAGAGCGATGGATGAAGGGATTCGGGAGAAATGGAGGATGCGAGCATGACGCCACCCACAACTGTATGGATATACAGTATATGGCAATGCGCTCGCATCGCACAGCGCCGGTGCGAAACCGGTTTTTGTCAGAGGAAAACAGGGGGAAAACCGGCGCGCCCGTCATGTTACGGCGCGCCGGATCGGGCGTGGCCGGATCGTGCCGCCCGAACGCCCGCCACAACCATCCGGCCCGTTGCGACGCACGCGCGCCGAATCGCCCGGCCGGATCGGCATGCCAACCTTCACGCAAACCGGCACGATGCAGCACCCCGCACCGCGCCGGCCCGCCTGCCGCCCGTCAGCCGAGCAACAACGCGTCGTCGTCGAGCTGCTCGTGCCGCACCCTCTCGAACATCTGCAGCAGGTCCGGCACGTCGAGCCCCTTGCGCGCGTCGCCCGACACGTCGAGCACGACCTGCCCCTGGTGCAGCATCACCGTGCGGTCGCCGTAGTCGAGCGCCTGCCGCATGCTGTGCGTGACCATCATCGTCGTCAGCTTGCTCTCGGCGACGATGCGCGCGGTCAGTTCCAGCACGAACGCGGCCGTCTTCGGGTCGAGCGCGGCCGTGTGCTCGTCGAGCAGCAGGATCCGCGACGGCCGCAGCGACGCCATCAGCAGGCTCACGGCCTGCCGCTGGCCGCCCGACAACAGCCCGATCCGGTCGGTCAGCCGGTTCTCGAGGCCGAGGTTCAAAAGCCGCAGCTTGTCGCGGAACAGCTCGCGCGACGGACGATCGAGCGCAGCCCGGAAGCTGCGCCGCACGCCGCGCGCCGTCGCGAGCGCCATGTTCTCCTCGATCGTCAGCGCCTCGCAGGTGCCGGCCATCGGATCCTGGAACACGCGCGCGACGAGGTGCGCACGGTCCCACGCGGGCTGGCGCGTGACGTCCGCGCCGTCGATCGAGATGCGGCCCGAATCGACGCGCTGGTCGCCGCTGACCGCATTGAGGAAGGTCGACTTGCCCGCGCCGTTCGAGCCGATCACCGCGACGAACTGGCCGTCGGGAATCTCGAGCGACAGCCCGCGCAGCGCGCGTGTCTCGATCGGCGTGCCGGGATTGAACGTGAGTTTCAGGTCTTGTGCGGACAGCATGTCATGCCCCTCCGTTCTTGCGCGCGAACAGCTTCTTGCGCGTCGCCGGCAGCACCAGCGCGATCGTGACGAGCGCGGCCGTCACGAGGTTCAGGTCCTGCGCCTTCAGGCCGATGAATTCGCTGTTCAGCGCAAGCGCGATGAAGAAGCGGTAGACGATCGCGCCGAGCACGACGGCGAGCGTCGTCAGCACGAGCCGGCGCGCGGGCAGCAGCGTCTCGCCGATGATCACCGCGGCCAGCCCGATCACGATCGTGCCGATCCCCATCGAGATGTCCGCGCCGCCCTGCGTCTGCGCGAACAGCGCGCCGGCGAGCGCGACGAGCGCGTTCGACAGCGCCATCCCGGCGAGCGTCGCGCGGCCGGTCGCGATGCCTTGTGCACGCGCCATCCGCGGGTTCGCGCCGGTCGCGCGCATCGCGAGGCCGAGCTGCGACGAGAAGAACCAGTCGAGGCCGAGCTTCGCGACCACGACGACGATCGCGAGCAGCGCCGGGCGCAGCACGTAGTCGGGCATCCAGTCGGGCTGCAGCACGGTGAACAGCGTCGGCTCGGTGATAAGCGGCACGTTCGGCCGGCCCATGATCCGCAGGTTCACCGAATAGAGCGCGATCATCATCAGGATGCTGGCGAGCAGATCCATGATCTTCAGGCGCACGTTGAGCCAGCCCGTGATGAAGCCGGCCAGCGCGCCCGCGACGATCGCGAACGCCGTCGCGGAGAACGGGTCGTAGCCGGCCGAGATCAGCGTCGCGGCAACGGCGCCGCCGAGCGGAAAACTGCCGTCGACGGTGAGGTCGGGGAAGTTGAGGATGCGAAACGAGATCAGCACCCCGAGGGCGACGAGACTGAAGATCAGGCCGATCTCCAGCGCGCCCAGAAACGAGAACAGAGACATGATGGGGAAATCCTGTTGCTTCCCGGCCGGACGTGTACGGCCGGGCGAAGCGAACGGGCGGCCCCGGGTGGGAGCCGCCCGTCCGGCGATGTCGTTCAGGCCCGGATCGGGCCTGCAAGCGCGGCGGTCGGGCCGCGGCTTACTTGATGACCGTCTTCGCTTCCTTCACGAGATCCGGCGACAGCGTGACGCCCTGCTTCGCGGCCGCGCCCGTGTTCGCGAACAGCTCGAGGTTGCTGCTCGTCTCCGACGCGATCGCGCCCGGCTTCTCGCCCTTCAGGATGCGCGCGACCACCTTGCCCGTCTGGCGGCCGAGGTCGCCGTAGTTGATGCCGAGCGCCGCGATGCCGCCGCGCTTCACGCTGTCGGTGTCGCCGGCGACGAGCGGGATCTTCGCTTCGTTCGCGACCTTCACGAGCGCTTCGTACGCGGACACGACGTTGTTGTCGGTGTTCGTGTAGATCACGTCGACCTTGCCGATCAGGCTCTTCGCGGCCGGGCCGATGTCGACGGTGCGCGGTGCGGCCGCTTCCTTCAGCGTCATCCCCTGCTTCGCGAGGATCTCCTTGAGCGCCTGAACGACGACGACCGAGTTCGCCTCGCCCGGGTTGTAGACCATGCCGACCGTCTTCGCATTCGGCACGACGCGCTTGATCAGCGCGACCTGGCGATCGAGCGGCAGCTTGTCGGACACGCCCGTCACGTTGGTGCCCGACGGGCCCCAGCCCTTCACCAGTTGCGCGGCGACCGGATCGGTGACACCCGAATAGACGACCGGCACGCTCTTCGTCGCCGCGACGACCGACTGCGCGGCCGGCGTCGCGATCGCGACGATCACGTCGGGCTTGTCGCCGACGAACTTGCGTGCGATCTGCGCGGCCGTGCCCGTGTTGCCCTGCGCGCTCTGGTATTCCCACTTGAGCTTGTCGTCGCCGTAGCCTTCCGCCTTCAGTTCGGCGCGCACGCCGTCGCGGATCGCGTCGAGCGCCGGATGGTCGACGATCGACAGCACCTTGACGGTCTGCGCGTGCGCGGCGCCTGCCAGCGCGAGTGCGGCCACGCCGGCCGTGATCGAACTGATCGCGAAAGTCTTGAATCGCTTCATGGATGAGTCTCCCCCGTATTGTGTCGGTTCTGGATGATGGATTCCCGCCGCCGTCAGGCGGGCACCGCCGCGCGTAAAACCCGGCGGCGGCCGGCCCGCGCGCACCCCGGGAAGGTGCGTAGCGGCGAACGCACGAGGATACCATTTCCGCAGACCACCGCCTGACTCCGCGCTTTCGCCCGGCGCGCCGGATTGCGCTGCCCGCCGGTGCCCGCGACCGCGCGCGAAGCCCGGCCGGCGGCGGCTCCCGCCGGCATCGGCGCAACGCATCAGCCGCGTTGACGGCTTTACGTTATGCTGTCGCCGACCCAGGCGACACCATCGGAGGGCACATGAAACGGGGAGTCCGTGCAATCGCATTCGCCGCCGTCGCGCTGGCGCTGCCGGGCGCGGCATTCGCGCTGACCGACGGCTACGCGCAATATGACGAGTGCATGCTCGGCGCGCTGCGCGAAAGCCGCAACGGCGCCGCGGCCCAGCTGATCCAGCGCTCCTGCGACGCGCTGTACCGCAACAACGCGATGCTGCTGCCGCGCGAGCGGCGCTTTCACGAGTGCGTCGTGCAGTCGCTGCCGGGTGTGCGCGACAACTATGCGATCCAGCAGATCATGGCGATCTGCTCGCGGCGCGGCGACATGTGAGCCGGCGCTGAACGCGGCGCACCGCGCGGCCGTCCACCGGCCGCGCCAATGAAAAAAGGCCTGCGCGATGCAGGCCCTTTTCGTTCAGCGGTCCGACCGGTGCGCGGCGTTCAGAACGACGCGACCATCGAGCCCTTGAACTGCTTCTTGATGAACTCCCTCACTTCCGGCGACTGGTACGCCTTGACCAGCTTCTTCACCCACGGCTGGTCCTTGTCCTTCGCGCGCACGGCGATCAGGTTCGCGTACGGGCTCGTCAGCGCTTCGAGCGCGATCGCGTCCTTGGTCGGCTGCAGGTTCGCGGCCAGCGCGTAGTTCGTGTTGATCACGGCCGCGTCGACGTCCGACAGCACGCGCGGCAGTTGCGCGGCGTCGAGTTCGGAGATCTTCAGCTTCTTCGGGTTCTCGGCGATGTCGAGCACCGTCGCGTTGTTGCCGCCCGTGCCGGCGCCCGACTTCAGCTTGATCACGCCTTGCGTCTGCAGCAGCAGCAGCGCGCGGTTCTCGTTCGACGGATCGTTCGGCACCGCGAGCTTCGCGCCTTGCGGCAGGTCCTTCAGCGACTTGAACTTCTTCGAGTACACGCCGATCGGCGAGATGTAGGTCAGGCCCGCGCTGACGATCTTGTAGCCGCGCTGCTTCACCTGGCTGTCGAGGTAGGGCTGGTGCTGGAAGCTGTTCGCGTCGAGGTCGCCCGAGTCGAGCGCCGCGTTCGGCTGCACGTAGTCGTTGAACTCGATGACCTTCACGTTCAGGCCTTCCTTCTCCTTCGCGACCTTCTGCACGAACTGCCACACTTCCGAATCCGGGCCGGCGACCGTGCCGACCTTGATCACCTTGTCCTCGGCGTGCACGCCCGCCGACAGCGTCAGCGCTGCACCGGTGGCCAGCACGGAAAATACCTTCAGGAGACTGCGACGCTTCATCTGTTTCTCGCTTTCTTGCTTACTGGAAATAGGGCGCGATACGGGTAAGCCCCGACTCGCAGGAAGGCGCAAATGGTGTCACAGGATCGGCGGGAAGTGAAATACATCCCGCTCATATGGGTATGCACCGCAGCGGTGCTGGCGGCGGAGGCGCGACTCGGCCGTTAGTTGTGTTTTTCCTATCGCTGATCGGCCTCGGCCGTACGCGTCACGCCACCGCTGCCTCGTCGGCCGCCTTCGTGCCGAACGCGGGCTCGACCGCCCGTTCGCCGGCCCGGCGCGGCGACACGCCGCCGGCATCGCCGACCCGGAACGCGCCGATCGCGTCGCGCAGCCGCGCGGCCTGTTCCTGCAGCGACGCGGCGGCCGCGGTGGCCTCCTCGACGAGCGCCGCGTTCTGCTGCGTCACCTGGTCCATCTGCGTGACTGCGCGCCCGACCTGCGTGATGCCGCTCGCCTGCTCCTCGGACGCGGCCGCGATCTCGCCCATGATGTCGGTCACGCGCGCGACGGCCTGCAGGATCTCGCCCATCGTCGTGCCGGCCTGGCCGACCAGCGTCGAACCGTTGCGTACGCGCTCGACCGACGCGACGATCAGCTCGCGGATCTCCTTCGCGGCCGTCGCGCTGCGCTGCGCGAGCGAGCGCACTTCGCCCGCGACCACCGCGAAGCCGCGGCCCTGCTCGCCCGCGCGCGCGGCCTCGACCGCCGCGTTCAGCGCGAGGATGTTGGTCTGGAACGCGATGCCCTCGATCACGCCGATGATGTCGGCGATCTTGCGCGAGCTGTCGTCGATCTCGCCCATCGTGCCGATCACGCGGTTTACGACGTCGCTCCCCGTGCGCGCGATGTCCGATGCGTTGTTCGCGAGCCCGCTCGCCTGCCGCGCGTTGTCGGCGTTCTGCTTCACCGTCGCGGTCAGCTGCTCCATGCTCGCGGCCGTTTCTTCCAGCGACGCGGCCTGCTCCTCGGTGCGCTGCGACAGGTCGTCATTGCCGGCCGAGATCTCGCGGCTCGCCGACGCGATCGATTCGGCCGACTGGCGAATCCCGCCGATCGTCGCCTGCAGCCGCGCCTGCATGTCGCGCATCGCGGCCATCATGCTCGTGCGGTCGCCCGCGCGCACGGGCACCGGCTGCGTCAGGTCGCCCTGCGCGATGCGCGTCGCGAGCGCGGCCGCTTCGTCGGGCTCGCCGCCGAGGCTGGCGCGCACGTTGCGAATGATCACCAGCATCGCCGCGCTGATCACGAAGCCGATCACGAACACGACAGCGAGGTGGCCGAGCAGCGTCCGGTAGTAGAGGGTGTCGATGTCCTTCAGGAAGACGCCGCTCGAGATGTTCCAGTCCCACGGCGCAAAACGCGTGACGTAGCTGATCTTCGGCACCGCGGTCTCGCTGTGCGGCAGCCGCCCGCGATATGCGGCGAAGCCGCTGCCGGTCGACTTCGCGGCATTCAGGATCGTGACGAACAGCGGCTTGCCGTCCGGATCGAGATAGTCGCCGACCTGCGTGCCGACCAGCTTCGGCAGCGTCGGATGCATCAGCACGACCGGCTTCGAGTCCATCACGAACACGTAGCCCGAATCGCCGTAGCGCATCGCGGCAAGGCTCGCGAGCGCGTCGCGCTTCGCGTCGGCCTCGGGCAGCGTGCCGCCTTGTGCGAGCGCGTGATACGACTTCACGATGCCGACCGCCGAGTCGACGAGATTCGCGATGCCGGCCTTGCGTTCGGCGAGCATCGTCGCGCGCGTCTCGTAGGCGCTCCAGGCGCCGACGCCCAGGAGACCGATCCATACCAGCGCAAGCGCGAGCCACAGCTTGCGGTTCAAACTCATTCTGCTCATCTGCGTGCCTTTGTCGATGTCGATGCACACGATGCGCGCGACCGGCCTGCCGCGCGCAAACGGTTGCCCTTGCATTTACGGCAACGAGGCTTACAACTTGAATACACGCCGGTGCGGCGAACCGGCGGCCGACACGCAGCCGCCGCCCCGCAACGCACCCGCCGGCGCGACAGCCCGCATCCGCTGTGCTACAAAGGCCGGCTGGCCGGCGCGCGAAGCGCCGGCGCCACTCCGGGGCCATCCATGTACGTCATCGACATCCACTACACGGCATCGCTCGAGCGCATCGACGACGCGCTCGAACGCCACCGTGCGTATCTGCAGCCGCTGCTCGACAAGGGCATCTTCATCGCGGCGGGGCCGAAGGTGCCGCGCGAAGGCGGCGTGATCCTCGCGGCCCGCATCGATCGCGACGAACTCGACGCGATCCTGAAGACCGACCCGTTCGTCACCGAGGGGCTCGCGACGTATCGCGTGACGGAATTCCGGATCACGCGCGCCGCATCCGGCTTCAACGTGCCGGCGCTGCCGTAACGCGGCACCTGCGCGGCACGCACGCGCGTGCCGACGCGCCGCCCGGCGGGCAGCGCATGCAAACGACAAGGGGAAGAGTGAATACGTGACGGCGCGACACGGCCGTCACGCGAAACGCCGGGCCGGGCGCCCGACGCCTGCCGGTCAGCCGACCAGCAGCTTCAGGTCGTGGACCCACGGGCCGGGGCCCTGGCCGTCGCGCACGAACAGGCGCAGCTTGCCGTCGCGATCGAACACGTAGCTCGCGGCGGTGTGATCCATCGTGTAGCTGCCGGGCGTCTTGCCGGGCACCTTCGCGTAGTACACGCGGAAATCCTTCGCGACCTTCTTCAGCGCCGCTTCGTCGGCCGGCCGCAGGCCGACGAACGACGGATCGAACGCGGGCACGTACTGGCCGAGCAGCGCCGGCGTGTCGCGCTCCGGATCGATGGTGACGAACAGCACCTGCACGCGCTTCGCGGCATCGGGCCCGAGTTGCTTCAGCGCCTCGGACAGCTCGGCCATCGTGGTCGGGCACACGTCCGGGCAGTGCGTATAGCCGAAGAACATCACGACTGCCTTGCCCTTGAAGTCGGCGAGCGTGCGTACCTTGCCGGCGGTATCGGGCAGCGAGAAGTCGTTGCCGAACTGCGTGTTGCCGGTGAGGTCGAGATTCTGGAATTTCGGCGCGTTGTCGCATCCGGCGAGCAGCAGCGCTGCCGCGAATGCACACGTGAGCATCCAGCCTTGGCGCGCGCGGCGCCCGAACCGTGAATGGAGCATTGCGTTCAAACCGTGCGGTTACACGCCGAGCAGCGGGCGTGCATAGTGATCGACGAGCAGCGCGACGAACAGCAGCGACAGATAGACGATCGAGTAGCGGAAGGCCTTGCGGGCGAGTTCGTCCGAATAGTCGCGGTAGATCTTCCACGCATACGCGAGAAACACCGCGCCGAGCAGCACTGCGCTCGTCAGGTAGACAGCCCCGCTCATCCCGGAGATGAACGGCATCAGCGTGACGGCGAACAGGATCACCGTGTACAGCAGGATATGCAGCCGCGTGAACTTCTCGCCGTGCGTGACGGGCAGCATCGGCAGCCCCGCGGTCTCGTAATCCTTGCGGCGATAGAGCGCGAGCACCCAGAAATGCGGCGGCGTCCACACGAAGATGATCAGCACGAGGATCCACGCGTCGCCGGGCACCGCGCCGGTGACCGCGGCCCACCCGAGCGCCGGCGGCATCGCGCCCGACGCGCCGCCGATCACGATGTTCTGCGGCGTCATCGGCTTGAGCAGCAGCGTGTAGATCACCGCGTAGCCGACGAACGTCGCGATCGTCAGCCACATCGTCAGCGGGTTCGTGAACGTATAGAGCGTCCATGCGCCGACGCTGCCGAGCACGGCCGAGAACACCAGGATCTGCGGCGTCGTGATCTCGCCGCGCGCGGACGGGCGCCATGCGGTACGGCGCATCATCGCGTCGATCTTCTGTTCGACGAGGCAGTTGATCGCGAACGCGGCGCCGGCCAGCAGCCAGATGCCGATCGTGCCGCCGATCAGCACACGCCACGGCACCATGCCCGGCGTCGCGAGGAACATGCCGATCACCGCGCAGAACACCGCGAGCTGCGTGACACGCGGCTTCGTCAGCGCCATGTACTGGGAAAAGCGGCTACCGGGCGATTGGGAGAGGGTGCTTTGCATGGGGGCGGTCACGCCGGGGCGGCGTCGCGCGCAGGCTGCGCGACACGGCCGGGGCGGCTTGAAAGGATGCGAAAGTTTAACATGACGACGAGCAGCAGCAGGATCGCGGCACCGCCGTTGTGCGCGACCGCGACCGGCAGCGGCCACTGCAGCACGATGTTGGTCAGGCCCGTCACGAACTGCAGCAGGACGACCAGCAGCACGCCGTTCGCGGGCCGCCGCAGCGATTCGAAGCGGCGCATCTTCAACGCGAACGCGACCAGGTACGCGACCACGACGAACGCGAACGTGCGGTGCGTCCAGTGGATCGCGACCAGCGCATCCTGCGTGATCGCGTCGCCGTCCTTCGTCATCCCGAGCGCGCGCCACAGGTGGAAGCCGTGCTGGAAGTCCATCGGCGGGATCCACTGGCCGTTGCAGGTCGGGAAGTCGGTGCACGCGAGCACTGCGTAGTTGGTGCTCACCCAGCCGCCGAGCGCGATCTGCACGACCAGCAGCACGAGCGCCGCGAGCGCGGCCGCGCGATAGCGCCCGGCCTCCGGGTCATGAGACGGCAGCGGCGTCTGCCGCGCCGCGAGCCAGCCGAGCGTGCCGAGCAGCACGAGGCCGAGCAGCAGGTGGATCGTGACGATCACGGGCTGCAGCTTCATCGTGACCGTCCACGCGCCGAAGGCGCCCTGCACGAGAATCAGCAGCAGCAGGCTCGTCGGCCACCACGGCGACACGTGCAGCGGGCGGCGGCGCAGCCGCGCGGCCCACGCGATCACGACCTGCGCGATGATCAGCACGCCGATCGCCATCGCGAAATAACGGTGGATCATCTCGATCCACGCCTTCGTCATGCTGACGGGGCCCGTCGGCATCGCCTGGTGCGCGGCCGTGATCGCAGCGTGCGCGATGAACGGCGACGACGTGCCGTAGCAGCCGGGCCAGTCGGGGCAGCCGAGCCCCGAATCGGTCAGCCGCGTGAAGCCGCCGAACATCACCAGGTCGAGGGTCAGGAACGTGGTGATCCACACGAGCTTGCGGAACTTGTCGTCGTCGGCCTTCACCCACACGTACGACAACGGCAGCAGCGCGATGCAGAAGCCGATCAGGCCGAGTTGCAGTAGATACGACATCGGAATGGTGCCTCGTTGTATTGCCTTAGCCGATGCTCGACCACTTCAGCAGCTTCGTGACGTCCGACTTGATCTTGCTGGGATTCGGGTCTTTCGGGAAGCGCATCATCAGGTTGCCGTTCGGGTCGACCATGTAGATATGGTCGCTGTCCTTCGTGCCGGCGTCGGCCGGCAGCCACGCGGCCACCGCGGCCGGATCGGCGACGAGCCGGCGCGTGTCCGGATACGCGTCCAGCACCTTCTGCGGCATCGCGCCCGCATCGCTGCGCAGCCACACCATCGTGATCCGGTGCCGTTCGCCCGCCTGCGTGACGCGGATCTGGCGCATGAAGTAGAGCTTCTGCGCGCACGCTTCGTCGCACGCGCTGCGGTCGGTCATCACGAACAGCCACACGCCGCGCAGCGACGACAGCGGCACCGTCTTGCCGGTTTCGTCGGTGACCTGCAGATCCGCCGGGATCGGGCGCTGCGGCTCGATCAACGTGCCGTAGTTCGTCGAACCGCCCTTCGGCTTGATCACGTAATAGGTGAAGTACGACGCGAGCATCGGCGCCGCGCACACGAGACCCAGCAGCACGAGCATCCAGCGGCCGCGCTTGCGGGCCGCGGGCGAGATCGGCGCAGCGGCCGGACCCTGACGGGAAGATTGCATGGACAAATCAGACCTCTCGAAACGAACCCGCGGCGCTTGCGCCGCGTCCTGGCATGGCGCTCATGCGCCGGCCGACTTCTTCGCGGCACGCCGCGCGGCGTACAGGCCGAAGCCGAGCGCGGCCGCCGCCATCGCCCACCACTGAAACATGTAACCGTAATTGCGCTCGACGCCGGTCGTCGCCGCCGGCCAGTCGCGCACGAGCTTGTCGCCGTCGTCACTCGTCTGCTGGATCACGAACGGCTGAAGCGGCAGCCCCGTTTCCTTCGCATACGCGGCGACGTCCAGGTTCTGCCGGATCTTCTGGTGCGCCGCCGATCCGCCTTCGCCGAGCTCGAACGCACGCGACGCGTCGGCGCGCGCGATGCCCACGATCTCGACATCGCCCGCGGGCGTTGCGAACGACTCGATCGCCGTGCGATCGGCGATGTTGCGCGGCAGCCAGCCGCGGTTGACGAGCACGACGCCGCCGCCCGTGAGTTTAAACGGCATCACGACGTAAAAACCCGGCTGGTCGTTATACGGCCGATTGTCGAGGAACACGGCTTGCTCGGGCAGGAAGCGGCCCTTCGCACGCACGCGACGAAACTCGATCGACGCGAGCGCAATCGGCTCGGCGCCGACATCGACGGGCGCCGCATGCTCGTAGCGCACGATGCTCGCCTGCAGCGCTTCCTTCTGGTGCGCGCGATCGCGCTGCCAGAAACCGAGACGGATCGTGACCGCGACGACGACCAGAATCAGCAGCGCAGGCAGCCAGCGAATCTTCATCGTGCGGCCCGCCGGGCACATTCGCGAAAGCGAAGTGCGATAATTATCCTCTTCCTTTCGAATTGCCGTCGTCCGGTTCGTGTCATGCACATACTCGTTCCCATCGCCTTCGTCCTCATCATTGCCAGCATGGGCTCGGCGCTCTACTTCATGATGCACGACCGCGGCCACACGAAACGCATGGTCTGGTCGCTCGCCACCCGCGTCGGGCTGTCGGTCTCGCTGTTCCTGTTCATCCTGCTCGCGAACTGGATGGGCTGGATCCATTCGACCGGCCTGCCGATCGGCCGTTGACGCATGTGCCGCCGCGGCCCGCTGCAACCGATGCGACCGCTGTGACATTTCGCCGCACGGCCGCGCCACCAAGCAAAAGCGCCGCCTGACTGAGTCGCGGCGGCGCCAGGGTGGTGTCGACGCGCAGCCAGCCGCTGCGGGGCCAACACCAATGAAAACGGCCCGCGCATTGCTGCGCGGGCCGTTTTTCATTTACAGCCAGTAGACGACGACGTACAGGCCGAGCCAGACGACGTCGACGAAGTGCCAGTACCACGCGGCGCCTTCGAATGCGAAGTGGTGCTCGGGCGTGAAGTGGCCGCGGATCATCCGCACCAGCACCACCGCGAGCATCGTGCCGCCGAGGAACACGTGGAAGCCGTGGAAGCCGGTCAGCAGGAAGAACGTCGAACCGTACACGCCCGAATTCAGCGTCAGGTTCAGTTCGTTGTACGCGTGGTAGTACTCGAAACCCTGCAGGAACAGGAAGCAGATACCGAACCCGAGCGTTGCGACCATCCATGCGATCGCCTTCTTCCGATGATCGTCACGCAGTGCGTGGTGCGAGATCGTCAGCGTCACGCCCGACGACAGCAGGAATGCCGTGTTGAGCGTCGGGATCGGCCACGGGCCCATCGTCTTGAAGTGACCGGCGAGCGCGGCGGGGCCTTCGTTCGGCCACACGGCGGAGAAGTCCGGCCAGATCAGCTTGTAGTCGAGGCTGCCGAGCTGGTGCAGCGCGATTTCACGCGCATAGAACAGCGCGCCGAAGAACGCGCCGAAGAACATGACTTCGGAGAAGATGAACCAGCTCATGCTCCAGCGGTACGACTTGTCGACGTTCTTGCCGTATTGACCGCCTTCCGATTCGGCGATCGCGTCGCCGAACCAGTGATACAACGTGAAGAGCAACCAAAGCAGGCCGAGCAGCGCCGTAAACGGCGCCCAGTCGTGACCGTTGATCCACAGCGCCGTCGATCCGAGCATGACCAGCAGCCCGATGGCCGCACTGATCGGATGGTGCGACGGATGCGGCACGAAATAGTACGGGGTCTGGTTTTGACCGCTCATGCTTGATTCTCCACTTCAGTCCAATTTGTGTACCGGAAACCGCTCCGGCTTTATTTCTTGCGCGGCGCGACCGCCACCGCTCTTTCCCGCACGCAGCGCCGTGGCGCTGCGCACTGCATTCTTTCGTGGCCGCGGCGGGCCTCAGCCCACGACGGCACGCACGATCAGGATCAGCACGCCGATGAACACGCCGGCCGCGATCAACGCGACGATCAGCACGTGCAGCGGATTGAGCTGCGTCGCGTCGGCCTCCAGGTCGCGCCGCTTGCGCACCCCGAAGAACGACCACAGCACCGCTTTCACCGCCTGGCCGAACGACCCGCCCCGCTTGCCCTCCGTCATCGCCCCGCCTCCGTCGTCATGCGTCCGGCTTCGCCGCGCCCTGCGCCGCGGTACTGCGCGTCGCCGGCGCCGGCGCAGCCGGCGTATTGAGCTCGAAGAACGTGTACGACAGCGTGATCGTTTTCACGTCCTTCGGCAGTTTCGGATCGATCACGAACACCACCTGCATCTTGCGCGACTCGTTCGCGGCCAATGTTTGCTGCGTGAAGCAAAAGCATTCGATCTTCTTGAAGAACTCCGTCGCCTGCTTCGGCGCGTAGCTCGGAATCGCCTGCGCAACGACCGGCCGGCCCTGCCCGTTCGTCACGTCGTACACGATCGTCGTCAGTTCGCCCGGGTGCACGTCGACGCTGTTGTGCTCCGGCTTGAAACCGAGCGGGCCGCGCGCGTTCGCATCGAACTCGACCGACACCGTGCGGCTGGTGTCGACCTGCGAGTTCTTCACCTCGCGCTCGCTGACGTCGCGCTGCACCAGGTTGTTGATGCCGGTGATCTGGCAGATCGCCCGATACATCGGGATCAGCGCGAAGCCGAAACCGAACATCAGCCCGGCCACGACGAAGAGCTTCACCAGCATCGAACGATTGAATGCGCGATCGACGGCGCCGTCTTCCGGCTTCGACATACGACAACTTCCTCGCTACTGCGTCAGTTACAGCATCAGTGAGTGGACAGCCACCACTGCTTGATCACGACACCCACGAAAAAAACGGCGGCGATGACGAGCAGGATGAGGCCGAGCCGCTTGTTGCCCGCGCGAATCTGCTCGGGCGATCGTCTTTCTTGTGGATTCCGGTTCATCTGAAACTTCGGTTCGGCGCCCGCCGCGCCTGCCTGCGCGGCAGGCAGCGGCGGAGCGCACGGTGAAACTTACTCGACGTGCGGCGGTTGCTCGAACGTGTGGAACGGAGCCGGGCTCGGCACCGTCCACTCGAGGCCCGTCGCGCCATCCCACGGCTTGTCCGACGCCTTTTCCAGCTCGCCGCCGCCACGGTAGGCCGGCAGCGCGACCGCGAACAGGAAGTACACCTGCGCGAGGCCGAAGCCGAATGCGCCGATCGTCGCAACCTGGTTGAAGTCCGTGAACTGCGCCGGGTAGTCCGCATAACGACGCGGCATGCCCGCGAGACCGACGAAGTGCATCGGGAAGAACGTCAGGTTGAAGAAGATCATCGACGACCAGAAGTGGATCTTGCCGCGCGTCTCGTTGTACATCCAGCCCGTCCACTTCGGTGCCCAGTAGTACCAGCCCGAGAACAGCGCGAACAATGAGCCTGCCACCAGCACGTAGTGGAAGTGCGCCACCACGAAGTAGGTACCGTGATACTGGATGTCGAGCGGCGCCATCGCGAGCATCAGGCCCGTCAGGCCGCCGAACGTGAACACGAACAGGAAGCCGATCGCGAACAGCATCGGGGTTTCGAACGTCATCGAACCGCGCCACATCGTCGCGAGCCAGTTGAACACCTTCACGCCCGTCGGCACCGCGATCAGCATCGTCGCGTACATGAAGAACAGCTGACCGGTGACCGGCATGCCCGTGGCGAACATGTGGTGCGCCCAGACCATGAACGACAGGATCGCGATCGAAGCCGTCGCATACACCATCGAGCTATAGCCGAACAGCGTCTTGCGTGCGAACGCCGGGATCACCTGCGACACGATCCCGAACGCCGGCAGAATCATGATGTACACCTCGGGGTGGCCGAAGAACCAGAAGATGTGCTGGTACATCACCGGGTCGCCGCCGCCTGCCGCGTTGAAGAACGACGTGCCGAAGTGGCGGTCGAACAGCACCATCGTGATCGCGCCTGCCAGAACCGGCATCACGGCGATCAGCAGGTACGCCGTGATCAGCCACGTCCATGCGAACATCGGCATCTTCATCAGCGTCATGCCCGGTGCGCGCATGTTCAGGATCGTCACGACGATGTTGATCCCGCCCATGATCGACGACGCGCCCATGATGTGCACCGCGAAGATCGCGAAGTCCATGCCCGGGCCCATCTGCGTCGACAGCGGCGCGTACAGCGTCCAGCCGGCGGCCGTCGCGCCGCCCGGCGCGAAGAACGAGCCGACCAGCAGCACTGCCGCGACCGGCAGCAGCCAGAAGCTGAAGTTGTTCATCCGCGCGAACGCCATGTCGGACGCGCCGATCTGCAGCGGAATCATCCAGTTCGCGAAGCCGACGAACGCCGGCATGATCGCGCCGAACACCATGATCAGGCCGTGCATCGTCGTGAGTTCGTTGAAGAACTCCGGACGCATGATCTGCAGGCCCGGCTCGAACAGTTCGGCACGGATGCCGAGCGCCATCACGCCGCCCGACAGGAACATGATGAACGAGAACAGCAGGTACAGCGTACCGATGTCCTTGTGGTTGGTGGCGAACAGCCAGCGCCGCCAGCCGTGCGGCATTTCGTGCGCGTGGTCGTCGTGCGCGTGGTCCGCGGCTACGTCGTGCCCGATGCTAGACATGAGAATCTCCTAATGCGAATACGTCGACTAACTCAGCGACACGTCAAGCCGCCGGCCCGATCTCGACACGCCGGGCTTCCTTCGCGTCAGCCCCGCCCGTGATCGTTTCCGGCTTTTTGAGAATAATGTGGTCTTCCGCCACGCCTGCTGCCTTCAGCGCGTCGCGCACGGCCTGTGCGCGCTGCTTCGCCAGTTCGGCGTTCGCGTCGGCCGAGCCCGTCTTGTCGGTGAAGCCCGACAGCGCGAGCTTCGCGTCCGGATGTGCCTTCGCATAGTCAGCCGCGGCGGCGATCGCCGCTTTCGCGTCGGCCGGCAGCACGCTCTTGCCCGTCTCGAAGTAGATCGTCGACAGTGCGGCCGATGCCGACGCTGCCGCCGGCTGCTCGGCCGCGCCCGACGCAGCTCGCGCTGGTGCCGAAGCCGCTTCGGCCGGCGCCGCTGCGCCTGCCGTGTCCGCCGGCATCTTGCCGTTGCGCGCGTCAGCCACTTGCTTCGGCTGCAGCAGGTCGTTCTTGTGGTTGCCCCACGAATTGCGCTCGTACGTGATGACCGATGCGATGTCGAGGTCCGACAGCGACGCCCACGACGGCATTGCACCCTTGCCGTTCAGCACGCGCTCGACGTGGCCGGCGATCGGGCCGTTCACGATCGGGCTGCCGTCCATCGCCGGGAACGCGCCGAGGCCCTTGCCGCTCACCTGGTGGCAGGCCGCGCAGTTCGCCTTGTAGACTTCCTCGCCGTGCGCGACGAGTTCGGCCATCGTGTAGACCTTGTTCGGATCGACCGACGCGCTGGCCATCTTGGCCTTCTGCGCGGTGACCCACTTCGCGTAGTCGTCTTCCGACAGCACTTCGACCACGACCGGCATGTACGCGTGTTCCTTGCCGCACAGCTCGGTACAGAAACCGCGGAAGGTACCGACCTTGTCGGCCTTGAACCACGTGTCGCGCACGAAGCCGGGAATCGCATCCTGCTTCACGCCGAACGCGGGCACGTACCACGAGTGGACGACGTCGTTCGCGGTCGTGATGATGCGGATCTTCTTGTTGACCGGCACGACGAGCGGGTTGTCGACTTCCTGCAAATAGGTGTCGGTGATCGGCTTCTTGCCCATCACTTCGTCGCGCGGGGTGGACAGCGTCGACAGGAAGCCGATGCCCTCGCCCGGGCCCTTCACGTAGTCGTAGCCCCACTTCCACTGGTAGCCGGTGACCTTGATCGTGAGATCGGCGTTCGTCGTGTCCTTCATCGCGACGACGGCCTTCGTCGCCGGCAGCGCCATCAGCACGACGATGACGAACGGCACGATCGTCCAGATGATCTCGACGGTCGTGCTTTCATGGAAATTGGCGGACTTGTGGCCTTTGGATTTGCGGTGCGCGAAGATCGAATAGAACATCACGCCGAACACGCCGACGAAGATCACCGTACACAGGATCAGCATCATCGTGTGGAGATCGTAGAGCTCCTCGGCGATCTTCGTGACAGGCGGCTGAAAGTTGATCTCGTTGACACGGGGGCCGCCCGGGCTATCACCGACCGCCAGGGCGGCACCGGCAAAGAGCAAACCGCTGCATGCCAGCACGCCCGCGAGGGCTCGCTTGATTGTTTTCATAGCATCCTTACCCAAAATTTCCATTCAAACCCTCCCCCGTCGCAAGCCGCCGGCCTGTTCCCGGCCGGTGCCCGCGCCTCGTCAGCCGCAGCGCCTGAGCGACACGCGCAGTTCGTCGGCGAACTGCGCACGCTTGTGCTGCGCGAGATGCTGCCCGATTACGACGGTCTGCCCGCGCGATACCAGTCGAATCGGATCGCGTGGCGTCGCACCCGGCTCGACCCGCACCCAGCGCGGGTTGAATTCGATCTGCGTGAGCCGCTCCGCATCCATCCGCTCGATCACGAGCCGGTGCGGAAACAGCCTGATGCGTTCGTAATCGACCGCATGGCGAGCATAGATCGCAAATGCGACACCCACCGCCAGCAACTCGATTCCGGTGAAGGGCATGACGAGCCAAGCCCCCCACCACATCAGCAACCCCGCGATCACCAGCGAGAAGCCTGCGAGCGACGCGTAAAGCAGCACGAACTGGCGTGGCGACGCCGAACAGTTGCGTTTCATCAGCCAGTCTTCGAGGACCGGTTCGCCGTTCGTCGTCTCCGCCAAAACCCTCGCTGCTTCCATCGCCGCCTCACGCGAATGGCATGCGATGCATGCCTGCATCGGACTCGTCGCCCCGTATTGCGGGGACCCCGGGACGACAAGCTGACGCATTATAGGCGGGTTCAATGGCATCCACAAGCAAGCGCCTATCGCCCCGCAAGCCAAGCGCGACAAGCTTTCCGGCCATTTTTGGCGCCAATTCGACCCCGCTTTGCGCCGCTAATTCCAGACATAACAAAACCCCTCTTTACCGCTTTACCGATTCTTCGGACGCCCCTTTCCGATGTCCTCGATGCGCACGATCCCGTGCCCTTCTGCGGTCGTGCGCGGCACGGCCTTCCATGCGTGGCCGTAGATCACTTCGAACGTCAGGCCAATCGTGCCGTCCGCGCGCCGGCGCGCTTCCAGCGCATCGCCAAGCGCCGCACGAAAGCGCCGCGTCGCGTGCTGCGGCGCTGCCCGCTCGAACGGATAGGCGCCCCAGCGGCGCACGTCGGCCAGCAGGGAGTCGGGGGATTGGTAGGTGACGGTCAGCACTTCCTGGTCCATCACGGGAATCTCGAAGCCGCTCTCGACGAGCATGTCGCCGAGGTCGTGCATGTCGACGAAATCGATCACGCGCGCGGCGGGCGGCGCGATGCCGAGCGCCGCTTCGGCGTCCGCGCAGGCCGCGCGCAGCTCGCGCAGCGTGTCGGGGCCGAGCGTGCTGAACATCAGCAGCCCGTTCACGCGCAGCACGCGCTGCCATTCGGGCAGCACCGCGTCGGGGCGCGAATGCCAGTGGAGCGCGAGATTCGACCAGATCAGGTCGAACGCGCCGCCCGGGAACGGCAGCGCGGCGAAGTCGGCCTGCGCGACGCGCGGGCCGCGCTGGCCCAGCGCCCGGCCGAGCGAAGCCGGCAGCCAGCGGCGCCAGCTCGTCTGCTCGACCTCGCGCTGACCGGCCCGCGCGAGCATCGCGCCGGACAGGTCGACGCCGAATACGGGCGCCTCCGGAAAGCGCGCGCGCAGCGCCGGCAGATCGTCGCCCGGGCCGCAGCCCGCATCGAGCACGGCCGTGGGGCTCACCTTGATGTATTCGAGGCGCTCGTTCATCCGCTGCGCGATCTCGCGCGGCAGGAACGCGACCGCGTCGAACGTGGCGGCACGGCGATCGAAGATCCGCCGCAGGCGCCTGGCGTCATTGGCCGGACGGCTGGTTGAAGTCGAAGCTGGGGACATGTCGGGCACACTGGCGAAGAGCCCGAAGTATACTCGCTCGCCCCGCAGGCTTCATCGAGACGGGGCTGCCAGGAGTGTTCGCGATGATCCGCAGTTCCGCTCCGCGCACGATGCGCGTCGTTTTGTCGCAGTTTCGCACGCTGGCCGCGCGCTTCGCCGCGGTCGCGCTGCCGAATCGCTGCGCACTGTGCGGCAATTTGTCACACGCCGTGATTTGCGTTGCCTGCGACGCCGCGTACTGGAATGAAGCACGGCTGCGCTGCGACGTCTGCGCGCTGCCGCTGGGCGTCGGCCAACTGCGTTCGCGCCCGCTCCGTGGCAGGCACACC
Organism: Burkholderia pyrrocinia; assembly: GCF_001028665.1. Lineage (NCBI taxonomy): Bacteria > Pseudomonadati > Pseudomonadota > Betaproteobacteria > Burkholderiales > Burkholderiaceae > Burkholderia > Burkholderia pyrrocinia. The sequence continues at coordinate 923,488 of NZ_CP011503.1, forward strand.
GGCGCCGGCCGCGCGGCCGCGTACCGCTGCGACGCGTGCCGCACCGCGCCGCCGCCGTTCGATGCGACGCTCGCGCTCGCGGATTACCGCGCGCCGCTCGACGGGCTCGCGCGTGGCCTGAAGTTTCATGCGCGGCTCGCGCTCGGCGCCGAATTCGCGGCCCGGCTCGCCCGGCTGGTCGACGATACGCAACGCACCGGCGGCTTCGACCTGGTCGCGCCGGTGCCGCTGTCGCATGGGCGGCTCGTCGCGCGCGGCTACAACCAGGCATGGGCAATCGCGCGGCCGCTCGCGCGCCGGCTCGGCGTGCACGCGGATGCGGCGCTGCTCGCGCGGGTCGCCGACACCGCGCCGCAGTCGCGGCTCGCCCTGCGCGCGCGGCGCGACAACATGATGGCGGCGTTCGCAGTGGCGGGCGACGTCGCGGGCCGCCACGTTGCGCTCGTCGACGACGTGATGACATCCGGCGCGACGCTCGCGGCCGCCGCGCACGCACTGAAGGCGGCGGGCGCCGCGCGCGTGACGAATCTGGTTGCGCTGCGCACCGCCAGGGATTAATTAGATAGGGAGGCCGGCCGCCTGCACGCGGCCGTAGCCGTCACGAACCGGCCGGCCGGGAAGGAGCGCGCGCTGCTCCGCCCCGGCCGGCCCAGCCAAACCGAAACATGTTCAACGTCGTCCTCGTCGCTCCCGAAATTCCGCCGAACACCGGCAACGTGATCCGCCTGTGCGCCAACACCGGCGCGCACCTGCACCTGATCGAGCCGCTCGGCTTTCCGCTCGACGACGCGAGGATGCGCCGTGCCGGCCTCGACTATCACGAATATGCGCAGATGCGCGTGCACCGCGACTGGGACGCGTTCGTCGCGGCCGAATCGCCCGATCCCGCGCGGATGTTCGCGTTCACGACGCGCGGCTCGGGCCGCTTCCACGATCATGCATTCCTGCCGGGCGACTGGTTCGTGTTCGGCTCGGAGACACGCGGCCTGCCCGCGGGGCTGCTCGAACGCTTCCCGAACGAACAGCGCGTGCGCCTGCCGATGCGGCCGGACAACCGCAGCCTGAACCTGTCGAACACGGTCGCGGTGGTCGTGTTCGAGGCGTGGCGCCAGGCCGGCTTCGAAGGCGGCGCATGACGCGGGCCCGCCGCGGGCTGCATCAGGCCCGCGTAAGCCGTGCGCGATACAGGTCGTAGATGTCGGGGGAAAAGCACGCGAACACCACGCGCGCAAGATTCGGCGCCTGCGGCAGCATTTCGGCGACGGTGCCGACTGCGATTTCGACGGCCTCGCCCGCCGGATAGCGGTAGATGCCGCAACTGATCGCCGGGAACGCGATCGACGTCGCGGCGACCTCCTCCGCCAGTTCGATCGCGCGCCGGTAGCACGATGCGAGCAGGTCGGGCTCGCCGCGATCGCCGCCGTGCCACACCGGCCCGACCGCATGGATCACGTAGCGCGCCGGCAGCCCGTGGCCGCGCGTAAGCTTCGCGTCGCCCGTATCGCAGCCGCCGAGCGTACGGCACTCCGCGAGCAGGCCGGGGCCGGCTGCGCGATGGATCGCGCCGTCGACACCGCCCCCGCCGAGCAGCGAGCCGTTCGCGGCGTTGACGATCACGTCGACCTCGAGCGTCGTGATGTCGACGACCTGCGCGTCGAGCGTGGTGGAATGGATCTGCAGCATGACAACCTCCCGAAGTGCCGGAGACTGTTCAAGCGTAGTGCGCTTTGGCGCCGCGCGCCTGGCGCGACCGCGCCGGGCGGCGCCCGTCCGCGCTACTCGGCGCGCGCGTCGCGCCGCAGCAGGCCGCTGACGGCGTCGCGCGGCGCAATGCCGTCGAACAGTACACCGCACACGGCTTCGGTGATCGGCATCTCGATCGATTGCGCTTGCGCGATCGCGAGCACGGCCTGCGCGCAGCGCACGCCTTCGGCCACGTGGCCGAGCGCACCGAGGATGTCGTTCAGCGTGCGGCCGGCCGCCAGTTGCAGGCCGACCGTGCGGTTGCGCGACAGGTCGCCCGTTGCGGTGAGGATCAGGTCGCCGAGGCCCGTGAGGCCCGTGAAGGTTTCCGCGCGGCCGCCGAGCACGACGCCGAGCCGCGACATTTCGGCGAGGCCGCGCGTGATCAGCGCGGCGCGCGCGTTCAGCCCGAGGCCGAGGCCGTCGGAAATGCCGGTCGCGATCGCCAGCACGTTCTTCACCGCGCCGCCGACCTCGACGCCGACCACGTCGTCGCCCGTATAGATCCGCATCGCGCCGTGATGGAACGCGGCGAGCGTGCGCTCGCGGCATTCGGCGGACGCGCTCGCCACCGTCAGCGCGACGGGCAGCGACTGCCCGACCTCGCGTGCAAAGCTCGGCCCCGACAGCACGCCGTTGCTGCGCTGTTCGGGCAGCTCGGCCGCGATCACCTGATGCGGCAGCAGATGCGTGTCGGCCTCGAAGCCCTTGCAGACCCAGACGATGTGCGCGGGCACGCAGCCTGCGTCGCGCATCGCGTGGCACAGCGTGCGCAGGCCGGCCACGGGCGCGGCGATCACGCACAGCGCGTCGTCCGCGGCGCCATGCGCGAGCGCGGCGCCGAGATCGGCGTCGTAGCGCAATGCGTCAGGTAGCGCGATGCCGTCCAGATAACGGGAATTTTCGTGCCGGGCCTGCAGCCCGGCGATGAGCGCGGCGTCGCGCGCCCATAGAAGCGTATCGTGCCGCGCGGCCAGATGGCCCGCGAGCGCGGTGCCCCAGGCACCGGCGCCGAGAACGGCTACTTTCATACCCAGCACCGGTCCGAGTGAAACGTCAGTTCAGCGTCGTGCCGTTCGGCGCGCCTTCGGCGCCGGCGTGCTGCTGCTGAAGCTGCGCGAGACGCTGCTCGTACAGCGCCTGGAAGTTGATTTCCGCCAGGTGGATCGGCGGGAAGCCCGCGCGCGTGATCGCATCGGCGATGTTCGAACGCAGGTACGGGAACAGGATCGTCGGGCAAGCGATGCCGACGAGCGGGTCGAGCTGTTCGTCCGGAATGTTGCGAATGTCGAAAATGCCGGCCTGCTTCGCTTCGATCAGGAACGCGACCTTGTCCTTCACCTTCGCGGTGACGGTACCCGACACGACGACTTCGAACACGCTTTCCGCGAGGCGGTCGGCCTTGACGTCGACTTCGACTTCAACCGACGGCATGTCCTGCTCGAGGAAGATCGCCGGCGAATTCGGCTGTTCGAGCGACATATCCTTCAGGTAGACGCGCTGGATGTTGAAGAACGGTTGGTTTTCGACGTCGGACATGGTGTTTCCCTAAAAGTGGTGACGGAGCGGCCCGGCTTCTCGCAGGCCGCCACGGATGAATCCTGCGCGCCCAAGCCGCGGCGCGGCCGGCGGCCATTCTGCCCTAATCAGGCCGCTTGCAGAAGCGGTGCGAGCCCGCCTTCGCGGTCGAGCTTCGACAGATCGTCGTAACCGCCGACGTGCGTATCGCCGATATAGATCTGCGGCACCGTGCGGCGCCCCGTGCGCGTCATCATTTCCTCGCGGCGCGCCGGATCGCGGTCGATCAGCACCTTTTCGATCTGCTCGACACCGCGCAGCTTCAGCAGGCGCTCGGCCTGCATGCAATACGGACACACCTGCGTGCTGTACATCAGAACCTTGTTCACTTCGCCACTCCTTGTTTGACGACCGGCATCCCGGCCTGCTGCCAGGCAGCCACGCCGCCTTCGAGCACGTGCACCTCGGCGTAGCCCGCCGCCTCGACCTCGCGCGCAGCCTTCTGCGACTGCTGGCCATTCTGGCAGACGAGCAGCACCGGCGTGCTCTTGTTCTTCGCGACCTGCGCGATCTTCGCGCCGATCTCGCCCGCCGCGACCTGACGCGCCGACGGCAGGTGGCCCGCGGCGAAATCGGACGCGGCGCGCACGTCGATCACGACCGCATTGCGGCGGTTGATGAGTTGGGTGGCCTCCGCGGCCGACAGGCCGCCGCGGCCGCGGCGCAGCGCGGGCCAGGCCAGCAGGCCGCCGGATACCAGCAGGATCGCGATGAGGGCCAGGTTCGTGTAATCGGTAAAGAACGTCACGGAATTCCGCCGGAAAAAGAGAAATCGGATGAGGACAATCCCGCCATTATAAAATAACCGTCTTGCGCGATGGCGGGCCCGGGTCGGGTGCCGCGCGACGCGCACCGCTTCCTTCACTACCGACCGCAAGATCCATGTACAAACTCGTTCTCATCCGCCACGGCGAATCGACGTGGAACAAGGAAAACCGCTTCACCGGCTGGGTCGACGTCGACCTGACCGAACAGGGTCGCAACGAGGCCTACCAGGCCGGCGAATTGCTCAAGGAGGCCGGCTACACGTTCGACATCGCGTACACGTCGGTGCTCAAGCGCGCGATCCGCACGCTGTGGCACGTGCAGGACCGGATGGACCAGATGTATCTGCCGGTCGTCCATTCGTGGCGCCTGAACGAGCGCCACTACGGCGCGCTGTCGGGGCTGAACAAGGCGGAAACGGCCGCGAAGTTCGGCGACGAGCAGGTGCTCGTCTGGCGCCGCAGCTACGACACGCCGCCGCCCGCGCTCGAGCCGACCGACGAGCGCGCGCCGTTCAACGATCCGCGCTATGCGAAGGTGCCCCGCGAGCAGCTGCCGCTCACCGAGTGCCTGAAGGACACGGTCGCGCGCGTGCTGCCGCTGTGGAACGAGTCGATCGCGCCGGCGGTCCGCGCCGGCAAGCAGGTGCTGATCGCCGCGCACGGCAACTCGCTGCGCGCGCTGATCAAGTATCTCGACGGCATCTCGGACAGCGACATCGTCGGCCTGAACATCCCGAACGGCGTGCCGCTCGTGTATGAACTCGACGAGAACCTGAAGCCCATCACGCACTATTACCTCGGCGACCAGGAAGCGATCGCGCAGGCGCAGGCCGCCGTCGCGAAGCAGGGCAAGGCGGGCTGACGTCCGGCGCGCCGGGCGGGCCGCGTCCGGCGCGGCGTGCCCGGCCGGCCCGGCACGCCGCGCGAACCTTCGCGGCCCCGCTGCTGTCGAATCCGCTTTCGAACCCGCAAGCGCATCCGGCGGCGCCCCGCCGGGCCTTCTCCGGGCCCTTTTTGCCGCTTTTCGCGGCGTTCCACTGAGTTATCGGACGAACAGTTATACTTGTCCGCTATATCCCCGCTACCGCCACGCGCTTCCCGACCGCACCAGACTCTCTATGCGAATGAAATTGAAGAACATCGGCCTGATTGCCGCGGGCCTTGCCACGGGCGTGTTCGCCACGCTGCAGATTTCCGCGTCGGCCGAGCAGACCGCCACGGCACCGCTTCCCCTCGACCAGCTCCGCCTGTTCGCGGAAGTATTCGGCCAGATCAAGCGCGAGTACGTCGAACCGGTCGACGACAAGAAGCTGCTGACGGCGGCGATCAAGGGCATGGTGTCGAGCCTCGACCCGCACTCGTCGTTCCTCGACAAGACCGACTATGACGAGCTGCAGGAGCAGACGAAGGGCCGCTTCGCGGGTCTCGGCATCGAGATCTCGCAGGAAGACGGCCTCGTCAAGGTGATCTCGCCGATCGAGGACACCCCCGCGTTCCGCGCCGGCATTCGTCCGGGCGACCTGATCACGCGCATCAACGACAAGCCGGTGCGCGGCATGACGCTCGACAAGGCCGTCAAGCAGATGCGCGGCGAGCCGGGCACCAAGGTCACGCTGACGATCTTCCGCAAGAGCGACGACCGCACGTTCCCGGTCACGGTCACGCGCGCGATCATCAAGGTCCAGAGCGTGAAGATGAAGATCCTCGATCCGGGCTATGCGTATATCCGCATCACGAGCTTCCAGGAGCGCACGACGCCCGATCTCGCCCAGAAGCTGCAGGACATCGCGCGCCAGCAGCCGAACCTGAAGGGCCTCGTCCTCGACCTGCGCAACAACGGCGGCGGCCTGCTGCAGAGCGCGGTCGGCGTTGCCGGCGCGTTCCTGCCGCCCGACTCCGTCGTCGTGTCGACCAACGGCCAGATCCCCGATTCGAAGCAGGTCTACCGCGATACGTACGACAACTATCGCCTGCCCTCCTTCGACGGCGATCCGCTGAAGAACCTGCCGCCGGCCTTCAAGACCGTGCCGATGATCGTGCTGACGAACGCGTATTCGGCGTCCGCGTCGGAAATCGTCGCCGGTGCGCTGCAGGATTCGAAGCGCGCGCAGATCATGGGCAAGACGACGTTCGGCAAGGGCTCGGTGCAGACGGTCCGCCCGATGACGGCCGACACCGCGCTGCGCCTGACGACCGCGTACTACTACACGCCGAGCGGCCGTTCGATCCAGAACAAGGGCATCACGCCCGACGTGCCGGTCGATCAGTACGCGGACGGCGATCCGGACGACGTGCTCGTGACGCGCGAGGTCGACTACACGAACCACCTCGCGAACACGCAGGATCCGAACGAGAAGAAGGAACAGGAGGATCGCGAGCAGCGCCGGATGGATCAACTGCGCGTCCTCGAAGAGCAGAACGACAAGAAGACGCCGGAGCAACGCCAGAAGGATCGCGATCGCAAGCCGATCGAGTTCGGCAGCACCGACGACTTCATGATGCAGCAGGCGCTCAACAAGCTCGAAGGCAAGCCCGTCCAGGAATCGAAGTCGCTGCTCGCCGAGAGCACGACGAAGAGCCCGGCCGGCAAGGCTGCCGCGGCCCCGAAGGCATCGGGCGCGAGCGTGAAGCCGGTTTCCGCACCGAAGCCTGCGTCGGCGCCGAAGTAAGCGCCGGCCGGCATCCGACGGGCCATCGCGGGAAGACCGCGATGGCCCGTTTTTCATGTGCGCCTAGTGTAGTGTTCGGTGCTAAGCGGTGCTGATGTGCCAGCGGATTCGTGCTCGTGGCAAGGCGCAAACCGCAGCGATGCCCAGTGGCATCGCGAGGATTTGCAACGCAGCCACGGGCGCGAAGGCGCAGCACATCAGTGCCGATTAGCGCCGAACACTGCACTAGAATACGCAGATACGTCCGCGCCGCCGCCGGCGGCATGCTTCGCCCGATCTCCCCATGAACGACGATCAACTCCTCCGCTACTCCCGCCACATCCTCGTCGACGAAATCGGCATCGAGGCGCAGCAGCGCTTTCTCGACGCGCACGCGATCGTCGTCGGCGCGGGCGGCCTCGGCTCGCCCGCCGCGATGTACCTCGCGGCATCGGGAGTCGGCACGATCACGCTGGTCGACGCCGATACGGTCGACCTCACGAACCTGCAGCGGCAGATCCTGCACGTGACGGCATCGGTCGGCCGCAGCAAGGTCGAATCGGGGCGCGACGCGCTCGCGCAACTGAACCCCGAGGTGAAGGTGAACGCGGTCGCGGAGCGCGTCGACGACGCGTGGCTCGACGCCCACGTGCCACGCGCGACCGTCGTGCTCGACTGCACCGACAACTTCGCGACGCGGCATGCGATCAACCGCGCGTGCGTCGCGCACGGCGTGCCGCTCGTGTCGGGCGCCGCGCTGCGCTTCGACGGCCAGATCAGCACGTTCGATTTCCGCGACGCGGCCGCGCCCTGCTATGCGTGCGTGTTTCCGGAAGACCAGCCGTTCGAGGAAGTCGCGTGCGCGACGATGGGCGTGTTCGCGCCGACGGTCGGGATCATCGGCGCGATGCAGGCTGCCGAAGCGCTGCGCGTGATCGGCGAAATCGGCACGACGCTCAACGGGCGGCTGATGATGCTCGATTCGCTGCGGATGGAATGGACGACGATGAAAATCGCGCGCCAGGCCGACTGCCCCGTCTGCGGGGGCCGGCACTGACGCGCGAGCGGCATGCGCCTGCCGGCGCATGCATGACACTTCACGGCAATTAGCGGCGACGCGGGCGCCTGAGCAGCCCGAGCGACCTAAGCGGCCGCGTCCGCACGCGGCTCGGCGACCGACAGACGCTGCAGCGCCGCCTGCACTTCCTCCGGCTCGAATGCGGCAAGCACGTCGGCCGTCGGCTTCTCGAGCGCCTTCAGGTGCGCGCGCAGGATCTCCTGCTTCACGACGAGCAACTGGCTCGGGTGCATCGAGAACTCGGTGAGCCCCATCCCGAGCAACAGGCGCGTGAGCGCCGGATCGCCCGCCATCTCCCCGCATACCGACACCGACACGCCCGCGCGCTTCGCTTCGCGCAGCGTATAGGAGATCAGGTGCAGGACGGCCGGATGCAGCGGGTCGTACAGGTGCGCGACCGCGTTGTCCGCGCGGTCGATCGCGAGCGTGTACTGGATCAGGTCGTTCGTGCCGATCGACAGGAAATCGAACCGCTTCAGGAACAGCGGCAGCGCGATCGCCGCGGCCGGAATCTCGATCATCGCGCCGATGCGCACGTTCGGATCGTACGCGAGCCCCGCGTCGTCGAGCTGGCGCTTCGCCTCGCGGATCAGGTCGAGCGACTGGTCGATCTCCTGCGCGTGCGCGAGCATCGGGATCAGGATCTTCACCTGGCCGAACGCGGACGCGCGCAGGATCGCGCGCAACTGCGTGAGGAACATCTGCGGCTCGGACAGGCTCCAGCGGATCGCGCGCAGGCCGAGCGCCGGGTTCGGCGCCGTCTCGTAGCCCTCGTCGAGCGCCTCGAGCGGCTTGTCCGCGCCGACGTCGATCGTGCGGATCGTGACCGGCATGCCCTTCATCCACTCGACGGCCCGCTTGTACGCGGCGAACTGCTCCTCCTCCTCCGGCATCTGCTTCTGATGCATGAACAGGAACTCGGAGCGGAACAGGCCGACGCCGACCGCGCCGGCCTCGACGGCCGCCTTCGCGTCGTCGGGCAGCTCGATGTTCGCGTACAGATCGATCTTGGTGCCGCACAACGTCTGCGTCGGCGAGAATTTCAGACGCTGCAGCTTGCGTTGCTCGAGCAGCTTCTCGGACTGGCGGTACGAATATTCCTCGAGGACGATCGGCGCCGGATCGACGATCACGATGCCCTGGTCGCCGTCGACGATGATCAGGTCGTCCTGGCGGATCAGCGCGCTCGCATGCTGCACGCCGACCGCGGCCGGAATGCCGAGGCTGCGCGCGACGATCGCCGTGTGCGACGTGCGCCCGCCGAGGTCGGTGACGAACGCCTGGAACGACTGAGTCTTGAACTGCATCATGTCGGCCGGCGCGATGTCGTGCGCGACGACGATCATCTCGTTCGTGCCGTTCGCGGCCGCGCGGTCGAGCGCCTGCGACGCGGACGGTGCGCCGGCGAGTGCCTTCAGCACGCGCTCGACCACCTGTTCGATGTCGGCCTTGCGCTCGCGCAGGTATTCGTCCTCGATGTCGTCGAAATGGCGCGTGAGCAATTCGAGCTGCTCGGTCAGCGCCCACTCGACGTTGTAGCGGCGCGTGCGGATCAGGTCGATGGTTTCCTGCACGAGCATCGCGTCGCTCAGGATCATCATGTGGACGTCGATGAATGCGCCGACTTCGCTCGGGGTGTCGTCGGTCAGGTCGGCGCGCAACGCTTCGAGTTCGCGATGCACGACTTCGAGCGCCGTGCGGAAACGCTCGACCTCGGCGTCGATCTGGTTCGCCTCGACCAGGTAATGGGCGACGTCGAGCGCCGCCGGCGCGATCAGATACGCTCGCCCGATCGCGATACCTCGTGAGACGGGAATGCCTTGCAGCGTGAAGGACACGCGCACCTCCTCTGTACAAGTAAAGCCGCGGCACACTGCTGCGATGCGCTTATGACCCCGGTTAGTGATTATAAATTCCGCGACTCCCCGCTGACTGCATGCACCGCAGCATTGCGCATTCCGCATCAATGCTTCCGACGAAAAAAATGCCGCGAAATCCGCGGCATTCTGGCTGGAAATGGCAACGATCCCGCGTGACGATCACTGGCCTTCGCCGAATTTGTCGGCGATCAGCTTCAGCAGCGCGTCCATCGCTTCCCGCTCGTCGGACCCTTCGGTCTCGATCGTCACGGTGCTGCCGATGCCCGCCGCCAGCATCATCACGCCCATGATGCTCTTCGCATTGATCTTGCGCCCGTTGCGTGTCATCCAGACTTCCGACTGGAAGTTGCCGGCCAGTTGCGTAAGCTTGGCCGATGCGCGCGCATGGAGCCCCAATTTATTGACGATGGTGGTTTCTTGTTGAAGCATGATTCTCGGTCGGGTCGGTCGGGACCGCCGGCGGCGCGCGCCGGCGGTGCTGTCTAAAACGAAAAACGCGGTGGTCAGTGCGATTCGGTGCGCGGTTGCGGTTCGGGCGGAATCGGCGCGCACTGGCCGCAGCCGGCTTCCGTCGGCGGCGGCGGCGTGCCGGCCGCCACTTCGTGGACGCCCTTCGCGCCGCCGGACAGCGCCTTGTCGACGAGCTTGTCGAGCGGCACGGTGCGGTAGCAGACGGCCCGCACGAGCATCGGCAGGTTCGCGCCCGCCAGCACGCGCACGTTGTCGATCTTCGCGAGCTGGCCCGCGATGTTCGCGGGCGTCGCGCCGTACATGTCGGTCAGCACGACCACGCCGTTCTCTTCCTTGAGCCGTGCGAGTTCCGCGTGCGCGAACGCCATCACCTGGGTCGGATCGCTGTCCGCCGTCACGTCGATACAGCCGATGCGCGCGGGCACGCCGCCGTAGATGTGCGCGATGCAGTCCCGCAGCGCGGTGGCGAGCGGGGCGTGCGCGATGATCAGAATCCCGGCCATGTCAGATCGCTCCCGGCCGCCCCTGGCGGGCCGACGCCCCGCAGCGGGGCAAAGAGCGTAGCGAGTGTGGGAAACGTTTCATGTTCAGCCTTGCAACAGTATCGGCCCGACCGCCGGGCCTTCGGTGCGCCGATCACGGCACCTGGCAAGCGGGCATTGTAGCAGGCCGGTCAAGCTGCTCCGGCGACGGGGGACCTGCGCGGCCGCCGCCGGGGTTGCACGGGAAGGCGGCCTACGCGGCCGCACGCTCCAGCGCGTCGATGAACATCGCGGCGACGTCGAAGCCCGTCTGCTCCATGATCTCGCGGAAGCACGTCGGACTCGTGACGTTCACCTCGGTCAGCCAGTCGCCGATCGCATCGAGGCCGACCAGCAGCAGCCCGCGCGACGCGAGCACGGGCCCGAGCGTCCCGGCGATCTCGCGATCGCGCGCGGTCAGCGGCTGGGCGACACCCAGCCCGCCCGCGGCGAGATTGCCGCGCACCTCGCTGCCCTGCGGAATCCGCGCGAGCGAATACGGCACCGGCTCGCCGCCGATCAGCAGGATGCGCTTGTCGCCGGCCTTGATCTCGGGAATGAACTTCTGCGCCATCACCGAGCGCGTGCCGTCGTGGCTCAGCATCTCGACGATCGAGCCGAGGTTCATGCCGTCGGGCTTCACGCGGAACACGCCCATCCCGCCCATCCCGTCGAGCGGCTTCAGGATCACGTCGCCGTGCTCGGCGTGGAACGCGCGCAGCCGTTTCGCGTCGCGCGTGACGAGCGTGGGCGCGACGAACTGCGGAAACTCGCCGATCGCGAGCTTTTCCGAATGGTCGCGGATCGACTGCGCCTTGTTGAACACGCGTGCGCCCGCACGCTCGGCCAGTTCGAGCAGCCAGGTCGACGTCACGTATTCCATGTCGAACGGCGGATCCTTGCGCATCAGCACCGCGCCGAACGATTCGAGGCGGCGCGCGTCGACGGAACCCGCTTCGAACCAGGTCTCGCGTTGCAGGTCGTCGAGCTCGCCGACGAACGTGATGCGCCGCACGTCGGCCTCGACGGCGGAGCCCGTCCACGCAAGGTGGCGCGGCTCGCACGCGTACACCGCATGCCCGCGCCGCACGGCCTCCGCCATCATCGCGTAGGTCGAATCCTTGTAGATCTTGAAATGCTCGAGCGGGTCGGCGATAAAGAGAATGTCCATGCGAATCCTGTACGTAGCGAAGCCCGGTTAAACCTGGATGGCTTCGGGATCGGTCTTTTCGAGTTCGATCGACGACGCGATCAGCGACAGCCGCGCGACGACGCCGTACATGTAGAAACGGTTCGGCGGCGCGGCACCCGGCTTCGCGCCGGCATCCGGCAGCGCGGTGTGCTCGAAGCCGAGCGGCACGTAGTGCATGCCGGGCGCGTTCAGGTTCTGGTCGCGCTCGCGGCCGCCGTGCGTGCGGTAGAAACCGCCGACCACGTAGCGGTCGATCATGTACACGACGGGCTCGGCCACTTCGTCGCCGACGCGCTCGAACGTATAGACACCTTCCTGCACGATCACGTCGCGCACCGCGAGGCCGGCCTTCGACTCGGCCATCTGCGCGCGCTCGGCCTTCGACATGCGGCCGATCTCGGCCGCATCGTGCACGGTCATCACGCCGCGCCCCGCCGTGCCCGCGTCGGCCTTCACGACGACGAACGGCTTCTCGCTGATCCCGTATTCGCGGTACTTGCGCGCGATCTTCTTCAGCACGCCGTCGATCGCGTCGGCGAGCGCCTGCTCGCCTTCATGGCCCTGCCAGTCGACACCCTCGACGTGCGCGAAATACGGATTCACCATCCACGGGTCGACGCCGACCATCTTCGCGAACTTCTTCGCGACGTCGTCGTAGCACGAGAAGTGCGTCGACTTGCGGCGCACGGCCCAGCCCGCGTGCAGCGGCGGCAGCAGGTACTGCTCGTGCAGGTTTTCCAGCACGGCCGGGATGCCGGCCGACAGGTCGTTGTTCAGCAGGATCGAGCACGGATCGAAATTCTTCAGGCCGAGGCGGCGCTGCGAACGCTCGAGCGGCTCGAGCACGATCTTCTGGCCGTCGGCCAGCGTGATCGGCGTCATGTCGGTGATGCTCGGGTCGAGCGAGCCGAAGCGCACGTTCAGGCCGGCCTGGCGCATGATCGTCGCGAGGCGCGCGACGTTTTCCAGGTAGAACGCGTTGCGGGTCGGCAGCTCCGGAATCACGAGCAGGTTCTTCGCGTCCGGGCAGATCTTCTCGATCGCGGCCATCGCGGCCTGCACGGCGAGCGGCAGCACTTCGGACGGCAGATTGTTGAACGCGCCGGGGAACAGGTTCGCGTCGACGGGGGCCAGCTTGAAGCCGGCGTTGCGCAGGTCCACCGAACAATAGAACGGCGGGGTATGTTCCTGCCATTCGAGCCTGAACCAGCGTTCGATCGCAGGCGTCGCGTCGAGGATCTTCTGCTCGAGTTCGAGCAGCGGACCGTTCAACGCGGTAACGAGGTGGGGAACCATGAATCACTCGCGAGCGGGAGAATGAAGATTGTAGAGCAATTGCCCTGCCCATTTGGGGATTGTTCCCGGCTTCGCAAGGGTTTGGAGGAAGTTTTCGGCTATTGACCCGATAGCGCGAAGGGTTATGCGCTACGGCAGCAGGCGGCAGGAGAAAAAAAGCCCGCCGGGTGGGCGGGCCGAAGTCGCTGCGCTCATTCGTGGCGGGCGCCGTCTCCGCGGCGGCCCGCCGTGTATCCTTATGACTTATTCGACATGCTCGCCATGCAGGATCACGTCGAGGCCTTCGCGCTCTTCCTCTTCGGACACGCGCAGGCCCATCGTCAGGTCGATCAGCTTCAGCAGCACGAAGCTCAGCACGCCGCTGTAGACCAGCGTGATCAGCACGCCCTTCGCCTGCAGCAGCAGGCTGCCGTCGGCGCCGCCGATGTCCTTGACCGCGAACACGCCCGTCAGCAGCGCGCCGAGAATTCCGCCCACGCCGTGCACGCCGAACGCATCGAGCGAATCGTCGTAGCCGAGCTTCGACTTGAGCCACGTCGCCGACCAGAAGCAGACGACGCCCGCCGCGATGCCGATCACGAGCGCACCCGCCACGCCGACGAAGCCGGCCGCCGGCGTGATCGCCACGAGACCCGCGACCGCACCCGACACGATGCCGAGCACCGACGGCTTGCCCTTCGCGACCCACTCGGCAAACATCCAGCCGAGCGCCGCGCAGGCCGTCGCCACTTGCGTGGTCAGCATCGCGAAGCCGGCACGACCGTCAGCCGCAACCGCCGAACCCGCGTTGAAGCCGAACCAGCCGACCCACAGCATCGAGCCGCCGATCATCGTCAGCACGAGGTTGTGCGGCGCCATCGATTCGCGGCCGTAGCCGACGCGCTTGCCGAGCACCAGGCACGACATCAGGCCCGCGATACCGGCGTTGATGTGCACCACCGTGCCGCCCGCGAAGTCGAGCACGCCGTCCGACGACAGCCAGCCGGTCGGCTCCCACACCATGTGCGCGATCGGCACATAGACGATCAGCGACCAGAGCGTCATGAACACCAGCATCGCCGAGAACTTCATCCGGTCGGCGAACGCGCCGCAGATCAGTGCCGGCGTGATGATCGCGAACGTCATCTGATAGACGAAGTAGACCGATTCCGGAATCGTCGGCGCGAGGTGGCTGACGGTCAGCGTCGTCGCCTTGTCGCCGTGGATGTAGTTCATCCCGTGCAGGAACGCGCGCGACATGCCGCCGATGAAGCCGTTGCCCGGCGTGAACGCGAGGCTGTAGCCGACCACCGTCCACAGCACCGTGATCAGCGCGGTGATCGCGAAGCTCTGCATCACGGTCGCGAGCACGTTCTTCTTGCGGACCATGCCCGCGTAGAACAGCGCGAGGCCGGGGACCGTCATGAACAGCACGAGCGCGGTGGAGGTCAGCATCCACGCGGTGTCGCCCGAGTTGATCTTCGACGAATCGACGGAGAACGGCGCGGTCGGCGCAGCGGGTGCGGCCGGCGCGGACGCGGCAGCGGCGGCCGATGCGTCGGCGGCGCCCGAAGCCGGTGCGGCGGCAGCGGCGGATGCGTCAGGCGCGGCGCTCGCCGTCGCGGCGGGTGCAGCGGCAGCGGATGCGTCGGGAGCCGAAGCGGCGGGCGCGGACGCAGCCGCGGCGGACGCCGCGTCGTCGGCGAGCGCGGGGCCGACGCCGGCCGCGATAAGCGAGCCGGCCATCAGCAGGGACATCAGAAGTTTGCGCATCTTGGATTTCCTCTTGTCGCTTGTCTTGTCTGTTCTGTTACAGCGCGTCAGCGCCGGTCTCCCCGGTGCGAATCCGGATCACTTGTTCGATCGGCGTGACGAAGATCTTGCCGTCGCCGATCTTGCCGGTGCGCGCGGCCCGCTCGATCGCCTCGACCGCCTGGTCGACGAGATCGTCGGACACGGCCGCCTCGATCTTCATCTTCGGCAGGAAATCGACCACGTATTCGGCGCCGCGATACAGCTCGGTATGCCCCTTCTGGCGCCCGAACCCTTTCACCTCCGTCACCGTGATGCCGGAGACGCCGAGCGCCGACAGCGCTTCGCGCGTCTCATCGAGCTTGAACGGCTTGATGATTGCGGTAATGAGTTTCATGAAGTCCTCTCGCTGGGTTGTCCCGTCGAATTGGTTGGAATGTTGTAACGGACTCTTCTCAGCAACTCGCATGCCATGTTCGTCCGAGCGCCGTCTCGAACGGCTCTGTAACGGGGTCGCATCCCGTGATGTAAGGTGCGGAAGCCCGGCCGAATGGCCAACGTGGCCCGGTTTGCTGGCGCGGCGAAAGGATCGTTGCTAGAGTGCACGCACGTCCCGGATCGACGGGACATTCACCCATGCGGGCGCCATGCCCGGAATTCGCGCTCCGGGCGCACCATTTCCGGTCATGCGTGCATCATGGGCACGTACGCAACTGAAGATGCACATTTTTTGTGCAAGGAAGGGGAATCACATGAAGCAACCCAGCGACGTTTTCAACGATCTGCAGTCGCGTGTCAGCGACCTGCTGAAAAACTCGCCGGCCAAGGACGTCGAGCGCAACGTGAAGGCCATGCTGTCGCAAGGCTTCTCGAAGCTCGACCTCGTCACGCGTGAGGAATTCGACACGCAGGCGCAGGTGCTCGCCCGCACCCGCGTGCGCCTCGAGGAACTCGAAAAGCGCGTCGCGGAGCTCGAGCAGAAGCTCGCGGCGCCGCAGGCCTGACGCCCGTCACCCGACCGCAAGGTCCGGGCGCGGGCCGCCTCGCGCGGCCCGCGCCCGCCACCCCGAAGCCGTTCCGCCGTTCTTCGTAGTCCGTCGTTCTTCGCCATACCCCCGCTCTTCGCAACACCCCCGCTCTTCGCTGTCCCTCGTTCTTCGCTGTCCCCCGCTCTTCGCATTTCGTCGTTCCGCAGTGCCTCGTTCTTTCCCGCGCCACGCCGGCAAGCGCGCACCGATTCCTCCGATTTCCGCGGCATGCGGCCCCGAACGGCCGTCGCCCGTCTGTTTACAGGAGCCTCGCCATGTCACTCGCCGTGGTGCGCAGTCGCGCGCCCGCATCCGGCCGCGCGCCGGACGTCACCGTCGAAGTCCATCTGGCCAACGGATTGCCGTCGTTCGCGATCGTCGGCCTGCCCGATCTCGAAGTCCGCGAAAGCCGCGAGCGCGTCCGCGCCGCGCTGCAGAACTGCGGATTCGAATTCCCCGTGCGCCGCATCACAGTCAACCTCGCGCCGGCCGATCTGCCGAAAGAGTCGGGCCGGTTCGACCTGCCGATCGCGCTCGGCATACTCGCCGCGAACGGCCAGATCCCGGCCGACGCGCTGGCCGGCCGCGAATTCGCAGGCGAGCTGTCGCTGACCGGCGCGCTGCGGCCGATGCGCGGCGCGTTCGCGATGGCGTGCGGCGCGGCGCGCGACTGGCGCACGGGCGAAACCGGAGCGGGCCTCGGTTCCGGCCCAGGCCCGGATTCCGGCGCCCTGTCCGGCGCCACGGGAACGTCGCGGCCGCCCGAGCTGTACCTGCCACTCGACAGCGCGGCCGAGGCGGCGCTCGTGCCGGGCGTCACCGTGTTCGGCGCGCCCGACCTGCCCGCGTTGTGCGCGCACCTCGCGGATGCGCCCGACGGGCGGCTTGCGCCGGTCGCGACGCCCTGTCTCGACGGCCTGCCGGCACCGGCCGCACCCGACCTCGCGGACGTGGTCGGCCAGCGCGGCGCCCGGCGCGCGCTCGAAGTCGCCGCCGCGGGCGGTCACCACATGCTGATGGTCGGGCCGCCGGGGGCCGGCAAGTCGATGCTCGCCGCGCGGCTGCCTGGCCTCCTGCCGCCGCTGACCGACGATGAGGCGCTGACGTCGGCCGCGCTCCTTTCCGCGAGCCGCATCGGCTTCTCGCCCGCGCAGTGGCGCCGGCGGCCGTTCCGCGCGCCGCATCACTCGTCGAGCGCCGCCGCGCTGGTCGGCGGCCGCAACCCGCCGCAACCGGGCGAAATCACGCTCGCGCACCTCGGCGTGCTGTTCCTCGACGAATTGCCGGAATTCGACCGGCACGTGCTCGAGATGCTGCGCGAGCCGCTGGAAGCCGGCCGCATCACGATCTCGCGCGCGGCGCAGCAGGCCGATTTCCCGGCCGCATGCCAGTTGATCGCCGCGATGAACCCGTGCCCGTGCGGCTGGCACGGCGATCCGTCCGGGCGCTGCCGCTGCACGCCGGACGTCGCCGCGCGCTACCTGCGCAAGCTGTCGGGGCCGCTCGTCGACCGCATCGACATTCAGATCGACCTGCCCGCGCTGTCGCCGGCCGAACTCGCGTCGCGCGCGTCGACGCCCGGCGAGCCGAGCGCCGCGGTGGCCGCGCGGGTCGCGCAGGCGCGCGCGCTGCAGCTCGACCGGCAGGGCAAGACGAATCACATGCTGAGCGGCCGCGAGACCGACGACCTGTGCCGGCCGACCGACGAAGGCGAGCGGCTGCTGCGCGAGGCCGGCGAGCGCTTCGGCTGGTCGGCGCGTGCGTATTTCCGCGTGCTGAAGGTCGCGCGGACAATCGCCGACCTGGCCGGCGACCCGCTGCCGACGGCCGCGCAGATCGCCGAGGCGATTCGTTATCGACGCGTGCTCACGGCGCTCTGAACGCCGTCCGAGGACAAAAACATGCTGTCAAGACTTGACTTATGCACAATTTCGCGAATCCGGCCCCGGATTGCAGCTCGCCGGGGCCCGTTCGGCCGGGAATCCATATCTCTTTGTTTTTATTGATTTTTCTCAATATGAGAGCAAGCGGCAAAACGAGCCGGAGGGCCGTCCGGTGCGGCTCGGCGGGTCATCCGGCCGACTTTTCAACAAAGTTATCCACATGCGCTGTGGATAGTCGAAAAACCCTCGCAAAATCCGGCGATTAGCGTCGAAAGCTGCGAATGAACTTTCAGTTGTCACACGGTGTCTGAGCGCCCTCGCCGGCCGCCATCAGTCGAGTTTGAACGAGCCGAAAAACTGGTCGAACTGCTCCTGTGCGAGCAGCCCGTCGGCGATCACGACAGCCTGGTACGCGTGCCGGCCGCGCGCGGCAAGCCGCGCGACGATCGTCTTGCGCGCGCGATCGCCGCCGGCGGCCGCGCCCGCGATGCGCAGCTCGAGCCCGTTCACCGCACCGCCGGCCGCGAGCGGCACCGGCACCGAAGCGGTCTGCGGCGCGCCTTCGAGGTTGCGCGACAGCCCGGCCCGCAGGAACTCGAGCGCCGCGCGGCGCGTGTCGTCGCGATCGTCGGGCAGCGTCAGCGTGCCGACCGCGAACACCGCGCCGTCGACGTGCGCGGCCTGCATCCGCATCGGCATCGACGTGCCGCCGATCGCAACCGGCTGCTCCTCGACGGTCGGCTTCGCCGGCAGGTCGATCGTGTAGCCGGCGTCGTTGTGCAGCGTGCGCCAGTCGTACGACGGCGAGCACGCGGCCAGCACGACGCTCGCGCAGGCGAGCGCAACGAACTGTCGCAGCGGACGAAAAAGGGGGCGCAACGAATCGATGACTTCCTTCGGCATGGCGTGGACCGGGCAGGCAAAACGGCCATTATCCGCCGAACGTGAAAACCGCGATGCGGGGCCGCCGTCGGTGCGCGCACCGCATTCGCGCTAAAATGAGCGACGAATTTCGACGTCCTTTGCATCGATCCGCGTCATCGACCGACTCCGAGAGCACCGCAGATGAACACCACGCCTCCCGCCCGCCGCAGCGCCGGCCCTGTCCGCTACATCGTCGCGGCCGCCGTCGTCGCGGCCATCGCCGTAGCCGGCTTCTTCGCGTTCAACGGCAAGTCCAGCGTGCCGGACGCGACGTTCACGCTGCTGTCGGGCCAGAAGGTCTCGACCGCCGGCGACCTGAAGGGCAAGGTCTATCTCGTGAATTTCTGGGCGACGAGCTGCGCGACCTGCATGCAGGAAATGCCGCAGATGGTCGATACCTATAACCGCTTCAAGGGTCAGGGGCTGGAATTCGTCGCGGTCGCGATGAACTACGATCCGCCGATGTACGTCGCGAACTACGCGCAGACGCGCCAGTTGCCGTTCAAGGTCGCGCTCGACGACGGCAGCGTCGCGAAGCAGTTCGGCAACGTGCAGCTCACGCCGACGACCTTCGTCGTCGACAGGAACGGCAAGATCCTGAAGCGCTACGTCGGCGCACCGCAGTTCGCGGAACTCGATGCGCTGCTCAAGAAGGCGCTCGACAGCAACGCAGCCTGAGCGCAGCAGAATCCGGATCGAAGGGCCGCGCACAGCGGCCCTTTTTGCAAGACGGACCGCACGACCGGCCAGCCCGGCTCCGCGGTCCGTTTGCTTTTCAGCGCTCGGTTTCGCCTTTCGCCGACAGCCCGTAGCGCTTCATCTTCTCGTACAGCGTCGCCTTGCCGACATGCAGCCGGTCGGCCGTCGCGGCGACCGCGCCGCCCGTCTGGTTCAACGCCTCGGCGATCACCGCGCGCTCGAACTGCTCGATGCGCTCCTTCAGCGTCTGCTCGTTGTCGGCGGCGTCGCCGCCCGCGCCCGTTTCCTGCGGCATGTCGGCCACGCCGAGCACGAAGCGGTCGGCCGCGTTGTGCAGCTCGCGCACGTTGCCGGGCCAGTCGCGCTGCATCAGGCTCGCGCGCTGCCGGTCGGTCAGCACGGGCGCGGGCCGCCCGTAGCGCACCGCCGCATCGAGCATGAAGTGCTCGAACAGCGGCACGATGTCCTCGCGGCGCTCGGCCAGCGGCGGCAGCGCGATCGTCACGACGTTGAGCCGGTACAGCAGGTCGCGCCGGAACGTGCCGGCCGCGACGAGCTCGCTCATGTCGCCCTTCGCGGCCGCGACGACACGGCAGTTCACGCGGATCGGCTGGTTCGAACCGAGCCGCTCCAGCACGCCGTCCTGCAGCACGCGCAGCAGCTTCACCTGCAGCGCGAGCGGCATGCTTTCGATTTCGTCGAGGAACAGCGTGCCGCCGGACGCGTATTCGAGCTTGCCGACGCGCCGCTTCGCGGCGCCGGTGAACGCGCCGGGCTCGTAGCCGAACATCTCCGACTCGAACATCGGCTCGGGCAGCGCGCCGCAATTCACCGCGATGAACGGCTTGTCGCGGCGCGGCGACAGCTCGTGCAGGCTGCGCGCGATCAGTTCCTTGCCGGCGCCGGTGTCGCCGTTGATCAGCACCGACGCGTCGGTGGGCGCGACATTCGCGATCAGCTTGCGCACCTGCTCGATCGCGGGGCTGCGGCCGATGATGCGCGGCGCGACGGCGTTCTGCCCGGCCAGCTCGCGTCGCAGCGCATGGTTCTCGAGCACGAGCTCGCGGCGCTCGAGCGCGCGGCGCACCGTCTCGATCAGGCGCTCGGCCGCGAACGGCTTCTCGATGAAGTCGTACGCGCCGTCGCGCATCGCCTGCACGGCCATCGAGATGTCGCCGTGCCCGGTGACGAGGATCACGGGCACGTCGGGCACGCGCTCGCGGCACTGCGCGAGCACGTCGAGCCCGCTTGCGCCGGGCAGCCGGATGTCGCTGACGATCGCGCCGGCGGTGTCCGCGACGATCGCCTTCTCGGCCGCTTCGGCCGACTCGAAGCCGGCGACGTCGAAGCCCGCCAGTTGAAGGCTCTGCACGCTCGCCCGGCGAACGAGCGCATCGTCTTCGATATAGATCACTTGCAGCCGGTTGGCCATCGTACTCACTTGCTCCTGACGGGCCGCGCGGCGCTATCGCGCGCGCGGCGGCGTTGATGCCGGTCGTTCGCCGACCGGGCCTAATGCGAGCCCGCCGGCTCGGACACGGAGTCCGGATGATGCGTGCGCGCGCGCCGCAGCGTCAAGACGAACAGCGCACCGCCCGACGGCGCGTTGCGCGCGGTCAGCGCACCGCCCGCGTCGCTCGCGATCGACGACGAGATCGCGAGGCCGAGCCCGAGCCCGCGCCCCATTTCCTTGGTCGTGAAGAACGGCTCGAACAGGCGCGGCAGCAGGTCGGGCGCGATGCCGGAGCCGTTGTCGCGCACCTCGACCGCGAGCGTCGCGGCCGACACCGCGATCGTCACTTCGACGGCAGGCGCCGCGATGCCCGCGACCGCGTCGAGCGCGTTGCCGAGCAGGTTGATCAGCACCTGCTCGAGGCGCAGGTCCTCGCAACGCGCGACGAGCTCGGGATAGTCGCGCGCCAGATCGAGCGGCGTGTCCTGCGCGGGCGAGACGGTCGCGTCCTGCAGCGTCAGCGTGAGCGCGACGCCGCGCAGGCGATCGCCGAGCAGCGACAGCACGCTGCGCAGCGCACGCACGACGAGCGCCCGCTCGTTGCGCGGCTTCGCGCGGCCGACGAACAGCTTCAACTGGTTCGTGATCTTGCCCATCCGCTCGGTGAGCGCGGCGATCGCCTCGAGGTTCTCGCGCGCGGCCGCCTGCTCGCCGCGATCGAGCAGCACGCGCGTGTTGTCCGAGAAGCTGCGCAGCGCCGCGAGCGGCTGGTTCAGTTCATGCGTGATGCCGGCCGCCATCTGGCCGAGCGCGGCGAGCTTGCCCGACTGGATCAGTTCGTCGTGCGCGGCGCGCAACTCCTGCTCCGCGCGGATCCGGTCGCCGACTTCCTTCTGCAATTGCGCGTTCGCTTCCGACAGATCGGCCGTGCGCTCCTCGACGCGCCGGTTCAGTTCCGCGTACGCCTGCTGCAGCAGCGCGCGACCGCGGATCATTTCGCGCACGCGCGCGCGGCGCATCCGCCAGTAGAACGCCAGCAGCGCGACCGACACGAAGCCGAAGCCCGTGACGATCGTCGCGTTGCGCGCATCGGTGTCGACGGGCGCGATCGGCGCGAGCGTGACGAGCAGCCAGTCGGGCTCGCCGATCCGGCGCTTGCTGGCCAGGAAGCGCGGCGCGCGCCGGCCGGGCCCGAGGCGCACGATCTCCGCATCGGCGCCGAGCGTCTGCTCGACCCGCAGCGGCAGCGGCGTGACGGGCTGCTGCGCGTACTGGCGCGTCTCGTAGATCGACGCGGCGACGGGCCCCGTCAACGGGCGCAGCGTGTGGTACTTCCACGCGGGCACCGACGACAGGAACACGACGCCGTGATCGTCCACGACGACGAGCGGCTCGGACGCATCGGCGCCCTGGAACCATTCGAGATTGAGCTTCACGACGACGACGCCCGCGATCTTGCCGTCGCGCCACACGGGCTGCGAGATGTAGTAGCCGGGATCGCGCGAGATCGTGCCGATCCCGAAGAAGCGGCCGACCTGGCCGTTCATCGCGTCGAGGAAATACGGGCGGAAACGGTATTCGATCCCGACGAAGCTGTCGGGCGCGCGCCAGTTGCTGGCAGCGACGCACAGGCCGTCCGCGCCGATCACGTAGGTGACGGTCGCGTGCGCGTGTTCGTTTAGGTCTTCGAGATAGCGGTTGACGCGTGCGGTGTAGTCGCCGCGCTTCGGCTCGGCGAGCAGGTCCTGCACATACGGATGGCTGCCGAGCAGATAAGGCAGCGATTCGTAGCGGTCGAGCGTGCTCTTGAGCGCGTTGGTGGTGCGGTCGACGCGCACCGCGGCGTTGCGCTGCAGCTCGGCGACGCCGCGTTGCCAGGTAATCGTCCACGTCAGCGCGCACGCCGCGACGAGCGCGGCGGCAAGCACGACGAGGATGAGCAGGCGGCGCGTCACGGTCGAGGCTTCCTGGCGATGCGGATCGCCTATTGTGTCATAGGCATCCAGATTGCCGCCGCGTGCCGCGCCGCCGGCGGGCGGTGCCGCCGCCTGCTCCTTCATGGCGTCAGACGCCGGCCGTCTCGGTCGTCGCAACCTCGCCGCCCTTCAGCGCCTGGCGCAGCTTGTCGCGGTCGAGCTCCTTCTCCCACGCGGACACGACGACCGTCGCGACGCCGTTGCCGACGATGTTGGTCAGCGCACGGCATTCGCTCATGAAGCGGTCGATGCCGAGGATCAGCACCATGCCCGACAGCGGGATCGTCGGCACGACGGCCAGCGTCGCGGCGAGCGTGATGAAGCCCGCGCCCGTCACGCCGCTCGCGCCCTTCGACGTCAGCATCGCGACCGCGAGCAGCGTGAGCTGCTGCATCCACGTCAGTTCGATGTTGGTCGCCTGCGCGATGAACAGCACGGCCATCGTCATATAGATGTTGGTGCCGTCGAGGTTGAACGAATAACCGGTCGGCACGACGAGGCCGACGACCGAACGCGAGCAGCCGGCCTTCTCGAGCTTTTCCATCAGCTGCGGCAGCGCGGCTTCCGACGAGCTCGTGCCGAGCACGATCAGCAGCTCTTCCTTGATGTAGGACACGAAGCGGATGATCGAGAAGCCCGTGAAGCGTGCGATCGCGCCGAGCACGACGAGCACGAACACGACCGACGTCAGGTAGAACGTGCCGATCAGCTTGAGCAGCGGCACCAGCGAGCCGACGCCGTACTTGCCGATCGTGAACGCCATCGCGCCGAACGCGCCGATCGGCGCCAGCTTCGTGACGATGTGCACGATGCCGAACAGCACGCGCGTGAGCCCGTCGATGAAGTCGGTGACGACCTTGCCGCGTTCGCCGAGGTGCGCGAGCACGCTGCCGAACAGCAGCGCGATCAGCAGGATCTGCAGGATTTCGCCCTGCGCGAACGCGTCGACCATCGTGTTCGGGATGATGTGCATCAGGAAGTCGACCGTCGACTGCCCATGCGCCTTCGCCGCATACGACGCGACTTCCTTGCCGTTCAGCGTCGCCGGATCGATGTTGAAGCCGACGCCCGGACGCAGGATGTGCGTGGCCGCGAGGCCGAGCAGCAGCGCGAAGGTCGACACGATCTCGAAGTACAGCAGCGCCTTGCCGCCGACGCGGCCCACCTTCTTCATGTCCTCCATGCCGGCGATGCCGGTGACGACCGTACAGAAGATGATCGGACCGATCACCATCTTGATCAGCTTGATGAACCCGTCGCCGAGCGGCTTCATGTCGGTGGCGAGCGCCGGGTAGTAGTGGCCGAGGATCACGCCGACGATGATGGCGAAGATCACCTGCACGTAGAGGACTTTGTAGAAGGGTTTCTTCTTCACGATGGTTCCTGCTGAAGTAGATGAGCCGATGGAAACGGCGTCACGCGCGCGGGCGAATGCCAGGGGAAGAGTCATTCGCCCGCGCGGCTGCCGTGCCGCAACAAGCGATGCCTCAAGACATCCGGAGGGGGAGGAAGGCAGTGGTCATCGATTGTCTCCTTGTTTAATAGTCAGGCCGAGTGGGCGGCCATGCGTTTTATATCGCAAGGTCGATGCCAGGTTTCCGTAACCCCTCAAACCATTGTTTTCATTGTATTTCTCATAATGCGGCAGGCAAGGAAATCCGGGATTCCGGATTTCCGGAAAATATCCGTCCGGCGATCCGGACGGATGAGCGCTTTGGTCAGACGAATCAGTGCTGCACGGCCTCGCCGGCCAGCAGGCCCGTCTGCGCGTAGAACTCCTGCTGCGCGAACGCGTCGCGCTCGCGCCGCGCGCGCTCGCCGCGATCCGCGAGCGAGCCGACGACGATCCCGATGAACGCGAGCGGCACCGACACGAGCGCCGGGTTGTCGAGGAACACCGGCGCGTGCGCGTGGTGCAGCACGTCGACCCACACCGACTTCGACAGCACCGTGAGCGCCACCGCCGACCCGAGGCCGAGGCCGCCGCCGAGCACCGCGCCGCGCGTCGTCATTCCGCGCCAGAAGATCGACATCGCGAGCACCGGGAAATTCGCGCTCGCGGCCACCGCCGCGACGAGCCCGACCATGAACGCGACGTTCACGTGCTCGAACAGGATCGACAGCCCGATCGCGACGGCCGACAGCACGATCGTCGCCGCGCGCGAGATGCGCATCTCGAGGCGCTCGTCGGGCTTGCCGCGCGCCCACATCTGCGCATACAGGTCGTGCGAGATCGTCGTCGCGCCGGCGAGCGTCAGGCCCGCGACCACCGCGAGGATCGTCGCGAACGTGACGGCCGCGATAAAGCCGTAGAACCAGTTCCCGCCGACCGCCTGCGCGAGCTTCACCGCGACCATGTTCGAACCGCCGAGCAGGTCGTGCGTCAGGTTGAACGTACCGTCGGCGCCGAGCTTGAAGAACTCGGGATGCTGCGCGAGCAGCACGATCGCCGAGAAGCCGATCACGAAGGTCAGCAGGTAGAAGTAGCCGATGAAGCCGGTCGCGTAGAGCACCGACTTGCGCGCCTCCTTCGCGTTCGGCACCGTGAAGAAGCGCATCAGGATGTGCGGGAAGCCGGCCGTGCCGAACATCAGCGCGATGCCGAGCGACAGCGCGTTGGCCGGATCGCGGATCAGCTTGCCGGGCCCCATGATGCCGAGCGCGCCCGGATGCACGGCCACCGCGCGGCGGAACATCTCGTCGATGCTGAAGCCGAATTCGCCGAGCGCGAGCAACACGAGCAGCGTCGCGCCGCACAGCAGCAGCACGGCCTTGATCACCTGCACCCAGGTGGTCGCGGTCATCCCGCCGAAGAACACGTAGACGACCATCAGCACGCCGACGATCAGCTCGGCCGTGCCGTACGACAGCCCGAACAGCAGCTGGATCAGCTTGCCCGCGCCGACCATCTGCACGACGAGGTACAGCACGACGATCGTCAGCGCGTTCGCGGAGGTCAGCAGCCGGATCGGCCGCTGCGCGAAGCGGTACGCGACGACGTCGACGAACGTGAACTTGCCGAGGTTGCGCAGCGGCTCGGCGATCAGGAACATCACGAACGGCCAGCCGACCAGAAAGCCGATCGAGTAGATGAGCCCGTCGAAGCCGAACATGAACACCATCCCGGACAGCCCGAGGAACGACGCGGCCGACATGTAGTCGCCCGCGATCGCGAGCCCGTTCTGCAGCCCTGTGATGCCGCCGCCGGCCGTGTAGAAGTCGCGTGTCGAGCGCGTGCGGCGCGCGGCCCAGCGCGTGAGCGCGAGCGTCGCAAACACGAACGCGAAGAACATCCCGATCGCGACCGGGTTCAGTTCGACCTTGTCGGGCATCGGGCCCGCAACGGATACCGCATGGGCGGCGGAGGAAACGAGAACGGCAAGCGCGCCGAGCGCGATCGATGTGCGTCGCATGTCGGCCTCCGTCAGGAACGCTGCAGGATCGCGTCGACCCGGCGGTCGAACGCACGATTCGCGCGCAGCACGTAGCACGCGGTCAGGCCGATCGCGACCAGGATGATCGCGACGCCCGCGGCGATCCCGACCGTCGTCGTCGCACCGCGGTACAGCGGCGCCGCGAGCACGTGCGGCGCGAGCGCGACGAGCAGGATGAAGCCGTAGTAGGTCGCGATCATCAGCGCCGTCAGCGTGAAGCTGAAGCGGCGCCGCGCACGCACGAGCTGCTGGTAGTCGCGGCGCGCCGTGACCGATTCGATGACGGAAAGCTCCATGTCGTCTCCTGTGTGGACCGGTGTGAGTGCTTCAACACTTGCGCCGGCCCCATGCTTCGCGGTCGACCGGAATCGGCGCTCGAGCGCTGACTCCGGTCCCCGCAGGGCGCCTCGTCGTTTCGCGAGGGTTGTCTTGTAGATGGCCGGCGCGTCAACCGATCCGCCCGCGCCGCGGCGGAAAAACCGCGTTACACGATGCGATCCGCACGCAGCCGCGCGACATCGTCGGCCGACATCCCGAGCCAGCCGCCGAGCACGGCCTCCGTATCCGCACCGAGCACCGGCGGCGCGCCGCGCACCGGCAGCCGCGCGCCGTCGAAGCGGTACGGCGGCGCGAGCACGTCGACGTCGCCCGCGACCGGATGCGGCTGCCGCGTGACGAGCCCCGCGCGGGTCGCGCGCTCGGATCTCAGCGCTTCGTGCAGCCCGAGCACTTCGCCGCACGGAATGCCCGCATCGGCGAGCGCCGCGAGCAGCGTCGCGCGCGACCGGCGCGCGAGTTCGCGGCGAAGCTCGGGCAGCAAATCGGCGCGGTTTTCCGAGCGGCCAAGGTTGGTCTTGTAACGCGCGTCGGCCGCGAGATCGGGCCGCTCGATCGCATCGCAAAAGCGCGCGAACTGCGTGTTGTTGCCGACGGTGATCACGAGCGGGCCGTCGGCCGCGTCGAACACGCCATACGGCACGATCGACGGATGCGCGTTGCCGTAGCGCGGCGGGTCCTCGCCCATCAGCAGCGCGTCGAGCCCGTAGTACGCGGTGATCATCAGCCCGCAGTCGAACAGCGCCATCTCGATGCGCCGCCCGCGCCCGGTCGCATGGCGCTCGTACAGCGCGGCGAGAATCGCCTGCGCCGAATACATGCCGGTGAACAGGTCGACCGCCGCGACGCCGAACTTCAGCGGCGGCTGGCCGGCCTCGCCGTTCAACGCCATCAGCCCGGCCTCGCCCTGCACGACGAGGTCATAGCCGGGCCGCGCTGCCTCGGCGCCCGAACGGTCGTAGCCGGAAATTGCGCAGTGCACGAGGCGCGGATTCAGTTCGGCCAGCGCGTCGTAGCCGAGGCCGAGCTTTTCCGCGCCGCCGAACTTGAAGTTGTGGACCAGCACGTCGGCCTGCGCAGCCAGCTCGCGCGCGACGCGCTGCCCTTCTTCGGTCTGCAGGTCCAGGCAGATCGAACGCTTGCTGCGATTCACGCTGTTGAAATAGGTCGTCTCGGTATCGCCGATCCGCAGCCCCCAGTCGCGCGTGTCGTCGCCGCGCGCCGGATGCTCGACCTTGATCACCTCCGCGCCGAAATCGGCGAGCACCATCGCGCACCACGGGCCCGCGAGCACGCGCGAGAAATCGAGCACCTTCACGCCGGCGAGCGGCAAAACGCGCGGTTCGTTCGTCATCCTTGTCTCCTCCGTTCGCGTGGTCCGCCTTTACTGTTTCGACAGCGCGATGTAGCGCGCGAGATGGTGATCCTCGTCGCCGAGCTGGTGATCGATCATCACGAGGCGCTTCGCGTAATGCGACAGCGGCAGTTCCCACGTCATCCCGATCCCGCCGTGCAACTGGATGCTCTCCTCGGCGACGAGCGTGCCGATCCGGCCGATGCTGACCTTCGCCGCCGCAAGCGCGCGCTCGCGCACCGCGCGCGGCGCATCGAGCTGCGCGGCCGCGTTGATCACGGCCGAACGCGCCTGCTCGACTTCGAGCAGCAGGTCGGCCATCCGGTGCTGCAGCGCCTGGAAGCTGCCGATCGGCATGCCGAACTGCTTGCGCGTGCGCAGGTAGTCGAGCGTGTGCTCCTTCGCGACGTCCATCGCGCCGAGCGCTTCCGCCGACAGCGCGAGCAGCCCATAGCCGAGCACGCGTTCGAGCAGCGCAGCGCCCGCTTCGCCGTCGCCGTCCGGCTCGCCGAGCGCGGCATCGGCCGGCAGCGCGACGCGATCGAAGCGCACCTCGGCCGCACGGCCGCCGTCGATTTTCCTGTAGTCGCGCAGCGACACGCCCGGCGCATCGGCAGGCACGACGAACGGGCCGATGCCGGCCGCATCGTCGTCATGACCGGACGTGCGTGCGCTGACGACGAAGAACGCAGCCTGCGCGGCCTGGTCGACGACGCCCTTCGCGCCCGTCAGCACCCAGCCGTCGCCCGAGCGTTCGGCGCGCGTGCGCACGGTCGTCAGTTCGTAGTGCGAGCCCGGCTCGTCGTGCGCGAATGCGGCGCTCGCGCTGCCGTCGATCAGCGCCGCGAGCTTGTCGCGATGCGCAGCGCCGCCGGCAAGCGACAGTGCGCGACCCGCGAGCAACGCGCCGAGGAACGGCTCGACGACGAGCCCGCGCCCGAGGCATTCGAACACCACGGCAATATCGAAGCCCGCGCCGCCGAAGCCGCCGTCGGCCTCGGGAAACAGCGCGCCGACCGTGCCGAGCTCGGCGAAGCGCTGCCACATCGCGCGATCGAAGCCTTCGGCCGACTGCGCGATGCGATCGCGCACCGGGAACGCGTACTGTTCGGCGATGAAGCGGTTCAACGTGTCCGCCAGCATCCGGCGGTCTTCTGTGTGCTGGAAATCCATCGTCGCGTCCCTCGTTACAGCCCGAGCATCATCTTCGCGATGATGTTCTTCTGGATCTCGTTCGAGCCGCCGAAGATCGACAGCTTCCGGTTGTTGAAGTACTGCTGCGCGGCGCTCGCGGCGTCGTCCGGGCCGACCGGTTCGCCGTCGTAGTCCGCATCGAGCGCTGCGTCGACGAACGGCTGCGCGTACGGCCCCATCGCGCGCCGCATCAGCGACGAAATCTCCTGGCGGATCTGCGTGCCGCGGATCTTCAGCATCGAGCTTTCCGCGCCCGGCGCGCCGCCGCCCGCGACCGCGGCCAGCACGCGCAGGTTGGTCGTGCGCATGTTCTCGAGCTCGATCTCGACACGCGCGACGCGCGCCGCGAAGAACGGATCGTCCGCGAGCGGCCTGCCGTTCTTCGTCACCTTCGCGGCGACCGCGCGCAGCCGGTCGAGCGCGGCCGTCGAGAAGCCGATCCCGGCGATGTTGGTGCGCTCGTACGTGAGCAGGTATTTCGCGTAGGTCCAGCCGCGGTTCTCTTCGCCGACGAGGTTTTCCGCCGGCACGCGCACGTCGGTGAAGAACACCTCGTTCACCTCGTGCTCGCCGTCGAGCGTGATGATCGGGCGCACGTCGACGCCCGGCGTGTTCATGTCGATCAGCAGGAAGCTGATGCCCTCCTGCTTGCGCACGTCGGTCGCGGTGCGCACGAGGCAGAAGATCATGTTCGCGTAGTGGCCGAGCGTGGTCCACGTCTTCTGGCCGTTCACGATGTAGTGCTCGCCCTGCGCGTCGATCCCGCGCACCGCGCTCGTCTTCACCGATGCGAGATCGGAACCGGCGCCCGGCTCCGAGTAGCCCTGGCACCACCAGTCGGTGCCGTCGAGGATGCGCGGCAGCCAGCGGCGCTTTTGCGCTTCGTTGCCGTACTTGATCAGCACGGGGCCGAGCATGTTCACGCCGAACGGCACGATGCGCGGCGCCCCCGCGAGCGCGCATTCGTTGTCGAACAGGAACTTCTGCGCGACGCTCCAGCCGGGGCCGCCGTATTCGCGCGGCCAGTGGCTCGCGAGCCAGCCGCGCGCGTTGAGGATCGCATGCCATTCGCGCATGTCGTCGCGCGTGAGGTGCAGGCCGCCCTTCACCTTGCGCGCGATGCGCTCGGGCAGTTCGGCTTGCAGGAAGCGCTGCACGTCCGTGCGGAAGGCTTCCTCTTCGGGAGTGAAATTGAGGTCCATCTTCGGTCCGTTGCGAATGCGGTTGGCGTTCAGTCGATGCGGTTCAGGCTCGCGAAATCCGCGCTGCGCGCGACGAGTTCGACGATCAGCGGCGACGGCTTCCAGAACAGCGGATCCTCCTTCGCGAACGCGCGGATATCGGCGAGCACGTTCGCGAGGCCGACCGTGTCCGCGTAGTGCAT
Organism: Burkholderia pyrrocinia; assembly: GCF_001028665.1. Lineage (NCBI taxonomy): Bacteria > Pseudomonadati > Pseudomonadota > Betaproteobacteria > Burkholderiales > Burkholderiaceae > Burkholderia > Burkholderia pyrrocinia. The sequence goes on from NZ_CP011503.1 coordinate 954,058, forward strand.
CGGGCCGCCGCGATAGCGCGGGAAGCCGTAGCCGTACAGGAACACCGCGTCGACGTCGAGCGGGCGCAGCGCGATCTTCTCGTGCACGACGTTCGCGCCTTCGTTGATCATCGCGGCGAGATAGCGGCGCAGGATCTCGTCGTCGGTGAACGTGCGCGGCGCGACGCCCTTCTTCGCACGTTCTTCCGCAACGATCGCTTCGACTTCCGGGTCCGGCGTGCCGATACGCACACCGTCCGGATACAGGTAGTAGCCGCGCGACGTCTTCTGCCCGAACCAGCCGCGCTCGCACAACCGGTCGGAAATCTCCACGTAGCGCGCGCGCGGATCGCGCGTCGCCGCGCGGCGCTTGCGGGTCGCCCAGCCGATGTCGCCGCCCGCGAGATCGACGACCTGGAACGGCCCCATCGGGAAGCCGAATTCGCGCACCGCGCGATCGATCTGGTACGGCGACGCGCCGTCTTCCATCAGGTAATCGGCCGCCGTGCGATAGACGGCGAGGATCCGGTTGCCGATGAAGCCGTCGCATACGCCCGCGCGCACCGGCGTCTTCTTCAGCTGCTTCGCGAGCGCGAACGCGGTCGCGACGACGTCCGCGCTGACGCGCGCCGGCACGACGATCTCGAGCAGCTTCATCACGTTGGCCGGCGAGAAGAAATGCAGGCCGATCACGTCGGCCGGCCGGTCGATGCTCGCGGCCAGCTCGTCGATGTCGAGATACGACGTGTTGGTCGCCAGCACCGCGCCCGGCTTGCAGACGCGCGCGAGTTCGGCGAACACGGCCTTCTTCACGGCCATGTCCTCGAACACGGCCTCGATCACGACGTCGGCCTGCGCGAGCGCGTCGTACGACGTGCTGCCCTTGAAGCGCGCGAGCCGCGCCGCGTGCGCGGCCGGCGTCATCCGCCCTTTCGCGACGAGGCCGTCGTACACCTTCTCGACGTGCGCGCGGCCGCGTGCGAGCGACGCTTCGTCGCGTTCGATCATCGTCACCGGCAGCCCGGCGTCGAGCGCCGCGACCGCGATGCCCGCGCCCATCGTGCCGCCGCCGACCACGCCGATCCGCTCGACCGGTCGCGCGCTCGCGCGCCGCGCCTCGGGTGCCTTCGCGGCTTCGCGTTCCGCGAAGAACGCATGCACGAGGCCCGCGCGCTGCGGGCTGTCGATGCACTGCAGGAACAGGCTGCGTTCGAACTTCATCCCCGCGTCGAACGACTGCGTGAGCGCGGCCTCGACCGCTTCGACGATCTTCGCCGGCGAGAACAGCCCGCGCGACTTCTTCGGCAGGTCCGCGCGCGCCGCATCGATCGCGGCCTGCGCGGCCGCCCGATCGGCGAGCCCCTGCGCATCGCGCGTGCGGCGCGCCAGCGCGCCGAGCGACACGAGTTCCTGCGCATACGCGAGGCCTTCGGCGAGCGTGTCGTCGCTGTGCGCGACGCGGTCGACGAGGCCGAGCGCGAGCGCTTCGTCCGCACTCGCGTGGCGGCCCGTCAGCATCAGGTCGAGCGCGGCCTTCGCGCCGATCAGGCGCGGCGCACGCTGCGTGCCGCCCGCGCCGGGCAGCAGGCCGAGCGTCACTTCGGGCAGCCCGAGCTTCGCGCCGGGCACCGCGAGCCGGTAATGCGCGGCCAGCGCGACTTCGAGCCCGCCGCCGAGCGTTGCGCCATGCAGCGCGACCACGACCGGCTTCGTGCCCGATTCGATCCGCTCGCACACGTCGGGCAGCGACGGCGGCACCGGCGGCTTGCCGAATTCGCGGATATCGGCGCCCGCGATGAAGTTGCGGCCGGCGCCGACGATCAGCACCGCGCGGATCGCGTCGTCGGCCTGCGCGGCGTCGAGCGCGTCGGCCAGGCCGCGCCGCACGTCGGCGGACAGCGCGTTGACGGGCGGGTGGTCGATCGTGACGACGAGCACCTTGTCGCGCCGCTCGCGCGTGACCGTGCCGGCCTGAGGTGTTGCGGATGAATTCATGGTTTCTCCTGTCGGCCCGAGTTAGCGCTTTAGCGCTTACTCGGGCCCCATGCCGTGGATGGTCGGAGTTGGCGCTTCAGCGCCTACTCCAACCCCTCGGCGGTCGGCCCGACTTGGCGCTTTAGCGCTTACTCGGGCCCCATGCCGTGAATGGTCGGAGTTGGCGCTTCAGCGCCTACTCCAACCCCTCGGCGGTCTATGCACCAGACATGCACCGATTCTCGATTGATCGAGATTCATTGACAATTCCCTCTCGCCTTTACAAGCTGTCAAGTCTGACTTGACACTGAATGCTTTCCGACCGTTAAACGGGACGGATCAGGAGCGAACGCATGGACCTGAACGCGCTGACGCTGCTCGTCGAGATCCTCGACGCCGGCAATCTCAGCAAGGCCGCGCAGCGGCTCAAGATGAGCCGCGCGAACGTCAGCTACCGGCTGAACCAGCTCGAGCGCTCGATCGGCCAGCAGCTCGTGCGGCGCACGACGCGGCGCATCGAGCCGACCGAGATCGGGCTGAAGCTGTACGAGCACGGCCGGCGCATCCGCAACGAGCTGCTCGCCGCGGAGGAATCGGTGACGACGCTCGGCCAGGACCTGCAGGGCCGCGTGCGGCTGTCGGTGCCGAGCGGTTATGGGCAGATGGTGATGTCCGAATGGCTGCTCGCATTCAAGCGGCTGCACCCGGGCATCGTGCTCGACGTCGTGTTCGAGAATCGCGTGGAAGACCTGATGCGCGACGAGATCGACATCGCGGTGCGCGTGATGCCCGAGCCGCCGCAGAACCTCGTCGCGCGCGACATGGGTGCGGTGCGCTACGTCGCGTGCGCATCGGCCGCATTCGCGGCCGCGCACGGGATGCCAGCGAGCCTCGGCGCGCTGGCCGCCGCGCCCGTCGTCACCGCGACGGTGATGGGCCGCCAGCTCAGGATCGCCGCGTATCTCGGCGACGAGCGCCACGAGGTGCTGCTCGAGCCGACGCTGATTTCGGAGAACTTCCTGTTCCTGCGCCAGGCGATCCTCGCGGGGATCGGTGTCGGCATCGTGCCCGACTACGTGATGCAGGACGACATGCGGCGCGGCGCCGTCGTCACGTCGCTCGACGCGTACCGGCTCAGCATCTTCGGTACGCACATGTACATGCTCTACATGCCGAACCGGCACCACACGCGCGCGACGTCGACGTTCATAGAGTTCATCCTCGAACAGGCCGGGAAGACCGGCCGGGGCGGGCCCGGCGGGATGCGTCAGGGTTTCCTGTCGGGTGACAATCCGCCGGCCGCGCGGCGACAATAGCGCGCCGGGGCGCGCCGCCCCGTTGCGCCCGCACCATCGCTTCATTCGAATTCACTGCTGCCGAGGGTTCAATGTTCGACCGGATTCGTCCGCATTCGCGTCCCTGGACGCTGCTCGCCGCCATCGCGCTCGTCGCGTTCAACGCCGGCTGCACGTCCCCGTCCGCGCCGTCGGGCGCCGTCGTCCCGGTTGCCCCCGCGTCGGGCGTCGCCGTCCCGCTGCCCGGCTTCCATGCGCCCGAGCTGTCGTCCGGCTGGGTCGACAAGCCGGGCTGGACTTCGCAGCACAGCATGATCGCGGCCGCGAACCCGCTCGCGACGCAGGCCGGCTACGAGATGCTGAAGGCCGGCGGCACCGCGATCGATGCCGCGATCGCGACGCAGATGGTGCTCGCGCTCGTCGAACCGCAATCGTCGGGGATCGGCGGCGGCGCGTTCATGCTGTACTTCGACGGCAAGGCGACGCAGGCGTACGACGGCCGCGAAACCGCGCCGGCCGCCGCGACCGACCGCCTGTTCTACGGGCCGACCGGCCAGCCGATGAATTTCTACGAAGGTGTCGTCGGCGGTCGCTCGGTCGGTACCCCGGGCGTGCTGCGCATGCTCGACGCCGCGCACCGCGCGCACGGCAAGCTGCCGTGGCGCCGGCTGTTCCAGCCGGCGATCCGGCTCGCCGAACACGGCTTCACGATCAGCCCGCGGCTCGCGATGCTGATCGCGAACGACAAATACCTGAAGAACGACCCGGCCGCGCGCGCGTACTTCTACAACCCGGACGGCACGCCGAAGGCGGCCGGCACGGTGCTGAAGAACCCGGCGCTCGCGACCGTGCTGCGCCAGGTCGCCGACCGCGGCGCGAATGCGTTCTACACCGGCGCGATCGCACGCGACATCGTCACCAAGGTGCGCAAGCACCCGACCAACCCGGGCCTGCTGTCGCTCCAGGATCTCGCGCGCTACCAGGCGAAGGTGCGCGCGCCGCTGTGCGCCGACTACCGGCGCTCGGTCGTCTGCGGTATGCCGCCGCCGTCGTCGGGCGGCCTCGCGATCGCGCAGATGCTCGGCATCCTCGAAGCGATGCCCGACTGGCAGCAGATCGGCGCGCAGAAGCCGGTGCGCAACGACGTCGGCTACGAGCCGACGCCGTTCGCCGCGCACCTGTTCAGCGAAGCCGGCCGCCTCGCGTATGCGGACCGCGCGCGCTATGTCGCCGATCCCGATTTCGTGCCGCTGCCGGGCGGCAACTGGGCGAGCCTCACCGACAAGACCTATCTCGCGCAGCGCGCGCGCCTGATCGGCGACAACAGCATGGGCATCGCGCAGGCCGGCACGCCGCAGGGCGCGACACTCGCGATGGCCGACGACCGCAGCCCCGAATTGCCGTCGACGTCCGACATCGCGATCGTCGACCGCTACGGCCAGGCGCTGTCGATGACGACGAGCATCGAGGATGCGTTCGGCTCGCGGCTGATGGTGCGCGGCTTCATGCTGAACAACCAGCTCACCGATTTCTCGTTCGTGTCGAACGACAACGGCCGGCCGGTCGCGAACCGCGTGCAGCCCGGCAAGCGGCCGCGCTCGGCGATGTCGCCGGAGCTCGTGTTCGACAAGAAGACGAAGCAGGTGACGATGATCGTCGGCTCGGCCGGCGGCCCCGCGATCATCAATCATGTCGCGAAGACGCTGGTCGGCGTCCTCGACTGGGGGATGACGATGCAGCAGGCGATCGCGCTGCCGAACGTCGGGTCGATGAACGGGCCGACGCAGCTCGAGCGCGGCCGCGTGTCGGACGCGCTCGCCGACGGGCTGAAGGGCCGCGGGCACGACGTGCAGGTCGTCGAGATGAACTCTGGGCTGCAGGGGATCCAGCGGCTGAACGTACAGGGGCAGACGGTGTGGTTCGGCGGCGCGGACCCGCGGCGCGAAGGGATGGCGATGGGAGAGTGACGGACGCCCCCGTCCGCGGCAGCGCGCGCGAGCCGTCGCGCGCCGCCCCTTGCATCACGCATACCGGCAACCGATTTTCCGTAGCCGCACATCGAATCGGCAACCACGCGCCGCGCGCCAGCATTCCCCTCCATGAGATTTGTCCTATTAGAGACGTCGCTACTTTCGTAACCGTCTGATCGACGGTGCATTCGACGAACCGTATATTGCCCGTTTCGAGGCCATTCGATACGGACATGGCGTCACCGACGGCGGTACGTCGTACCTGCTCCGTTCAGTGAGTCGCGCATGCGTCGTCCGGTCGTCTGGCACACGACACCAATCAATCAGGACTACGACTCATATGACAAGCGTCACCGCCATTCGCTCCGGTATTCCGCCCGCAAGCTCGCGCGCTTCGATCAAACAGAAGCGCACACCTGCCGCCAGACTCACGACACTCGCGCTCGCCGCGCTCGCCGCGCTCGCACCGTGCTACGGCCATGCCGACGACCTGATCCAGACCAACCTGATCATTCTCGGTGGTACCGGCGGCGATCCTAGCGCGACCGGCGCCGGCTCGATCGCAATCGGGCCGGGCGCGAAAGCGCTTGGCGAAACCGGCGCCGACAACTCGGCGATCGCGATCGGCGCGAAAGCCGTTGCCGACGGGCGAGCTACCGTCACCGTCGGCGAAAACGCGAACGTCCACGGCGATCGCTCGAGCGCGTTCGGCGTGGCGTCGAACGTCAATGCGAACCGCGGCCTCGCGCTCGGCGCCGACACGAAGGTCACCGCGCACGGCGCGGTCGCACTTGGCCAGGGCAGCGTCGCCGACCGCGCGAACGCCGTCTCGATCGGCGACGCAGGCAGCGAGCGCCAGCTCGTCAATCTGCGGGCCGGCACGCGCGCCACCGACGCAACCAACCTGTCGCAGCTCAAGCCCGTCGTCGACGCGCTCGGCGGCGATGCCACTGTCGGCGCGGACGGTACCGTTCGCGGCCCGAACTACGCGATCGACGGGAAATCGTTCAACAACGTCGGTAATGCGCTGACGAATCTCGACGGCCGCGTCACGACGATCGACGGGCGCGTCTCGACGGTCGAAACCGACGTCAAGTCGATCCGCTACGACGTCGACGACCTCGGCGCGCGGCTCGACAACGGCACGACTGGCCTGGTCCGGCAGGACCCGGCGAATCTCGCGATCTCGGTCGGCGCCGACAAGGGCGGCACGTCGGTCAGCGTCGCCGGCGCGAACGGCACGCGCACGCTGACCGGGCTGTCGAACGGCACCGGCGATACCGACGCCGTGACGGTCGCGCAGCTCAAGGCGGCCGGCCTGATCGACCCGAATGGCAAGCCGCTCGGCGCGATCGTGTACGACGACCTGACGCTCGGTAGCGCGACGCTCGGCGGCGTCGGCGGCACCTTGCTCGACAACGTCAAGGGAGGCGCAATTGCGGCGGGCAGCATGCAGGCCGTCAACGGAGGGCAACTCTTTGCGATGGAGCAGAAATTCCAGAACAGCGTCGATTCACTGAATTCTCGTCTGACGAATGTCGAGCAGAACGGCCCCAGCGTCAAACCGCCGATGGGCGAGCATGGCAACCAGTTGGCGCAGCTCGGCGACGGCTCCGGAGCGACCGGATCGAATTCGATGGCGCTCGGCCAGAACTCGAACGCATCCGGCAATGGCGGCGTCGCGCTCGGGAACAATGCGACGGCATCGGGCAATAATTCGGTCGCGCTCGGCGCGAACTCCGTCGCCGACCGCGACGACTCGGTCTCCGTCGGCTCGCCCGGCCACGAACGACAGATCACCAACGTCAAGGCCGGCACCGCGCCGACCGATGCCGTGAACGTGCAGCAGTTGAACGACAAGATCGGCAGCGTTCGATCCGACATCGATCACTACCGGCGCGACGCAAGCGGCGGCATCGCGTCCGCCGTCGCGATCGCGAACCTGCCGCAGGCGTCGCTGGCGGGCGAAAGCATGGTATCGGTTGCCGGCGGCACGTACAGTGGTCAGTCGGCCGTCGCGTTCGGCCTGTCGACCGCTACCCGCAACGGTCGCTGGGTCGTCAAGGCGTCCGGGTCGACCAATACACGAGGCACCGTGGCAGTCGGCGCCGGCGCAGGCTATCGCTGGTAAGCCGTCGCGGCATTGCCGTCAGCATCATTCAGAACGGGCCGGGTTTCGATCGACACGAAACCCGGCCCATTCTGTTCACGACCCTGTACGCTCATCGCCGTCACGCCCCGCGCCATACACCACCTGCGCGCCGTGCCGCCCCCTACCCTCTCCCCTTCCACGGCACGATCCGCCGCTCGACCCACCGCATCGCAAGATCGAACAGCCACGCAATCGCGCCGATGATCAGGATCCCCATCACGACGATGTCCGTGCGCAGGAAGCTCGATGCGTTCAGCACCATCTGCCCGAGCCCCGCCGTAGCGGCGACCATCTCGGCCGCGACGAGCGTCGTCCAGCCGAAGCCGATCGCGATCCGCAGCCCCGTGAGGATCTCCGGCAGCGCAGCCGGCAGCACCACGTGGCGCACGATCTGCGCGAAGCTGCCGCCGAGCGAATACGCGGCGTTGATCTGCTCGACCGTCGCCGCGCGCACGCCGGCGCGGGCAGCCATCGCGATCGGCGCGAAGCACGCGAGGAAGATCACGACGAGCTTCGCCGATTCGTCGATGCCGAACCAGATCACGACGAGCGGCAGGTACGCGAGCGGCGGCAGCGGCCGGTAGAACTCCAGCAACGGATCGAGCACGCCGCGCGCGACGCGGCTCACGCCCATCAGGATGCCGGCCGGCACGCCGATCGCGGTCGCGAGCATGAACGCGCCGAACACGCGCGCGGCGCTCCACAGCAGATGCTCGGACAGCGGCAGGCCGCCCTGGATGCGCCCGTGCCACGCGTCGACGAAGGCCGTCCACACGGCTTCCGGTGCGGGCAGGAACAGCGGCGGCAGCCATTGCCGATGCGTGGCGACCCACCACAGTACGGCCAGCGCCGCGGCCGTCACCGCGCTCAGCCCTGCGGTCTTGCCCTGCCCCGGCAAGCGGTAACGGTGCGACGCGCGCGCGGGGCGCCGTATCGTGCGCACGTTCTGCTGCAAACCAGCGGCCGTACGATCGGCCGTCAACGAATCCTGCGTGCCCATGCTGTCCTGCCTGTGCAAAGTGCTGATCCGGCCGCGCCCGACGGACGCGCCCTGCCGCGCGAGCTCGCGCGTCACGCGGCTTCCCCGACCGCTTCGTCGCGATGCAGATACGCGATCAGCCGCTCGCGCCACGCGATGAAATCCGCGGAAGACTTCACCGCGCGCGCATCGCGCGATTCGACGTAGCGGCGCGCGAACGGCAGTTCGAAGGTTTCCGCGATCCGGCCGGGGCCGGGCGTCATCACGACGAGACGCGTCGCGAGAAACAGCGCCTCCTCGACGTCGTGCGTGATGAAGAACACCGTCTTGCCGGTGCGCGCCCACACGTCGAGCACGAGCGCCTGCATCGTGCCGCGCGTCATCGCGTCGAGCGCGCCCATCGGCTCGTCCATCAGCAGCAAGCGCGGGTCGCTCGCAAGCGCACGCGCGATGCCGACGCGCTGCTGCATCCCGCCCGACAGCTCGTACACGCGCGCATGCGCATGCTTGTCGAGCCCGACCAGCACGAGCATCTCGCGCGCCCGCGCTTCGCGCTCGGCCTTCGACACGCGCGCGAAACGCAGCCCGAGCGCGACGTTGTCGAGCACGTCGAGCCACGGCAGCAGCGCGTATTTCTGGAACACGACGCCGCGATCGGCACCGGGGCCCGTGACCGGCACGCCGTCGACGCGCACGTCGCCGGTCGTCGGCGCGACGAAGCCGGCCATGCAGTTCAGCAGCGTCGTCTTTCCGCACCCGGACGCACCGAGCGCGACGACGAATTCACCGGCATCGATGCGCAGGTCGACGCGCGCGAGCGCCTGCGTCGTCGGCCGACCGCGCTCGCCCGGATAGGCAACCGATACCTGACGAACTTCCAGCGTGCTCATGATCGACGGCTCCGCGATAAATCACCGCGCTCAGCGCGTGGCCTTCTGCACGAACTGCGGATCGACGCCGGCCGAATAATCGGACAGCACCGTCTGGATCGTGCCCTGCGATTTGAGGAACGTGGCGGTGGCCGCGAGCGACTTCGCGGCACCCGATTGCGCACCGCCGCCGAGCCACGTCGGCGACGCCTGCTCGGCCGCCGTCGGGAATGCGTAGAGCGCGAGGCTGGCCGGCACGTCCTGCGCGTTCGCGCCCGATACCTTCGCCACCGCCGCGACCTGCGGCGAGCCGGCCTTCCACGCGGCCGCATGGGCGCGGTAGTCGGCATCGGCAGCTGCCAGCACCTTCACGAAGCGCGTGACGAACTCGGGGTTCTCGCGCGCGAACTTGCGGCTCACGACGAAGCCGTCGAAGGTTGCCTTGCCATTTTCTTTCGCAACCTGGCCCGACGTCGTCAGCACGGTGCCCGACTGCTTGACCTTCGCGAGCACGGGATCCCAGATATAGGTCGCGTCGATGTCGCCGCGCGCCCAGGCGGCCGCGACTTCGGGCGGACGCAGGTTGACGATCTTCACGTCGTTCGGGTTGACGCCCGCGGCCTGCAGCGCGACGAGCGTATGGAAATGCGACGTCGACACGAACGGCACGCCGATCTTCCTGCCCTTCAGCGCGGCGACGCTCGTGACGCCCGAGCCGTTGCGCGCGACGAGCGCCTCGGCGTCGTTGATGTTGTCGAGCACCCAGAACAGCGAGATGTCGAGCCCTTGCGACAGCCCGGCCGCGATCGGGCTCGACCCGGCTTCGCCGAGCTGCACGGAGCCCGACGCGAGCGCGCGGATCACGTCGGCACCGCTGTCGAGCTTGCGGAATGTGACCTTGTAGCCGGTCGCCTTTTCGACTTCACCGCTCGCCTGCGCGTAGCGCCACGGCACGACCATGTCCTGGTACGCGATCACGACTTCGCGCGATTCGGCGTGCGCCGCACCGAGCGCGGCCAGGGCGGTCAGCGCGACGGCGGCGCGGCGGATGAAGCTGAAACGGGACATGCGGCTCTCCTTCGGAATGCGGGCATTGCTGCGGGAGAGCCGACTATAGGAGCTTTGCGCGCGACGGAAGCGAACTTATCCTGCGAAGCTATCGATGCCGTTTCAGCTTTGCTTTCCATGCTCGACTGGATCGCGCGTCCGGTCGGTTGGCGATTGCCGTGCGAATGCAGGGATCGCAGCCGCACCAACAAAAAAGCCCGCATCGCTGCGGGCCTTTTCGACTGCGTGCAGGCGGCAATAACGCGGCGCTCAGACCACCCCGGCCCCATGCGCCTGCAGATCGGCGTGATAGCTCGAACGCACCATCGCGCCAACGGCCGCGTGCGTGAAGCCCATCTTGTACGCCTCTTCCTCGTACATCTTGAACGTATCCGGATGCACGTACGCACGCACCGGCAGGTGATGCTCGGACGGCTGCAGGTACTGGCCGATCGTCAGCATGTCGACGTCGTGCGCGCGCAGGTCGCGCATCACCTGCAGGATTTCCTCTTCCGTTTCGCCGAGGCCGACCATCAGGCCCGACTTCGTCGCGACGTGCGGATGCAGCGCCTTGAAGTCCTTCAGCAGCTTCAGCGAGTGCGCGTAGTCCGAACCCGGGCGCGCTTCCTTGTACAGGCGCGGCACCGTTTCGAGGTTGTGGTTCATCACGTCGGGCGGCGCGGCGTTCAGGATCGAGATCGCGCGGTCGAGACGGCCGCGGAAATCCGGCGTCAGGATCTCGATGCGCGTGTCCGGCGACTGCGCGCGCGTTTCGCGGATGCATTCGACGAAGTGAGCGGCGCCGCCGTCGCGCAGGTCGTCGCGGTCGACGCTCGTGATCACCACGTACTTGAGCTTCAGCGCGGCGATCGTGCGCGCGAGGTTCTTCGGCTCGTCGGTGTCGAGCGGATCGGGACGGCCGTGGCCGACGTCGCAGAACGGGCAGCGGCGCGTGCACTTGTCGCCCATGATCATGAACGTCGCGGTGCCCTTGCCGAAGCATTCGCCGATGTTCGGGCAGCTCGCTTCCTCGCACACGGTGTGCAGGTTGTGCTCGCGCAGGATCGTCTTGATCTCGTTGAAGCGCGAGCTGCCGGTGGCCGCCTTCACGCGGATCCACTCGGGCTTCTTCAGCTTCTCGATCGGAATGACCTTGATCGGGATGCGCGCCGTCTTCGCCTGCGCCTTCTGCTTGGCGGTCGGATCGTAGGCAGGGGTCGCGGCCGAATCGGCCGGTGCGGGAGAAGCGGTAACGTCAGTCATTCGATTGTTCCAGTGCCTGCGGCTTGTCGGCGGCCGCGGATGCGCCGTCGAGGTTGGCGATCAGACGGCGCACCAGCGTGCGGGCGACGTCGTCCCAGTCGGCGGCAACCTCGAGGCTCGCCATGTCGACAGTTTCCAGTCCGGCATAGCCGCACGGGTTGATCGCAAGAAACGGGCGCAGATCCATCTTCACGTTCAGGCTCAGCCCGTGATAGCTGCAGCCGTTGCGGATCTTCAGGCCGAGGGCCGCGATTTTCGCGCCTTCGTGCACGCCGGATGCCACGTAGATCCCGGGCGCGCCCGCCTTGCGGACCGAAGCGAGATTATACGCCGCGAGGGTTTCGATCACGGCCTCCTCGATCTTCGTCACGAGCGTGCGCACCATCAGCTTGCGCCGGCGCAGGTCCAGCAGCAGGTAGGCGACGATCTGGCCGGGGCCGTGATAGGTGATTTGCCCGCCGCGGTCGACCTTCACGAGCGGCACGCCGCTGTCGGCCACCAGCAGGTGGGCCGGATCGCCCGCCTGGCCGAGCGTGTAGACGGGCGGATGCTCGACCAGCCAGATCTCGTCGCCGGTGTCGGCCGTGCGCGTGTCGGTGAACGCGCGCATCGCGTCGAAGCTGGCCTCGTAGGTCTCGACGCCCCGCCAGCGCACGGTGACCGGGTGAACCGGCGATTCGGCGGGCGATGCGGAAACGGCGACAGGCGTGGACACGATGGAAACCGGCGAAACGGACATGGGCGGTAGTTTACCGAAAACCCATGGGTCTCGCCGGCCTGGGAAAGGGACGGATTGTCAGTATCCGTCGGAGGAAATGATCGTCAGACCGTGCGCCATCCGTCGTGGAGCAGCGCGGCGACGCGTTCGCGCAGCCGTGCCAGCCCGCCGAGCGCGACTTCCCTGGTCGGTCGCGACACCGAGAACGCGACGCACGCGCCCTCCCGGCCTTCCGCACTGAGCCACAGCCGTTCGCCGCGACGCAGCTTCAGCGTCTCGCCATCGACCAGGAAGTAGTCGTCGACGTCGTTGCTGCGCGTGGCCCAGACCGGCCCGCACTGGACAATCAGCCGCGTGCTGCGTTGCACCTTCAACGGCACGGTTTCGCCCACGGGGATTTCGAACGTGATGCTTGAAGAGATTTCTTGCATGATCGACTCCGCCAATAATTGCTTCGATGGCTACAATCGTAGTCAAATCAAGGCGTCCAACCAAACGACCATTTTTCACGTCGATGTGAGGAAAATTAGCAAATGGACCTCCGCCAGCTGCCTGCTCTGAACGCGATTCGCGCGTTCGAAGCCGCCGCCCGTCACGAGAATTTCTCGCGCGCCGCCGACGAGCTGTACGTCACGCACGGGGCGGTCAGCCACCAGGTGCGCGCGCTCGAGGAGGAGCTCGGGGTGCAGCTTTTCACGCGCAACGGCAAGCGGCTGTGCCTGACCGACGCCGGCATGCGCTACGCGCAGCAGATTCGCACCGCGCTGATGGTGATCGCCGACGCGACACGCGACGTGCGCGCGAGCGACCGCGACCGGCGGCTCGTGGTGTCGATGCTGTCGTCGTTCGCCGCGCGCTTCATCACGCCGCGCATCGGCACCTTCATCGAGCGACATCCGGAAATCGACGTCGAGCTGCAGTCGACCAACTCGCTCACCGATTTCGCGCGCGACGATGTCGATCTCGCGATCCGCTTCGGCTTCGGCAGCTATCCGGGGCTGCACGTCGAGCCGCTGTTCGAGGAGGTGTTCTTTCCGGCGTGCGCGCCGACGCTGAACGGCGGCAAGCTGCCGCAGACGCCCGCCGATCTCGTGCACTACAACCTGCTGCGCTCGGACGACGAGCTGTGGCGGCCATGGTTCGACGCGGCAGGGCTCGATACGCTGACCGAGCCGAAGCGGGGGATTCTGTACCAGGATTCGTCGAACCTGCTGCTGGCCGCGATCGACGGCCAGGGCATCGCGCTCGTGCGCCGCTCGCTTGCGGTGCACGACCTGCTGGACGGGCGCATCGTGCGCCTGTTCGACATCGACGGGCCGAGCCCGTGGCACTATTTTTTCGTGTGTCCGCCGCCGCTGCTGAACACGCCGCGCGTGCAGGCGTTCAGGACCTGGCTGCTCGACGAAGTCGCCGAATACAAGCGGCTGTGCGACGAACTGGACGCGCGACGCGCGGCGGGGAAGACCCCCGCCGAGTGCGCGCAGGAAGGAGGATGGAAGGCGCTTAGAGTACGACCTTGACCATCGGATGGCCGGTCAGCGCGCGATAGATGTTGTCGAGCTGTTCCTGGCTCGTCGCGCGCACGGTGATCGTGAGGCCCGTGTAATTGCCCCCGCTCGACGCGCGCTCCTCGATCTTCTCGACATCGATCTCGTTGTCGTGAACGGCGACGACCTTGAAGATCGTGTCCTTGAACTCGGGGTGCGCCTTGCCCATGATCTTGATCGGGAAATCGCACGGGAACTCCAGCAGCGACTCCTTCCGGGTCTCGATCGCGCCGGTGACCTCGACGGTTTTGGTCGGTTCGCTCATCATTTTCTCCGGGTTAGGTCAAACTGTTCAAACTCGCGTGCCTTCGCACGCTGGTACGCGTCGTACAACGCCGCGAACACGGGGCCCGGCTTGCCGCCCTGCACGGGCAGATCGTCGAGCGACGTGACGGGCAGCACTTCCTTCGTGGCCGACGTGATCATGATTTCGTCGGCCGCGCGCAACTCCGCTTCGCTGATCTCGCGCGCGACGAACGGAATGCCGCATTCGTCGGCAAGTTGCTCGACCAGCGCGTAACGGATCCCCTCGAGGATCTTGTTGCTGCGCGGCGGCGCGAGCAGCTCGCCGTTCTTCACGATCCACACGTTCGACGACGAGCCTTCGGTCAGGTAGCCGTCGCGCAACTGCAGCGTCTCGAACGCATCGCGTTCCGCCGCATGCTGCGCCATCAGCACGTTGCCGAGCAGCGAGATCGACTTGATGTCGCAATGCAGCCAGCGGCGATCCTCGGCCGTCACGCAGCGCACGCCCTTCGCGCGCTCCTCTTCCGGCGGCAGGCGCAGCGGGCTGGTCATCGCGAACACCGTCGGCACCGCATTCGCCGGGAACGCATGGCCGCGCTTCGCGACGCCGCGCGTCACCTGCAGGTAGACGAGCGCGTTGCCGTCGCCGAGGCCTTCGGCATTCGCCGCGACGACGCGCTCGATCAGCGCACGCCAGCCGGCGGCATCATGCGGGTTGTCGATGCCGATCTTCTTCAGGCTGCGCGCGAGCCGCTCCAGATGCTGCTCGATCCGGAACGGCACGTGCGCGCCGTCGTGCGCATAAACGGGAACGACTTCATACACGCCGTCGCCGAAGATGAACCCGCGGTCGAGCACCGGGACACGGGCCTCGGACAGCGGCACCAGTTCCTCCTGCGACGAGACGCTGAGGTAGACGATCGGTTCGAATTCGGCTTGGCTCATGGTGATGACAGATGGGGATGAAGTCGTAAAAACAAAGGCCCGTCGTGCTTACTTCTTCTTGCTGAACATCAGCAGGATCGAGTCCCAGATACGCCCGAAGATACCCGCTTCCGGCACGGCCTGCAGCGCGACGACCGGGAATTCGGACAGCGTCTTGCCGTCGGCGACGATCTTCACGGTGCCGACCTGCTGGCCTTCCGCGAGCGGCGCGATCAGCGGCGCGTTGACGTCGACTTCCGTCTTGACCTTGTCGCCGAGGCCGCGCGGCACGGTCGCCCACTGGTCGCCCTTCACGCCGACCTGCACGGTGTTTTCCTTGCCCTTGTAGATGCGCGGCGTCGAGATCGCCTGGCCGCCCTTGAACAGGCGCACCGAATCGAACGCGCTGTAGCCGTAGTTCAGCATCTTCATGCTGTCCTGCGTGCGCTCGGCTTCCTTCTGCTCGCCCATCATCACCGACACCAGGCGGCGCTGGCCGTCGACGCCCGGGATCGCGCGCTTCGCCGACGCGATCAGGCAGTAGCCGGCCGCCTGCGTATGGCCCGTCTTCAGGCCGTCGACCGTCGGGTCGAGCCACAGCAGACGGTTGCGGTTGCCCTGGCGGATGTTGTTGTACTTGAATTCCTTCTCCGAGAAGATGCTGTAGTACTGCGGAAAATCGCGGATCAGGTGCGCGGACAGCTTCGCGAGGTCGCCGGCCGTCGTGTAGTGGTTCGGGTCGGGCATGCCGTTCACGTCGGCGAAGTGCGTGCCCTTCATGCCGAGGCGCTGCGCCTCGGCGTTCATCAGCGTGACGAACTGCCCTTCGCTACCGCCGACGAGTTCGGCCAGCGCGATCGCTGCGTCGTTGCCCGACTGGATGATCATCCCGTACACGAGGTCATGCACGGACACCGGCTTGTTCGCCTCGATGAACATGCGCGACTCGTCGCGGCCGACACGGCGCACCGCTTCGCTCGGCGTGACGATCTGCTCCATCGAGATCTTCTTCTTGTCGAGCGCCTCGAACACGAGGTAGGCCGTCATCAGCTTCGTCAGCGATGCAGGCTCGACGCGCTCGTCCGCATTGCCCGATGCGAGCACCGTGTTGCTCGTCGCGTCGACGAGCACCCACGAGCGCGCATTCACGCCCGGCGGCGGCACCGCGCCCGGCATGAAGGTCGCGGGCGCGCCGGTGAACTGCTCGGCGGCGGCGGCCGGCGCCGCATGCGCGGCCTTGGCCTTGGCGGCCGGCTTCGCCTCGGCGACGACGATCGTCGACGCGAGCGCGACGGGCAGCATCACGCCGAGCGCGACGTTGCGCGCGGCGGTGCCGAAGGCGATGGAGGAAGCGAGGGACTTGAGGCCTTGGGGAGACAGACGCATGATCGATTCAGGCTGATGGCAGAAAGTGCGGTGCGAAACGCGCAGGGTTGAACGGCAAGGCGGCGGGCGTTTCGGGCACTCGCCCGACATCGTCGGGCGACGCGAAACGCGCCGGTTGGACTCGTGCGGACGCGATCGGTTCGCGACCGTCGCGAGCGGGCGGACAGGCGGCGAAACGAGCGCCGCATGGGCCCAGCCGGGCCGCGGGCGACGCGAAATGCGGCCATTATACGTGGCCGCGAACGGCGTTTTCGGGAACCGGGTGTAGCGTCCGGCGCCAGGCGGCGCCGACGTGCCGGCGGATTCGTGCTCATGGCAATGCGCAAAGTCGGGTTGCGCGGCGCGATGTCGCGCGGGTGGATCGCGTATCCGGCGGGTGCCGGATGTCGGGTACGCGACGCGAGCCGCCGGCCGTTACGCCGGCGCCCGCGTGCCGGCTAGCGCCATGCGTCGACGATGATGCGCTTCAGCACATGCAGCTTGCGATGGAGGAAATGCTCGGCGCCGGGGATCACGACGACCGGCAGCTCCTGCGGCCGCGCCCAGTCGTACACCGATGCGATCGGCACCGTGTCGTCGGTTTCGCCGTGGATCACGAGCGTGTTCTCCGGCACGTCGGCCACCTGCCAGCGGCTCGCGGCCGTGCCGACGAACACCATCCGCTCGATCGACTCGCCCGCGTCGCGCAGCCGCTTCGCGACATGCGACAGCACGAAGGTGCCGAACGAGAAGCCCGCGAGCACGAGCGGCAGGTCCGCATACGCGGGCTGCGCGCGCATGTGCGCGAGCACCGCGAGCAGGTCGTCGGCCTCGCCGGTGCCGTTGTCGTGCACGCCTTCGGTCGCGCCGACGCCGCGGAAGTTCGACCGGTAGACGACGTAGTCGAGCTGCACGAGCGTACGCGCCAGGGTCTGCGCGACCTTGTTGTCCATCGTGCCGCCGAACAGCGGGTGCGGATGCGCGACGAGCGCGATGCCGCGCGGCGCGGCGCCGCCTTCGCGCACGGCATCGGGCAGGTCGACCGCGATTTCGATCTGCCCGACCGGGCCCGCGATCAACGATTTCTGCGTATGAACGTTCATTCGGCCGGCCCGCTCAGATCTTCAGGCGATCGACGACCTTGCCGTCGCGCAGGTGCGATTCGACGATCTCGTCGATGTCGGCCTGGTCGACGTACGTGTACCACGTGCCTTCCGGATACACGACCATCACGGGCCCTTCCTCGCAGCGGTCGAGGCAGCCGGCCTTGTTGATGCGAACCTTGCCGGGCCCCGCGAGGCCGAGTTCCTTCACGCGCTTTTTCGCGTATTCCTGCATGGTCTGCGCGTCGCATTGCGCGCAGCTCGGGCGCTCGGCGCCCGGGTCGCGCTGGTTCAGGCAGAAGAAGACGTGGTGCTGGTAGTAGGAATCCATGATGGTGGCGAGCGGCCCGGCGCGACGCCGGGCGGAAAGAGGGGCGATTGCCGTTGCATGGAGCAACGGATGATGTTGCGGACGATTATAGCGACCGGCGCGCGCCGCTGCCCGCGATGAAGCGGCAGCCGCGCGGCCCGGACCGTCGCGTCAGCGCCGCACCGCGGCCGGCAGCCACGCGTGCTCGACGCGCTGGCCGAGCCAGATCAGCGCCGCGTAGGGCCAGATCCACGCGAGCCAGCGCGCGATGCTGTTGAAGTGCACGTAGCGGCCCTGCCGCCAGCCCGACAGCGTGAAGTCGAAGAACGGATTGACCGGCAGCAGGTTGACGAGCGCCACGCCGGCCAGCAACGCAAGCGCCGCGAGCGTCGCACGCCAGGTCGCCGGCACGCGCAGCGCGACGAGCGCGGCCGCGAAACCGAGCTCGATGCCGAGCCGTGCGCCGGGCGTCGCCCACACGACGACGAGGCCGGTGGCCGACTGCATGAACGTCGCGGCCGCCTTCAGCACGAGCGTCGCGACGACGAGCGCGATCAGCAGCCGGATGCGCGGTGCGCGCGGCCGCATCGCGAGCGACGCGATCGCCAGTGCGGCGAACAGCATCAGCCCGCCGAGCGCGGCCTCCCACGCGGAGTCGGACAGCCAGCCGTCGACGCGCTCGGGCCATTCGCTCACGCGCCACGCGGCCGGCAGCCACGCGAGCAGCGTGTCCTGCATCGACGCGTCGGCGCGCTCCCACAGCGCGGCCGGCCAGTCGCCGATGCCGAACAGGAACGGCGACGGAAACAGGATCGCGAACGGCCACAGCGCGGCGAGCAGCAACGGCGTCGCGCCGTCGGGCTCGAACCATGCGAAGCGCAGCCGGCGCAGCGCGCCGCGATCGAGCAGCGCCCCGGTGGCCGGCGCGACGAGCGCCGCGCCCAGCAGCGCGCCGAGCGCGTTGGACGCGAGATCGAGATTCGACGCGACGCGCGTCGGCAGGTAGGTCTGCAGCGCCTCCATCGAGCCGGACAGCAGCACGCCGAGCGCGCCCGCGATCAGCGTCGCGGCAACCCCGCGCCAGCGCGGGTGCAGCGCGAGCACGCCGAGCGCGCCGAACGGCAAGTAACCGAGCACGTTCGTGACCACGTCGAACGCGGTCACATAGCGCTGCATCGGCGCGAACAGGTAGTCGAACGGCCCGATGCCGAGCGACACCCAGCCTTCGAACGGATACAAAGACGCGTAGACGATGAGCGCCGCGTAGGCGGCAAAGGCCTGCCGAGCGAGCGGCGATGCGCGATGCATGCCGGTCGCGTTCATCGCGGCTGCACGGTGCGCGTCACGGCGTGCCCGCGTACGCCTGCATGCCGACCCACGCGGCGATCTGCGACACGAGCTCGTCGCTTGCCGCCGCGAGCGCACGCGCGCCGCCGGCCGCGTCGGGCGTGCTCGACGGTGCGCGCGCGACGAAGGTGCGCTGGCCGAGCACCTTGCCGTCCAGCGTCAGCGTCGCGCGCGCGGTGACCGCGCCGTGGCTCTGCGACTGCCCGTCGAACACCTGCTCGAATTCGTTCAGGTCGACCTTGAGGGTCGGCGCGCGCACGCCGTCGGATCCTTCGAGCACCGCGCCGCGCGACGACAGCGCGCCGCGCAGCCGCTGCGTGAGCAGTTGCGCGGGCGGCGCGGTCCAGCGGCTGTCGCGATAGACGGCCACGTGCTGCGCATCCGCGTACGCGAGGCGGTACGCGAACTTGTCCGAATCGAGCGCGTCGGGCGCAGCGATATCGAGCACCTTCAGCGCAGGGCCCGAACCGGCGGTCACCACCGACGCGGCCGGCCCGAGGTCGTAGCGGACATTCGTCAGCGCCGCACTGTTGCCGGCGCAACCGGCCGCAAGCGCAAGCGTCAGCACGGCGAGCGCGGCCGCGGCCGGGCGCAGCGCGCGGTCAAGGATTCGTGGCATGGCGTATTCCTGCATGATGTTTCCGGTTTCGATGGACGTCACTGCCTGGCCGTTTCCGGCCGGACGATCGACGGGTTTCCGGCCCGCTTCACTTCCCGGCCGTCGCACCCGGCCAGACGAAGCCCGCTTCGCCGGGCCCCGGCGACACGCCGGGCGAACCGAACAACAGACTGCGCGGGTTGCGGCCGAGTTCACCGGCGACGTCCTTCAATTGCCGCGACGCGTCGCCGACGCTGCCGGCCAGCGCATTGAAGCGCGGCAGCGTGTCGTACTGCACGCGCGCGTTGAGGTCGTTCAGCGCGACGCCGACCTGCTCGGCGGCCGTGCCGGCCTTGTTCAGGTTCGACACGAGCGGCCCGTTCGGCTGCAGCAGCGTGTTCGCCGACGCCATCGTGCGGTTCACCTCGTGCATCGTCTGCGGCAGCGCGGCGACGGCCGGGGCGAGTTGCTTCGACAGCGTCGTCGCGCCATCGGCCGCGTGCTGCAGGCTTTCGGCCGTCGCGCGCAACTGCTCGCGCATCTCGGGCGACATCAGCTCGTTCGCGCTCTTCGCGGCCAGTTCGAGCTGCCGCAGCAGCACGTCGCCGCGCTCCTGGATCTGGTCGAACAGGCTCGGCCGCATCGGGATCTGCGCGATCTTCTTCGCCGTCGACGGCAGCGGCGACAAATCGCGGCCCGTATCCTCGAGCTGCACGAACGCGATGCCCGTCACGCCCTGGAAGCCGAGGCTGCCGTAGGTCGACTGCGTGATCGGCGCATCGTGGTCGACGAGAATCCGGATCCGGATCTGGCCCGGATGCGTGCGATCGAAGCCGATCGACTGCACCTTGCCGACGTCGAGGCCGCGAAAACGCACGGCCGCGTCCGGGAACAGCCCCGTCACGTTGGTGCGCGCGAGCAGGTCGTACGGCACGCGCACGGTGCGGTCGACGTTGAACCAGAACACGGTGCCCGCGATCGCGAGCGTCAGCGCGATCGTGAACAGGCCGGCCCAGAACGCATGTGATTTGTTTTCCATTCGCGGATTCCTTGCTCCTTGCCTCGCCTACAGCTCGACGCTCGACAGCGCCGGTTCGAGGGCCGCCTTCGGCAGCTTCGCGCGCCGCTCGGGCGGCAACGCCTGCAATGCGCGGCGCCCGCGCAGCCCCAGGAAATATTCGTGGATGAACGGATGGTCGACGTTCGCGACCTCCTCGACCGGCGCGGCGACCAGCACCTTGCGGTCGGCCAGCACCGCGACGCGCGTCGACAGCGCGACCATCGTGTCGAGATCGTGCGTCACCATCACGACGGTCAGCCCGAGCGTGCGGTGCAGCGTCGCGATCAGCTCGACGAACTCGTCGGACGCCTCCGGATCGAGGCCGGCCGTCGGCTCGTCGAGAAACAGCAGCTCGGGCTCGAGCGCGATCGCGCGCGCGATGCCGACCCGCTTCACCATCCCGCCCGACAGCGCGGCCGGCATCTTCGACGCGTGCTTGCACGGCAACCCGACCATCTCGAGCTTCAGCATCACGATGTCGTGCAGCAGGTCCGGCGGCACGCGGCCGAGTTCGCGCAGCGGCTGCGCGACGTTGTCGAACACCGTCATCGACGAGAACAGCGCGCCCTGCTGGAACAGCATCCCGGAGCGCGTGCGCATCATCCGCGCACTCTCGGCGTCGATCGTCGCCGTATCTTCGCCGAACACCTTGATCGTGCCCGACGTCGGCCGCTCGAGGCCGAGGATCTGCCGCACGAGCGTCGTCTTGCCGGAGCCCGAGCCGCCGACGATCGACACGATCTCGCCGCGCCGCACGTCGAAATCGAGCTTCTGGTGAATGATGTTGCGCCCGTAGCGCTTGGTCAGGTTGCGCACCTCGATCACGAGGTCGCCGCCATCCGCCGCGGCCGGCTGCGTGCCGACCGACGCGGCACCGGCCGGCGCGGCATCGGCCGCCGAATCGTTCGATGTGTTCATCCGAGCCCCACGTTCTGGAACAGGATCGCGAACACCGCGTCGGCGAGGATCACGACCGTGATCGACGACACGACCGACGTGGTCGTGCCTTCACCGAGGCTCTGCGAGTTCGCCTTGATCCGAAAGCCGAAATGGCAGGCGACCAGCGCGATCAGCATGCCGAACACGACGCCCTTGCCGACGCCGATGTACAGGTTCGCGATCGGCACGACGCCCGGCAGCGAGCGCACGAAATAGTTGACGTCGATCCCGAGCACGAGTTTCGCTGCAAGCGCGCCGCCCGTCAGCGCGATGATGTTGGTCCACATCACGAGCAGCGGCATTGCGACGCCGAGCGCGAGCACGCGCGGCAGAACCAGCCGCAGCCCGTGCGGGATGCCCATCACGCGCATCGCGTCGAGCTCCTCGGTCACGCGCATCACGCCGATCTGCGCGGTGATCGCCGAGCCCGAGCGGCCCGCGACGAGGATCGCCGACAGCACGGGACCGAGCTCGCGGATCACCGACAGCCCGAGGATGTTCACGATATAGCGGTTCGCGCCGAACATCTGCAGCTGCTGCGCGGACAGGTAGCTGAGCACGATGCCGATCAGGAACGCGACGAGCGCGGTGATCGGCAGCGCCTGCGCGCCGGCGCTGTAGATGTTCGCCGACGTCTCCTTCCACGGCATCGTCTTCGGGCGGCGCAGCACCGACAGCGCATCGAGGATCACGAGGCCGAACATCGCGATGCCGCCCTGCAGGTGTTCGCCGAACGTGAAGATCGCCAGGCCGAGCCGCGTGACGGGATCGAAGCGCACGACGCGCTCGGGCGCCTCGCGCCCGCTGTCGAGCCGCTCGATGCGCTCGAAGATCGTGCGCTGCGTGTCGCTCAGCGCGACGCCGTCCGGCAGCTTGCGGCCCCACACGCGCCACAGCGCCTGGCCGCCGACGTGGTCGAGCCGCTCGATGCCGGACAGATCCCATTCGCTCACACGCCCGGACGCGATGCTCGCGACGCGGCGCGCGACCGCGCCGCGATTGCGCGCGAGCGCGATTGCGGTCCACTGGCCGGTCAGGCGCACCGTCTGGCCCTGGCCGCCGGCGTCGACCGACAGGCCGGGAGGAGTCTCGAAGTCCAAGGGCAGCTTGTTTGCAAAAGGATGACAGCGGTCATTGTAGCGAACCGCCCGCCGCCGCGACGTGAGGATTTCCGTGGGAGCGCCTGGCTGGGGGGCCCTGACCGGGGGCGCCCAGCTGGGACGCCCGGCCCGGCCCGGACCTGCCCGGAGGCCGCCGCACGTCGCGGCCCGCTGCCGGCGTCAGCGCCTTTCATTCTTCCGTCACGTTTCCTTTCGATACTCTCACGCGCCGCACCACAGGCCGTCGGCGCCCCGCGCCGCCATTTCGTTGCGCACCTCGCCATAACAGAACAGAAAACCGAACAGGACAACCGATGCGTTTCCCCCCGCTTTCCCGCCGCCGCGTACCGGCCGTCGCCGCGCTCGCCAGCCTCGCCTTTGCCCTCGCCGGTTGCGGCGGCGACGACGTCAACGCTCCGCCGTCGTCGCAGACGCAGGCCCAGGCGCCCGTCGGCACGACGGCCACGCTCGCGCTGCTCGAAACGACCGACCTGCACACCAACGTGCTGTCGTATGACTATTTCAAGCTCGCCGCCGACAATTCGCTCGGCTTCGAGCGCGTGTCGACGCTGATCGCGCAGGCGCGTGCGCAGTACCCGAACACGCTGCTGCTCGACAACGGCGACACGATCCAGGGCAC